>NZ_CAWNNO010000012.1:0-43990 GCF_963876085.1 Synechococcus sp. BDU 130192 | reverse complement strand
CCCTCAAAGCAATTCTCAGGAAGTCGCAAAGCGTTTAGGCATCACTACAGCCACACTTTATTCCTATGTGAATGGTGATGGTTCTGTGAAGGCTTTAGGGCAACGTTTGCTTGACCAAGGCTCATCTAAGAGAGCCCCCTAGAACCCCTATTCTTTCGTTAAAATGTCCGAAAAAGGTTGCTCCTCAAAACAGCTTCTATACAAGACTTTCAGACGATATTTTTTCTATAACCGTAGGTTTTTGTCGAGATGCGCCCTCTAGTCCAAGTTAGCAAAAACAACCGTAAAGAACAGGATGATGGCAATTAAACCATTAAACAAAACTGAGTTGTCCGGCACAGGGCCAAAGAGATTTGGGTTGAAAGTCAGCAAAATCGTGATGATCGTGCCCACCCACACCACAAACATGACGGGGTTTTTGATCATCACCCGTGGATCAAGTTTGTAAAACGCTTCTTTAAATGCCCGCTGGTAAAGACCTGACATATCGACTTTTGGGGTGTGTCGTCGCCCCTCGCGGGGTCCACCGGGTTGATGGCGGGGTTGTATGGAACTGGTCATGGCTAGTAATGGGTTAAGAAACTAAAGATTAACGGTGTTCAGCGAAGCAATTACTCATCAAGGGTTAGAGCCCAGCCGTAACTTCAGCGGCGGCTTTGGCGATCGCAAACCCTTCCGCAATCGGTCCCAATGCCAGCACCGGCAAGAAAGTTAATGCTCCAAGAATGAGGATGGTGCCTGCGGTCACGCCCGTGAATAAAAAGCTGTCAGTGTAAAGAGTGCCGGCTGTTTCTGGGACTGATTGTTTCTGGGCCATGCTGTCGGCCAGATAAATCAGGGCAATGATGGGCACATAACGACCAACGATTAACGAAAAGCTCGTGCTCAGATTCCACCAGAGAGTGTTATCTCCCAAGCCTTCAAAGCCGGAACCATTATTCGCAGCAGCAGAAGCATACTCATAAATCACTTGGGAAACGCCATGAAAGCCAGGGTTACTGATGCCTGCCAAAGCTTCAGGAAGAGCCAGGGTAACCGCGCCGGGAATCAAAATGGTGATCGGGTGAGCCAGTAAGATGATGCTAGAAAGGACAATTTCCCGTTTCTCGATTTTGCGGCTGAGAAATTCTGGGGTGCGTCCAACCATTAACCCGGTCAGGAAAACAGTCAAAATCAAGAACACGAATAGGTAGGCGGTGCCTGTACCCTGTCCCCCCCAAATAATTTGCAGAAACATATCCGAGAGGGTGGCAAACCCACCAGGGGGCATCAAAGAGTCATGCATCCCGTTGACCGCCCCACACATAGTTCCGGTCGTAGACACTGCCCAGAGTGCAGTAAGTGCCCAGCCAAAGCGTACTTCTTTACCTTCTAAGTTGGGAACTTGTTCACCCAGAATGTTGTTCACCAGCGGATTACCGACATACTCACCGTAAACAGTGATGCCCACCATAAGAACATAAAAGATAAAGACCATGCCAAAAATCAGCCAGCCCTGACGGGGTTTACGCGCCATAATGCCGTAGGTCAAAATCAGTCCTGCTGGAATGATCAGCATGATAATGTTAGTAAATAGATTTACGAAGTTATTGGGATTTTCGTAGGGGTGGGCCGAGTTGATCCCAAAAAAGCCGCCGCCATTTTCACCTAATTCTTTAATGATTTCAAAGTGGGCGACGGGGCCCCGGGCAATGTATTGAGTTGCACCTTCTAAGGTTTGGGCAACGGCTGGCCCGGCGAATGTCTCCGGTACACCAGCAATTACTAGGACGATCGCTCCCACAATCGAAATCGGCAGTAAAATCCGTGTGATTGATAAAGTCAAATCAACATAAAAATTACCGAGGGCATTTCCCGTCAAACCCCGAATAAAGGCGATCGCCACTGCAATCCCCGTTGCTGCTGAGGTAAACATTAAAAAACCCAGTGCCCCTACCTGGGAAAAGTAGCTGTAGGTGGTTTCACCGGAGTAATGTTGCTGATTTGTATTGGTGACAAACGAAATAGCGGTGTGCAGGGCCAAATGCCAACTGGGGGCTGTCAAATTAGTCGGATTTAGTGGCAATGCTCCTTGCAATAGGAGGATGAAGAAAACCAGAATCCCCATCACCAAGTTGCTTACCAGTACCGCACTGATATATTTTCTACCCGTCATCGAAGACTGATTAGCAAAGCCTCCAATGGTAAATAGCAATCGCTCTAACGGGATAGCAATAGGGTCGAGCAGGGTTTTCTGTCCCATAAAAACCCGTGCCATATACCTGCCTAAAAAAGGCGCAACTGACAGTAAAATTGCCAAGGCGATCGCGAGTTGAAAAAATCCCTGTGTCATGGGAAGAAACTCCTAACTAATAAGGGAAATAAAACGTTTGAATTTTGGAGTGTTTAAATCCCGTATTCATCAGTCTTAAGAATGGTTGATAACAACAACACTATTTCGCTTTTTTAATGGCTTTGACAAGGTATAGAGTCGAGTTTATGTGGGATTTATATCGCCAGGATTAAGCAGAAAAATTGGATTTGTTTAGAAGCGTTTAGACAAAGCCTATAAGTATTTATATCAAATGATATAAATTCAGCCTGTTTATCCAGTTCAACTCTTAAAATAAATAGATTGATAAATAATTTAAGTTGCCCAGTATCTTTTAATTCTTAAAGTAAGCCCAATTTCTCCTATGACCCGGTCTAAATCTGCCTCCTATTTTGATCAGTTAATTCAGGCCCGTCATCGCATTCATTGGCTGATTGGGGTCATCTTTATTTTGGTTATCCTGCTGGAGTACAGCACACCCCCGCCCTACATTTTTGGATATTTGTACGTCGGGGCAGTGCTTATCGCCAGCACCCGGCTCAGCCGTCGAGACACCATTTGGGTAACTGCTGTGGCGATCGCCTTTACGCTGTTAAATTTATTGATTCCGGGAATCGGCATGGTGACGCCTGCAACTGTCGCAAATCGTATGATTACGGTACTCGCGTTAGGGATTACGGGTTATTTAGGTGATCGCCTGCAAACCTATGAACAGGCCATTACGCGGCAACGATTACAGATCCAAGCCCAGGAGCAACTCGCCCGCATGCGGGAGGATTTTGTTTCGACCCTTACCCATGATCTGAAAACACCACTATTGGGGGCTCTGGAGACATTAAAGGCGTTGCGTAGCGAAAACTTTGGCCCGGTTTCCCTGGCTCAACACCACGTCTTTGACGTTATGACCCACAGCCATCAAAAGACGTTGCAACTGGTGGAAACGTTGATGGATGTTTACCGCAACGATGCTGAAGGATTACGGCTACATTGCCAACAAGTTGATTTACTCACTCTGGTTGAAGAAGCCGTGACGGATGTTGTTCCCCTCGCCACCTCGCGCCAAATTCATCTACGGGTGAGGGATGAAAATTCTGATTTTCGGCGGTCTTACTGCGTCAATGGGGATGCCTTACAGCTCTCACGGGTATTAGTCAATTTACTGTCAAATGCTGTCAACCATTCCCGACGCGGCAGTTCAGTACAGGTGGTCATGGGATCTACCAATGGTCACTGCCAAGTACAAATCATAGATGAGGGACAGGGTATTCTCGCTAATGAGTTGCCACATTTGTTTGATCGCTTCTACCAGGGTCAAGGCGATCGCCAAGCCAAAGGTACAGGATTAGGACTTTATCTTAGTCGCCAAATTATAGAAGCTCATGGCGGTACAATTTGGGCAGAATCTGATACTCAAGGCGCAATCTTTGCTTTTCGTTTACCTGCTTACATCAACCAGTTACCTATTTCTGTCACCAGCAAAACGACAGTATGACCTCACCTCTTAAAGTCTTATTAATTGAAGACGATGAGCTATTCCGGCTAGGACTAGCCACACGCCTCCAGCAAGAAGCACTGTTAGAAATCACCGCAGAAGCTGAAGATGGTGAAACAGCCCTTGATTTAATAACTAAGCAAGAATTTGACATTATCATTTTAGACGTAGGGTTACCAGGCATCGGTGGCGTTGAAACCTGTCGTCAAATCAAGCAGCAGCAGCCTCAATTACCCATCCTCGTGTTGACCTCCCATTCTCAACCCACCTTGATTAATCGCCTTATCGAAGCCCAAGCCCAAGGCTATTGCCTCAAAGGGGTGGACGCCGAGTCATTAATTTTGGCCATTCAGTCCGTCGCAGCAGGAGCTTCTTGGTGGGATGCCCAGGCTACTCAACAAATTCACGCCCAGTTTCAGCAGCCCATGGCTGAAATGCCTCGATCCGTCCCGGCGCAAGATAATCCCCTAACCCAGCGAGAAGGGGAGATTTTAGCGCTGATTGTCAACGGTAAAAGTAATTCTGAAATTGCTGAAACCCTTTACATTGCCGCAGGTACCGTGCGCGTTCATGTCCATGCTATTTTGCAAAAGCTAGAGGCCCGCGATCGCACCCAGGCAGTTGTCATCGCACTGCGACATGGCTTAATTAAGACTGATAATCTGTCTAAAAATCCAGCGATCGATAGCTAAAACTTAATTTTTTTCTTTTCTGTTCCTTAAAATCACATTCCGTTGGAGCCTCTGGAAGTTTGAGGGCATTTAGCGGGTTATCGCACCAGACGAGGATATAACCTACCGCAGAGGGTAACCAAAACGGTTGCACCACCAAGGAGCACCGCAAAATCTGTGAGTAAGCCATAGCTCTCTACAGAGCCAACTAACATTAGGTTGCGCAGGGCATCAACAAGATAGGTGAGTGGGTTCAGTCGCGAGAGGAGTTGTAGCCATGGCGGCATGATGGAAATCGGATAAATGGCATTACTGGCAAAGAACAGAGGCATCATCATCAACTGGCCAACCCCCATAACCCGCTCGTGGGTTTGTGCCCAACAAGCCACCGATAGGGACAGAGCCGAAAAAAGAATGGCCCCCAGCATCACGGCGATCGCCACCCCTAATATGGCTAGCGGGTGCCAATCCAGATTGACCCCCAAGAAAATGGCTACCAAATAGACAATGACAAGCTGTGATAGGCATCGTACCCCGGCACCAATGGCCTTTCCCAGCACCAGAGCTGAGCGGGGAGCCGGACTCACCATTAGCTTGTGCAAGATACCTAAATCTTTCTCCCAGATAACAAGCAACCCAGTAAAAATTGACATAAACAAGACACTCTGGGCCAAGATCCCTGGTGTCATAAAGTCAATATATGTAAGATTGCCCGTGGGAATGCCTCGCACCTGAGTAAACACCTGCCCAAAAATGGTCAGCCATAACACTGGCTGCACCGCTCGGGTAAAGAGTTGCACTGGGTCATGCCGTAGCTTGCGGATTTCTAATTCGGCGGTAACGAGGGTTTTGTGAAGAAATTCGGTCGTGGCAAACTGAAGGTGAGTGGGTTTAGCCCAGCCGTTTTGCAGTCCGTCGTGTGGTTGAAGTGTCATGATAACCTCCGTCTTCTTGGGTGGTGAAATAGTCACCGGTGTAGTGGATAAATACGTCGTCTAGCGTGGCATCTGTCTGGGGAATGCCTGTTTTTAGGGTGCTGGGTGTGCCGATCGCCACCTGTTGTCCCTGGTAGAGAATGGCAAGGCGATCGCACAACACATCCGCTTCATCCATAAAGTGAGTCGTCAGAAATATGGTGGTATTGTGATCCTGCCGCAGTTGCAAAATCAGATCCCACATCGCTTTACGAGCAACTGGATCTAGCCCGACTGTGGGTTCATCTAAAAACAGCACTGGCGGTCGATGTAAGGTTGCCTGGGCAATTTCGAGACGACGAATCATGCCACCCGAATAGGTATTGACCAAGCGGTGGGCCACGGTGTCTAGGCCCACATAGTGGAGCGCTGTTCGGATTCGTTCTAGGCGCTGGCGACGACGAACCCCATAGAGTTTGGCCAAAATCAGCATATTTTCATAGCCCGTTAGGGTGCTATCCACCGAAAGCGCCTGGGGCACATAGCCGATCCGTCGTTGGACTTCCATCGGCTGACGCTGAACATTGTATCCGGCGACCATCGCCTGTCCTGAACTAGAGGGCAGTAGCGTTGTCAGCATTTTAATCAGGGTGCTTTTGCCAGCCCCATTAGGCCCAAGGAGACCAAAGACTTCCCCTGGCTCAACGGACAAACTAAAAGTATCCACAGCAGCTCTGAGGCCGAAGCGTTTAGTTAAATTGTGGGTGGTGATGACGGACATGGAAGGAATGAGTAAATTAATAGGTGTAGGGTCTGGGAATTGGGAAGCTTGTGGTGTGAGATTTCTCTTCAGTCAATACCAGGTAGAAAAAGCGAGTCTTGTCGCTGTCTATTGAACAGCTACTTTTCAGCAAAAATTCCCTCTAAGATGGTGAAGCCTTGCATCATTTGAGCCGTTTGCTCTGCTGATAACCCTTCTAGGCGCTGGGTGACACTGGCTAGGGTAGCCCCATATACGCGATCCAATTCAGCGGTGCCGTGGTCGGTCAGGCTCAGAGCAATGCGCCGCCGTTCGTGTGGATCTTGTTGGCGTTGGACTAAATTACGCTGGACTAACCGCTCAACCATGACCGACATCGTCGGACGGGTCACATCTAGATAGTCAGCAACCTCTGATAGGGAGGCTTGGGGTTGCCGATTGAGAAAATACAGCACTCGGAGTTGAGATAGGGAAAAATGAGGCTGCCCATGGGTGCGGAGTTCGGCTCGTAAAAAGCGGGTGACCACCGGAATAACGGTCATGAGACTAGCGGCACAAAGAGATGAAGAAGAGCCTTGAGTATTCATTGTGAGGATAGATTGCCACCCAAACAGTTAGGTTAACTAACAATTAGTTTAGCGCAATTATTTACGAATCGCCCTCTACGGTTACAAATCGCGCATGGCGCACGATATTTCAAGAACTAGGGTGAAAATGAAAAATCCTTGGGCTGTTGGATACCCAAGGAAGTCTGTCAGTGTTTTTGTTCTATATTTTGTGCGCCAAAGAAAATCAGGCCAAGGCCGATTAGGATCGAGATGGCCCCTCTGATGGGGTATTTGATGATGGTTTGGATTAAGGCGATCGCCTAAGTGAATGCCTTAGTTAAATCTCAATTTCCTCAGTGTCAGACTGCGGTTGTTTTTTGTGAGTCCACTGTACATAAAGCAAGAGAATCGTTAATAATAAGTAGCCTGCTGCCCAAGTCGCGCCTGCTCCCCAGCCAATGCGTAAAATCGTGTCGCCAGGTGTCCATTGGTAAGCATGGATTAGCCCTAACCAAGACAACACTGCCGCTCCCAACGTCCACAGCGCCGCTTTGCCAAATTCCTGTTCGATAATATGCACAGTCATCGCCGCGAGGATCATGGCCGATAAGATCAAACCTTGTTCCAGTGCAAAAGCGCCAGTAATAAAAGTATCGCTAGCCTCAAAGCCTGATATTAGCGCCTCGCTGAAAGGAGCATCCGGATTACCCAGACCTGCTACTCGTAGGGTATTTTTGGCAATGAGTGCTCCCCAAGCGGCAATCCCTGGCAAAAGACCCATTACCACCGCCGGGGCGTGATGTAAGGGAGTCGCCGTAAAGCTCTGGGTAACAATAACAATACCAATCCACAGGACAATTGCCATGCTGCTATCGACTGGAATGAAATAATTCAATAAACTGATGGTTCCGGTGAGACACAAAATTCCCATAACTAAACCATTTAGCCAAGAATAGCCAATGCGTGCTCCCATATCTTTCCAGCCAGGATGACCAATATAAATTGTGGTCGGAAAGCAGGAGCCAAAAAGCGCGGCCACCAGGGTGCCAATCCCATCAACTGCAAGGGCTGGGGTCGCTGGAAACTTATCTCCCGCTGCCTCTGCACTCTCAAGGTTTTGCAGACTACCAATCAAGCTAAAAAGTCCCATGGGTAAAATGATGCTGAAATAAGAAATTAGCTCAGTGCGAGCTTCCCAGAGATTACCGAGCCACAATTGAGGTAGATAAAATTGAATGGGGGTAATCACTGTAGAAAATTGACCGCCATCCCAACTCAGGAGGCCAGTTGCCCAAGCTAGGGCAGTGCCAAAGATGATCGCCAGTAATCCCCCTGGCAATGGAAAATTTACTTTGCCGTAGTAGGTAAGCAAGATGATACCCAACGGCAAAAAAGCAACCACAGGATGGGCATAAGTGCGTAGCATAAACCCAAGAGAAATAAAGGTGAGGGCAATGCCTGCCAAGGTCGAAAGGAGGGCTGCTCGGGGAGCAAAGCGCCTTAAATAGTCGGCAATCCAAGCGCCCCCTAGTTCAATAATGCCGGACCCAAGACAGGCAATAATACCTGCTTGCCAAGCTAATTCTGCTGCTTGTTCGGAACTAGCGCCATTGGCGATCGCCTGGAGACGGACAGGCAACATCACGAGAAAAATATAAGCAAATAAACTGATGGTATTGATGCCATAGGGAAGGGCAGTAATATCGTCCCGCTGTTCTGCACAACCCTGCTTATAGGCGAGCCAACTGTAATAAGCATTTCCGACGATTAAGCTAAGGGCACTACCTGGCAAAATGCGGCCATAAAGCAGTTCGGCCGGAAATTGCAGCACCCCTTGAGTCAGGCTAACAATAACTAGGATTTGGACAAAATTATTCAGTGCGAGGCCAAAAAAACCATCGAGATCACGACGGACAAACCAATGGGGTTTGATAGTTCCCCCAGGAACGGTAATCATAATCATAGAGTAATCTTTGAAAAGTTGGACACTCTCCACTGTAAAACCATTTCTGAGAAATACAGTCTATTTTGTTGATCGTCATGCTTCGGGAAAAATTTAGCTTTTGAAGGCGATCGCACAAGTTTAAATTGCTTCCATCGAGACTGAACAAACTTTTGTTTGGAGTCAACAGAATAGACTTTTGGCAATATTCCTGAATTAGCTATAAGTCATACAAACCCCAAATTGCACCCTAATCACCATAAAAATGCTGTGGGATTAAAAAATTAAAAGTAAAACTTTATTTAAGATAATACTAAAGGGGGGAGTGATAATGAATTATGGTAATGGATAAAATTCCACAATAATCTAATGTGATTGACTACACATTTGGAGAAAACTAAATTATTTCTCACAAACCAAAATATACTTTGCCATCCAGTAAAATTGTAACCTATTGTGTTCTCGTCATACTTTTGCTTGACCTTACTAAATATAGAAGCAAGACATCCTGTCTCTTTATCTTTACCTCATAAGCAGTCGCTGAGAAAACCTAAGTATTTTCCTGGGATTTCCACGTATTTTCTCCAAGATTTAAGGCAGGCTTTACTGTTTCTTTAGGAAACTAGGAGATTATTTTGTTGGATAAGTTTTTAAAGTGTATGACAACTAAACCTAACTCAGCTCAAAATCTGTAGCTTTCTTTAAGGCAAAATTTCAATTTAGGTGTCAATTTGAACAATGTTGATGGTACGAAAGATAGCGTCACTATTTCGAACCGCTTCTATTAGAGGCATTTTTTGAGAGCTCGATGTTATTAGTTTCATCAGCATAGATCATATTGACCCCAAATATAATCGTCGAATTTAGGATACCTAAAACTACCTCCTAACTTCGATGAACATTTTGATAGATGAGTGATTAGAAGAATCGGCATGCAACTTTGAAGTCCTTGTATTGTGAGGCGATTTCCTCAGACTTGCAAATTAACAAATGCAATGATGCATGAGGATTTTTCATTAATCATGGCTTTTCTCAAATTAACAAAACGTTTCCGATTTACCCAATTTAACTTAATTCAAATTCAAAGGGAGAATTTTACGTGACGGCTACAATTTTGTCCGCAGGTGATATTGCTATCATCGGTTTTAATTTTGATAACCCTGACGAATTTGCTTTTGTGCCTTTAATTGATCTGGGAGCTGGCACAGAGATTAACTTTACTGATAACGGCTGGCAAGCGGCTGGTACATTCAGATCCAATGAAGGTACGTTTACCTGGACTGCACTCACAGATGTTGATGCTGGGACAATTATTAATCCTGTTGTTAGTGGTATTTCATTCTCAGCTTCTGGTGACCAAATTATTGCTTACCAAGGAGATGCAAGCAGCCCTACGTTTATTTACGCTCTCAACAGCGAAGGTAATCCTGGTGTTTGGCAATCTGATTCTACTAACTCCAATACGTCTGCTCTACCTACAGGATTGGTCAATGGCGAAACTGCAGTTGCTTTAGACGAAATTGATAACGCCATTTACACAGGAATCACGACTGGAACCAAAGCAGAATTACTTGCAGCCATTAGCAATAAATCTAACTGGTCTGGAAATGACAGCACGAGACAAATACTGCCTGCAAATGCTTTTAGTGTAAGTAGTATTAGCGATGATGATCCTTCTCCCTTGACCCTGATCAGCACGATTCAAGGAAATGGTGACGTGAGTCCCCTGGAAGGCGAACTGGTCACCATTGAAGCGGTAGTGGTCGGCGATTTTCAAGATGGCGATGCGGGTACAAACGGTGATTTCAATGGCTTCTTTGTACAAGAAGAAGATGCTGACGCTGACGGGGATGCGGCTACTTCGGAAGGACTGTTTATCTTTGACGGCAATAGTCCGATTGTAGATGTGAACGTTGGTGATATTGTTCGCGTGACGGGTACAGTGAATGAGTTCTTCGGAGAAACTCAACTTTCAGGAGTGACAGTCGAAGTCATCAATGACAGTGACAATAGCAACCAGGTGACTCCAGCCACGTTGACATTTCCGGTCGCGGAGACAGTGACCAACAGTGACGGTGCCCTGATTGCGGATCTGGAAGCCTATGAAGGTATGTTGGTCACCATTCCTCAGGAATTGACCGTGTCCGACCTCTTTACACTGGGCCGTTTCGGCGATGTCGGCCTCTACGCCGATGGCCGATTGGAAACCTATACCCAGACTAATATGCCCAGCGTTGACGGTTTCCAAGCTTACCAAGACCTGGGTATACGCAACACGGTGATTTTGGATGATGGCAGTACTGCTCAAAATCCGGCAGTGATTCCGTTCGAGATTCCCTCTGAACCAGGAGATGCGGCAGGACAACTGGATGCGAATGACGATTTGAATGTGGGCGACACAGTGACTGGTCTCACTGGGGTAGTGCGGTTTAGTCGCGGTTCCGGAGGCTCTGGTGACGAAATCTATCGCATCAATCCCGTTGATACCGTGGAGTTTGTTAACACTAACCCTCGTCCGACCGAAGCTCCAGATGTTGGCGGTAGCCTTAAGGTCGCATCCTTTAATGTCTTGAACTTCTTTACCTCACTGGGCGATGAAAACTTGACGTCTGGACCCGACGGCCTCGATCCCCGGGGTGCTGATAACCAGGAAGAGTTTGATCGCCAGGTGGCCAAGTTAGTCTCAGCGCTAGCGGAGATTGAAGCAGATGTCTTTGGTCTAGTCGAACTCGAAAACGAGTTTGGCGATGTCAATGGTGACGGTGAGTTTGCGATTGGCTTTCTAGCTGATGCCCTGAATGCAGTGATTCCGGGGGCGAACTATCAGTATGTGGATCCCGGTACGGACTATGTAGGAACAGATGCGATCGCGGTGGGTTTCATTTACAACGCAAATACGGTCGGCATTGCTGAAGGTACGACAGTCGCAGTTCTTTCTGATAGTGATCTCGCAGGGCTCGGTGTTGACCCAGGTAACCCCATATTCGATGGCTCTGGCACTAGCCGGAATCCTATCGCTGTCACTTTTGAAGAGTTAGCGACCGGGGAAACCTTCACGGCAGTCAACAACCACTTTAAGTCCAAAGGCTCAGTAAGTCCCTTTGGGAATAATGCCGGGACGGGTGACGGCACTGGCAACAATAATGAGGCCCGTCTGCAAGCAGCGATCGCAGTAAATGCTTGGTTAGATACTGATCCCACCGGTTCCGGTGACAGCGACTTCCTGATTCTGGGTGACCTCAACGCCTATGGAATGGAAGATCCCATCCAATATTTGCTAGATGAAGGTTATGTGGATACGATTGAAAAATTCCTTCCTGACGGTGAAAGCATCTACTCCTTTGGTTTCCCACTAGATTTGGAAACGAGTCCCCAAGTTCAAGCGTTTGGTGCCTTGGATTATGCATTGGCGAATGAATCTCTTGCATCTCAGGTCGTGGATACCGCCGAATGGCACATCAACGCCGATGAAGCTTCTGCATTTGATTACAACACCAACTTCAAGCCTCAGGCGCAAATTGATGGGTTGTTTGGAGCAAATCCATTTCGCTCTTCTGACCACGATCCATTAATCATCGGCTTGGATCTGTCATCAGAGCCTGAAGTTTTCACCCTAGAGTTGCTCCATGCAGCTGATCAGGAAGCTGGCGCCGCTGCAGTTCAGGATATTCCCAACTTCTCCGCCGTCTTGAATGCGCTCCGTGCTCAAGACCTGGGTAATGACGGCATTGTCGATAACACCTTAACGTTGTCCTCCGGTGATGCATTCATTCCTGGCCTGTTCTTTGATGCTTCTGCAGCTGCTTTTGGTTCTGGGGGTATTGCTGATATCCAAATCCAAAATGAATTGGGTTTCCAGGCGATCGCCCTCGGTAACCATGAATTCGACTTCGGTACCGAAACCCTAGCTAGCTTAATTGACGGCTCTGCTCCGGGAAGCATCTTGGGTGAAGATTTCACTGGGGCTAACTTCCCCTATCTATCCGCTAACTTAGACTTCTCCACCGATGCAAATTTGGCTCCTTTAGCTGTTGTAGGTGGTCAGGCTCCTCAAGCCAACGTTGTTACTTCTTCCACAGTGATTGATGTCAATGGTGAGGATATTGGTGTCGTGGGTGCGACCACACCAACCCTGGACAGAATCTCGAACTCTGGTGATGTGGGCATTTTCCCATCTGATTTTGACTTAAATCCTACTCCAGCACAGTTGGATGCTTTGGCCGCAGAAATTCAGGCTGAGGTTGATGCTTTGTTGGCTGCAAATCCCGACATGAACAAGGTTGTACTGTTGTCTCATATGCAACAGCTCAACCTTGAGCGTGCTTTGGCAGAGCGGTTGGTTAACGTTGATATCATCGTTGGCGGCGGTTCCAATACTCGCCTGTTTGATGAGAACGATCGTCCTCGTGCAGGGGATAGTAATCAAGGTGACTATCCTGAGTTTATCGACAACGCAGGTGGAACCAAGACTGCACTGGTCAACACAGATGGCAGTTACAAATATGTAGGCCGCTTGGTGATTGACTTTGATGCTGACGGTAACATTATCCCTGAAAGCTACGACCCAACAGTATCTGGGGCTTATGCGACCGATGCTCAAGGTGTAGCCGACCTCAACGCTGAGAATCTGGTTGACCCTGAGATTCAAGAAATTGTGAACGCGATCGAAGCTCAAATTCTTGCCACTGAAAGCAATGTTTTCGGTATCTCTGATGTCTTCCTCAACGGCAATCGCTCTGGTCTTGACACGCCTGAAGAAACGGATGGGGTGCGGACACAGGAAACCAATCTGGGTAATTTGACTGCTGATGCAAACTTGGCGATCGCCAAAGAATTCGATTCCGAAGTAGTTGTATCCATCAAAAATGGTGGCGGTATCCGCGCTTCCATTGGGCAAGTTGTTGTCCCTGCTGGCGGTACTGAAGCCGTTCGTTTGCCTAACGAAGCAGTGTTTGACAGTGACGGTAACGTTGTTAAGCCTGAAGGTGGCATTAGCCAGAACGACATCCAAGCGGCTCTGGCCTTTAACAATGGCTTGACCTTGCTAACCCTGACAAAAGCTGAATTAGTGGCGGTGCTTGAGCATGGTGTAAGTCTCATTCCTGGTGTTGCTGGTCAATTCCCTCAAATCTCTGGCGTTAAGTTTTCCTATGACCCAGACCTGGCTGAAGGCGATCGCATCATTAGTGCTGGCATCTTTGATGAAAACGATGACCTTATCGCTGAACTGGTGCGCGATGGCGAAATTGTAGGCGATGCTAATCAGACCTTCCGTATTGTCACCCTCAACTTTTTAGCAAGTGGTGGTGATGGCTATCCATTTCCCACAGGTGACTCAGTCAACCGAGTTGATCTCACTGACCTTGATGGCGATGGTCAAGACGACAATCAGCTAACCGGGGATGCCACCTTCGCAGCAGATGGAACTGAGCAGGATGCTCTAGCTGAGTATTTACTAGATAACTTCAGTACTCCAGAAACAGCATTTGCTCAAGAGGATGTGGGCCGTACTCTGGATGAACGTATCCAAAACCTCAACTTCCGTGATGATGGTGTACTTGGTGAATCTACTAATGGCCAGGTTATCTTTAGAGCGATAAATTTAATTTCCTCTATTTTTCAAAGAGTTTTGGGGCCATTTGGCAACAATGTGAATCTGGGCAACATCCTCTTCAGTGATGAAGAAGGTTTTGAAGATAGCTTTGATATCTTCAACACAAATTTATGGCAGCGTATCCTGGGGAATCGGAACAACACCACTTCCTTAAATAACCTGGATAACCAGATGTGGGGCCGCAATAACTCGGATGATGTGATGAACGCCTTGGGCGGTGACGATTCCGAGTACGGCCAGAGTGATGATGACATCCTGCGCGGCGATCGCGGCAACGGCATCCTGAATGGTGGCATAGGTGATGACATTCTCACGGGTGGTAAGGGTCTAGGAACCTTTGTCCTCAACTCCGGGGCAGGCGTTAATATCATCACTGACTTTGAACTCGGCATTGACCGTATTGTCTTAGGCAACTTAAGCGTTAACGAGGTTCAGTTGGCTGACACATCTACTAACACTATGATGTCGGCCAGTCCCAGTGATCTACTAGGCATCTTTACCGATGTACAGCTCAGTGGTTTTGAAAGCGAAGTTTTTGCATAAGTTAACCCTGAATTAAAGTTCCAGGGATGAACAGTATCTGTCCTCCCTGGAATTTACTTATTAGTCAGGCACTGTTTACCCAAACGCAATAACGGAGTCAACGCATTTTTGATTCATTCTCGAACCTTCTTGAAAGTTTTGAAGCGTGATTGCTGACATAAATCCTGCCCAAGTCTTTTAAGTTTTGTACGAAATCTCTGGAGAGATTCTCTATCCTTAAATAGGCCTTATAAAAACTGATAAAACACCTAAAACTCTACTGTCTTTGGCCTTAATGGATAAAGTTACTTCATCTTTATTCACCCCCCTTACTTGTATCTAGAGGAGAAAATTCAAAGAAAAAATACACGCCCCACTATTCAGCATAAAAACTACATATTGCCACTTCAAAAGCTTCTGATTAAATAGACTGGGCTAACCCATAAATTTTCAATTTGGCATAAATCTTATTAGACTAAAAGTTTAGTGTTATTGGGAAAAAACTTTAAAAATAATAGACAAATTAAATTAATAAAATAATTCAATTATTTTGACTGATTTTCACTACAGATACTATCTCATCAAGGAAACTCGTTCATGAGAATTCGAATTAGAGAACAAAACCTGGAACAAGATGATTTAATTAGGTTACTTGTCCAATACCAATTATTGCCCCAATTAGCTAGAGAAATCATTCTTGATCAAGAAATTACTAGCTTAGAGGAAATAGAATATAACCCCGAAGATATCCAGATTGCAATCCAACAGTTTGTAAACAAATTACAACTAAAGTCAGAAAGTCAATTACAAATTTGGTTGCAGAATAATGGTCTACAGCCAGAACAGTTATCGGCGATCGCAACTCGCCCCCTAAAAATTGAAAAACTTAAACAAGTTAGGTGGGGAAATAATATAGAAACTTATTTTATGGAGCGAAAAGATCAGTTAGATCGAATGATTTATTCATTAATTCGCACCCAGGATGCTGGGATTGCCCAAGAACTGTACTTTCGAATTCTGGATGATGCGACAGCATTTGCTCCCCTTGCCGGACAATATTCCCAGGGAGCAGAGGCGCAAACAGGGGGATTGGTTGGTCCCGTGGAAATGAGTACGCCCCACCCCCAAATTACCGCAGTTTTGAAAAATGCCCAGCCTGGAGCGTTAAAAGCACCGATGAAGATTGGTGAGTGGTATGTGGTGCTGCGCCTAGAAGAGTTTCTGCCGGCTCAATTAGATGAATTGATGCGGCAACGACTCATAAATGAACAATTTGAAAAATGGTTAAAGGAATCCGTTAAAAATCAACTGACCATTCAATATTTAGAATAGCAATACATTAATTTAAATGTCTTTTTTCTTGTTCTAAAACTTAATTATTTTGCCCTATTTTGTCTCGCATGAAACTGCCTTATCTAGAATTTTTAAGTCAAACCTCACCTTTTAATCAGTTATCGTCGGAATTGCTGACACAGCTAAATGGAAAATTAACTCCGTTTCGCTATCGTATGGGACAACCGATTTTACAGCGGGGTAAATTGTTGCATCAGGTGTCGATTGTTTATCAGGGTCAAGTACGTTTACTGGGATATGATCCACGCAATCAAGCACCGATGACCCTGGGTTTGTTGCAGAAAGGGGGCGTAATTGGGTGGGTGAATGCGGCGCGGGGGGTTGCCTGTGAAACGGCGATCGCCTCCACGGAAGTGATTTGTTTGACTTTGACAAGCCAGGAATTTTTAGCGTTGCTTAATCAATCGCCGGAACTCCATCAAGCATTGAGCGAACACTGCTCGATGGTAGAAGCTTTTGATTTGCTCAGTGATTATTATGCGCGACAGGCCAAGGTCAATGGCAACCTCAAAGAGATTATCCATGGGGCATCGGCCCAAGCGGAAGTGTATCAGTTAGCAGCGGGCTCCTATGATCCGACCAGTCCGGAGGTGAGCTCTCTAGAATTAGGCAAGATATGGTTCTTTAGTGGTGGTGGGACTTTGCTCGGTTATGGGCCCGGCGATCGCCTCCAGTTAGAAAAGCTGCAAACCATTGAAGTGAAAGGGATTCAGCCCGCCCGTTTGGTGGGATTTCCCGAATCGGCATGGACACATTTACTCGAAGATTTACAGCCAGAGCCGGAACCGCCGCCGCCAGTGGAATTGTTGCCCGATCCCTTTGACAATGGACAAGAGCCAGAGGAAGAGATCCCCTACGCCCCCGTGGAGATTGTGGGCTTGGCACCGGAGACTCCGGACGAAACAAACCCCAAAACCTATCCATTCATCAAAGCAAAAACAGAACAAGAAGGGGCGATCGCCTGCTTTCAAATGTTGGCGCAATACTACAAAATGCGCTTTAAGGGCGACATTATCCGCCGCGTTGTGGACGAACAATTCAAACGCTATGATGTTTTGTCGTTGCCCAACTGTGGGGCGATCGCCGAGCTGATGGGACTCAATGCCCAACTGGTGAAAATCCCCACCAAAACCGTTACCCGTCTCACTGTGCCCCTGATGGTGAAATGGCGCGACAGTTTAGCCGTGGTCTATGAAGTGGGCGATCGCCAAATTACCGTGGCAATGCCCAATATGGGCTTAGTCAAACGCAACCCCCAAGACTTTATAGAAGGATGGGGCGATGAAAATGGTTTAGTCGAAGTTGTATTACTGCAAAAAGGCAAATATACCCCCGAAGAACGATTTGGTCTTAGTTGGTTTATTCCCGCCATTAAAAAATATAAATGGATTTTAATTGAAGTTTTAGTGGCTTCTTTTTTAGTACAACTTTTTGCCCTAGCGAACCCCCTGATTATTCAGCAAATTATTGATAAAGTCATCGTTCAACAAAGTGGTGATACCCTGCAAGTATATGGCGCATTGTTATTGATTTTAGCTGTCTTTGAAGCAGTTTTAAGTAGTTTAAGAACTTATCTTTTTGTCGATACCACCAACCGTATTGATATGAGTTTAGGTTCCGAAATTATCGATCATCTGTTCCGTTTACCGCTGCAATACTTTGAAAAACGACCTGTCGGGGAAATTTCCACTAGAGTTGGGGAATTAGAGCAAATTAGACAATTTTTAACAGGCACAGCCTTAACAGTTGTTCTCGATGCCATTTTTTCCGTGGTCTATATTGTCGTGATGTTTTACTACCACGGCAAATTAGCGGCGGTTGCCCTCAGCGTGATCCCTATTTTTATTGTGGCGACCTTGATTTTCTCCCCGATCATTCGGCGGCAACTGCGGGAAAAAGCCGAGAAAAATGCCCGGAGTCAATCCTATTTAGTGGAGGTAATGACTGGGGTGCAGACGGTAAAAGCTCAAAACATCGAACTGCGATCGCGCTGGAAATGGCAAGAAAAATACGCCCGTTATGTGTCAGCAGGTTTTAACACGGTGATTACTTCAACGGCATCCAGTTCCGTGAGTAATTTTTTGAATAAATTGTCGGGGTTGTTGGTGCTGTGGTATGGGACATCGCTGGTATTAGAAGGGCCGGATGTGTTGACCCTCGGACAATTGATCGCCTTTCGGATCATTGCCGGATATGTGACTTCGCCGATTTTACGACTCACCCAACTTTGGCAGAATTTCCAAGAAACCTCCATCTCCCTCGAACGGTTAGCCGATATTGTCGATCATCCCCAAGAGGGCGAGGAAGACCGCGAGAATATTCCGATGCCGCTGATTAAAGGGGCAGTGACCTATGAAAATGTCAGTTTCCGCTTTAAAAAGCATGGGGCGTTAAACCTGAATAATGTGAATTTGTATTTTCCGGCGGGAACCTTTGTGGCGGTGGTGGGGCAGAGTGGTGCGGGAAAAAGTACCTTAACAAAATTGCTTTCGCGACTGTATGAACCGGAAGCGGGGCGAATTTTAATCGATGGCTACGATGTGAATAAGGTGGAGTTGTATTCGTTGCGGCGGCAGGTGGGGGTTGTGCCCCAAGAAACGCTGTTGTTTGAGGGAACCATTCAGGAAAATATTGCCCTGACAAATCCGGAGGCGGAACCAGCGGAAATTGAATACGCGGCACAGGTGGCAGCCGCCCACAATTTCATTATGGAAGCTCTGCCCAATGGCTATAACACGCAGGTGGGGGAACGGGGGGCGGCACTCTCTGGGGGACAAAAACAACGGATTGCGATCGCCCGCTCGGTGTTACAGCGTCCCCAAATTTTGGTGTTAGACGAAGCCACCAGCGCCCTCGATTATTTAACGGAGCGGGAGGTGTGCAATAACCTCAAGGCAGCATTTCACGATACGACGGTATTTTTTATCACTCACCGCCTCGACACGATTAAGGATGCCGATGTGATTGTGTTGATGCACGAGGGCTGTGTGGCGGAACAGGGAACCCATGACGAGTTAATGGCAATGCGGGGGCGATATTACAGTCTTTATCAGCAACAGTCCCGCAGTGAGGCTTAATTTGACTAATTTCTCTGATTTATTTCGATTCTCTACTATTGACCTTTTGCAAAGGCGATCGCTAAACCCATGACCCAAACTACTTCTAACTCCAATTTTTCTGAAGATGCTATCCGCAAAGCAACCGAGCAACCTGACTTCGATCAGCCTGTGGTGTTGCGCCAATCTCCAACCCTCTCCCGCACTATTATCTGGGTGATCCTTGGGGTCACTGTTTCCACTGTCGCTTGGGCGGCGATCGCTAAAATTGAGCAGGTTGTCACTGCAACCGGTCAGCTGCAGCCCCAAAAAACCGTTCAGGAGATTCAAGCGCCCATCAATGGTGTTGTTAAAGAAGTTTTTGTAGAAGATGGTGATCAGGTCGAAGCAGGCGAATTGTTATTAACCTTTGATTCTGACGCCGCCGCCGCTAGTCAAAAATCTCTCTCAGCGATCAAGCAATCTTTACTCCAAGAAAATCAACTTTACCGTGCCATCCTCAGTAATACTGCCAATATCCAGGCTTTACAACAGCAGCTCATCCGTATAGATCTACCACCAGAGGTGAGGGCTTTGGCACTCAATCGTCTTAGTTTAATCAGTGAAACCCAAGTACTCCGGGCCCAGATTGGTGAAAATAACAGTCCTCTCAGTGCTAGCCAAGCGGCCCGGGTATCGGCGGCCCAACGGGAGACCCAATCACGTGTGATGGCATCCCAACTCGAATTAGAGCAATTACAGCAACGGTTAGCCCAAACGAGATCACAACTGGCTAATGCTCGAACACAACTCACCATCGATCAACAGATGCTTGCGGATATTCGTGATCGCAACCAGCAGACCTTAACCCAAGCAAAAGAAAGCCTAGACATTGAAACTAAAATTTTAAATCGCGTGCAGAACCCTGAACTGGCCGGAGCTATCCCAGCTCTACAAATTGAGCGCCAAAGACAGCAGGTCGGCGATCGGCAAGCCCAACTGATTGAACAGCGTTCTAGTGGTGAAATTGAGCGTAAACAACAACAGCAGCAAATCGATAATCGCCGTGCCGAAATCGATCAACTCCTCAGGGAAGAACAACGGCTACAACTCGATATTCGTCAAGCCAATGCAGAGCTCACTAATGCCGAATCGTCTGTTGAGCGCTCCCAACGGGAGCAAGTGGATGGGGCTCAACAACGCCTAGCCGCCATTGACAGTGAACTCAACAAAATGATTGTTGAAAACAGCAAGCGTCTATCAGAAGTTGAGAGTCAACTGGCCCAAGTCAACGAAACCCTCAAATATCAAGGGGTGACAGCTCCCATTGCAGGAACTGTCTTTGATCTCCAAGCTAGTCCTCGTTTTGTTCCCCGTGCTGGTCAGGCTGAGCCACTGCTCAAAATTGTCCCCGATGATGCTCTGGTGGCTGAAGTATTTGTCACAAACCGTGATATCGGCTTTGTCCTGGAGCGTTTCCAAGCAAAACAAAAAACTACCCGGCCAGTTAGTGCTGATATTCGAATTGATTCATTTCCGTTCAGCAAATTTGGTGACATTGAAGGGGAGGTCATCAGTGTTGGTTCCGATGCCTTACCGCCTGATGAGATTTATCCTTACTACCGTTTCCCCGTGGGTATCTCTTTAGAGGAGCAAAGCCTGGATGGGCTGCCCTTACAATCCGGCATGTCTGTGAGCGTCAATATCAAAATTCAAGAAAAGCGCTCGGTATTGAGTTTGTTGACAAATCTATTTAACAAGCGCGTTGATGATTTCAAACGGCTACGGTAACTGAGCTAAAAAAACTTTAGTTACAATTGTCTTTATTTTTAAGTCTACCTAGGGTCGCACCATGGAACGGAAAAAATCAATCATACGCTAAGGATTATGTAAATATCTGAAAGCTTTGTTACATAGGAAATCCAGTGATTGACTATAAGCTCATGAAAAGAAAAAAATCGTATGTTAAGAGTTAAGAACTCGCAACCCATTATCTCTGAGTACACTTTTAGGTGAAACATAGCGATAGAGAGTTGTTCGAGCGATACTCAACTCCTGACATAAAGCCGCAACGATCGTATCTCGCTGTGCCATAGCCGCTTGAGCCAAACGTACCTGAGCCTTGGAGAATTCAAACTTGCGTCCGCCTTTGCGCCCTCGAGCGCGAGCTGCCGCCAAATCCGCAATGGTACCTTCTCGAATCAAATCCCGCTCAAACTCAGCCAACGATGCAAAGATGCCAAAGACCAATTTTCCCGCAGGAGTTGTCGTACTAATAGTCGCCATAAACCCGCCTTCATGGCCCAAACAAAGCCAATGGCCGAAACGCACCTTATCGGTAAAATGAGTCGATTCCAAGCAAAAGCCACGGGCCTTAAGAGCCCCAAACAGGGTTTCAATTCCCCAGCGACGACGGTAATCTGTTAAAGCATTTTGAGGGTCATGGGTGGTGATGATAATCAGAAACTCATCCTCATTTTTGCGAGCTCTTCGTTTCGAGTCGAGACGAGTGCCCATGACATAGACTTGACGACTCCACCCCCACCGTTTTCCTGGCAGCATTCTTGTCTCACCTGTTTCACTCCTTATCTTTTCTATCTGACGTATGCGCAGACGAAAGGGGAATTGGTTTATCCAGCATCAGATACGACAGCCAGGGTTTGCCAATAAACTCCCGGTCTCTCGTGAGATAGGCAATCTCAATATCGAGAAATAGGGTTTCAAAGCGTTCAAGCAAATCCATACTGTTACTGTTTCCCTTCCTTTTCTCCAACATTTTTCACATCAGCGGATAGCCAATACCTTCATGGATAAAACAAAATATCAAGATATTGAAATCCGTTGCCCCAAAGGATTAGTTAGTGCGGTCGATGCTTAAAACTCAAGATTGCGGGATAGCTGCACTGTTCATCACCATCCTGGCGATCTGGTTCATGTTGACGTCAAAGGACCGAAAGAATCCCTGCATGCGTTTGTAGTTAAATTCTTCTGCTGCATTGCCTCCCAAAACGGTGGCAAGTTCAGCGAGATTGACGGTTTTGGCCCGGAACAGTGCCACCAGGAAGAGAGCGATAAATGACAGTCTGGCTCCATGGCATCCGAGATGAGGTCGCAATTGGCGGCGAATTTCGCTAATCTGATTCATGAGGGGTTGATTGATTTGTGCTTATTTCGATCAAACCCTCTCTCTTTCTATTCTTTTCAAGCTTTTTGTCCCGTACTGAGATATCGATATTTATAATCGGTAGTTTATCTAATAATCAACAGGGTGACAATTGTGGGAAAAAAGGCAAATAAAATCACATCTTGGATCTTTAGTCTAGGTTTGGGATTAATTCCCATGATGACTTTGGGCACGTCATCACAGGACGCTGAAAAGATTTATTTTATCTACAGCCCACTGATGGAATCTTTAAAGATTGACTCCCTGAAAAGTTTTGCTGCAACGGGGAATGTTCCCCTCGACCTAAAATTTTACTTGGATATTGTGGGGGCAGATGCAGAAGAACGTCAATTACTGCAAACGGCTCTCACCCGAAAAATTGAAATTGATCCGGTGCTATTGGCTCGCAGTTTAAAAACCGACGAAGGGGAAAGGTTATTAGAATCTTTTGGTCAAGTGGTCAATATTCGTGGAGGACGTAATGGCAAGTACGCACTGCGGGGGGCAATTATTAAATCTGCCTTTGAGGAAAATGGCCTGACGTTATTAAATGTTCTGGATAATTTGGGGGTTGATGTTCAGGTTGATTTAGAACAATTATTTGGTTTTGCGGAAAATGTCTCCACGATTTTAGCGGGAACAGAACGATTTATTGAGGAAGTTGAACAATTGGCTAAGCAGGAGGCAAAATTCGCGGCTGTGGCTGATTATGGGCAACGCCCTGATTTGAGAAAGATAGGAATGTTCGCTGTGGAGATGAAGACGTGGCAGTTGGCTGATCAAAAACGCGATCGCCAATTTTATGCCCAGATCTATCGTCCTCAAAAACCTTTGGGGGAGAAAGTGCCTGTTATTTTGATTTCCCATGGGTTAGCCTCTGCCCCCGAAAAGCATCGTAATTTGGCGCAACACTTGGCCAGTTATGGGTTTGTGGTGGTGGTACCGCAACATCCGGGGAGCGATTTGGCCTATCTGGAGGAATTTGCGGTGGGTTACCAGCGCCAGGTGTCTGATTTGCAGGAATTTGTGAATCGCCCCCTCGATATTAGTTTTACGTTGGACGAGTTGGAACGGCGCAATGACACTGAGTTTGGGGGACGGTTGGATTTAGAAAATGTGGGTATCTATGGTCACTCCTACGGCGGTTATACAGCTTTAGCGGTAGCTGGAGCCTTTCCGACGCCAAATTTTGAGCAGTTAAATGAGGATTGTGCGGCGGAGTGGGGCATTTTTAATAATGCGTTGTTGTTGCAATGTCGGGCGTTGCAGCTTTCTCCGGAGAATTATAATTTTCGGGATCAACGGATCCAGGCGGTGATTGCGGCAAATCCGGTTAATGCCAGTATTTTTGGGGAAGCGGCGTTAAGTCAAATCGAGATTCCCATTGCGGTGGTGGCAGGGAGTTATGATCCGGCGACGCCCTTTATTTTTGAGCAGGTGCGTTCGTTTCCGTGGATTCGCAGTGAGCAAAAATATTTGATCCTGGAGGAGGGTCAGGCCCATGTGGATATTTCTCGGCTTGATCTGGGGATTACGGGTTTGCTGGATCGCATTCCCCGTTTGAATTTACCGAGCCCCCAACTGTTGAATGATTATAGTGAGGCGATCGCCCTCGCTTTTTTTCAGGTTTACACGGCAGAGGATGACCAGTACCGTGCTTATTTAGATCCGGCCTATGGGCAGTACCTCAGCCAAAATGAAGAATTTAAAACGTTCATGATTACCCAAGATTCGTTGCCGGAGTTAGAAGCGGCGATCGCCGAATTCAAACAAGAAAATCAGATCGATATTAATTAGGCTTCAATAATCACCACAGGTAAAGGGCTTTTTTCTAAAATGGCCTGGGATACCGAACCGATCAGCAAGTTATTGGGCGGGTGATGGTTGCGTTTACCCATAATAATTTCGCTCACTTGATGGGTATGGGCAATATCCATAATCGTTGCGGGGACTGGCCCAGGGGTTGCGATAAACTGATAGCGGATGTCTGCAAGGTTACGGCGGGTCTGTTGTCGCAGCCGTTGCAATTCAGCCGGGTTATCGGTGCGAATCACGTGGAGAACAATCACCTCCGCATCGCTACGACGGGCCAATTCAGCGGTTTTGATTAAAATTTGCTGGGCCAGGGGCGATGTGTCTACGGCAGCCAGGAGGATAGTGCGGCGATTTACAGAAACTTTAGTCGGGTCAATGTCGCCCCGTTCGAGGAGTTTGGGGGCAAAGGTGGGAATTGCCCAGGCACCGAGGGGAGCCGTCACCAAAATAGAGAGGGCCGATAAAGCGAGGATAATTTCACCACCAGCAACACCTTGGCTCAGGGGAATCGCCCCAATGGCCGCTTGCACCGTCGCTTTGGCAGAGTTACCAGGCAGCAAAAAAAGTCGCTCTCGCCCAGTCCAGTTACTCCCCAGGGTTGAGAGATACCAGCCGAGCGATCGCCCCCCCAAAGTACCGACTCCCAACACCAAGAGACCCAGCCAGAACGTATTACCGAGGACATCTAATTGGATACTGGCCCCTAGCAAAACAAAGAGAATAATCTGGGCGATCGCCCACAGACTATCAAAACTTCCCCGCAGGCGACGGGCCAAAGGTGCATCCAACTCAATTAAGAAAAAACCCGTCCCCATCACCGCCAGATAACCAGAGAAAATCGGTAAATATTCCGCCCCAATGACCAACAGTAGCGCCACACCAGCGGCGATCAACCCATCTTGCACCGCATTATCTGTCCAATTTTGTCGCGCTAACAGGGAAACCAACAGGCGCGCCGTCACCCAACCGAGGACAACACCAAGGCTAATTTGAGTCACGATTTGCAGTGGCAGCAATTGCCAGGGACTCAAACTTAAACCCCCGATTAATGTCACCCCTGTCGCCGTGGTTTGGGTGAGAAAGGCCAGCAGCAGACTAAACACTAATAGCAACAGCACATCAGACAGGGCACTTCCCGTTAAAATTGCGTCGGGAATCCCTTTTTTGACGCCCCAACCGAGACTCTTTAGCCGCAGCATTCCTGGGACGATCACCGCCGGTGATTCGGCCCCCAGCACACATCCCAACAACAGCCCCGTCGCCCAATCAAATTGGAAAAGTTGCACCGCAATCAACATAATGGCGATCGCCTCACAGGTCGCAGGTAAAAAACCGAGGCGGAGGGCAACACTACCCTGTTGGGCTAATTTCTCCCGGTCGAGGCCCAGACCCGCTTTCATCAAGATCACCATCACCGCCATTGTCCGCAGATCAGCGGCGATCGCTAAAACTTCTGGGGCGATCGCATTCCCCACCTGGGGGCCGAGAATAATGCCAACAAGCACCATTCCTACCAGGGCCGGAATCCTGAGCCGTTGGGCGATTTGCCCCCCAAAAAAACCGAGCAAAAGAATCCAAATAATACTCTCTAACATGGGATCACGTTGTCGTTAGGGTGGTTAATCAACGTGACTTGTAGCGAAAAAAATTAGTGCAGCCTAGATCAAAACAGCCCTACTGCTTCACCACAAGTCGGAAGCGTAGGAGCCATTAGCCGAGGTGCAATTAAAAAAAATCCTAGGCGGTTTCGGTGAGCTCCATCACCATCGCTAAATTTATATCACAAAAACTGACTGATTGACCCTAAGGAAGTCTACTGCACCAAAATCCTCGAAAAACTTAGAGATTAATCTTATTGCAGTGGGTTACGGCACTGGTGAGATTAATTTTTAGGCGAACAAAATCCGCACCGTCCGTCCAGTCGTTTTTGTCTGTCCATTACTGTTTAACAAACTTAGAATTCCATTAACCAGACAGCGAGAGAGCCTACAATGTAAGTGGTAAGTAGCCCATTCTATACATACTGAACTCATTGGCTTGGCCCTGGGTATTGCCCCCCGCAAATTAAGCTTGGACAAACACCTAGTTTCTACCTGATTTGTCCTCGCCAAACTCACTGCATCCTCCTAAATTGCATGGCTCATATTGTTGTAATCGGTGCTGGTATTGGTGGTCTGCCAACGGCCTATGAACTGAGGCACCTGTTGACTACCGACCACACTGTTACCCTCATTGCTGATACACCCCACTTTACGTTTATTCCCTCTTTACCTTGGGTGGCCCTTGGTCTAAAAAGATTAGATCAGGTGCAATTACCCTTGCCAGCGTTGGCCCGTCGCCATGGTCTGCATTGGGTACAGGGGGCTGTGCAGCAGATTAATCCCCAGGAAAGGTATGTTTCGGTTGGGCCAGACGCAAAACGAATTGACTATGACTATGTGGTGATTGCGCCGGGCGCAGCTTTAAACCTCGATGCTTTACCGGGTCTCGGCCCAGAGACAGGCTTTACCCAGTCGGTTTGTAATCCCCACCATGCGCTGCTTGCCCACCAAGCTTGGGAAAAATTTATCCAGAATCCAGGCCCATTGGTCGTGGGGGCAGCACCGGGGGCGAGTTGTTTTGGCCCGGCCTATGAGTTTGCGTTGTTGGCAGATTGGCAACTGCGACGGTTGGGTTTGCGGGAGCAGGTACCGATCACATTGGTCACCCCAGAACCCTATTTGGGTCATTTGGGGATTGGGGGCATGGCCCACTCGCAGGAATTGGTCGAGCAGGTTCTCCAGCAACAGGATATTGCAACCCGTGCCAATGCTGAGATTACCGCCATTAAACCGGATATGATTTGTTTGGCGGATGGAGAACAGCTACCCTTTGCCTACAGTATGGTTTTGCCGTCGTTCCAGGGGCCTGCTTTTTTGCGTGACTGTCCGGCGATCGCCAATCCCCAGGGGTTTATTCCCGTCTTGCCCACCTATCAACATCCAGCGTTCGATTCCGTGTATGCGGCGGGGGTGATTGTTGAGCTAACGCCCCATGAAGCCACGCCGATTCCCACGGGTCTACCGAAAACGGGACAAATGACGGAGGCGATGGGGATGGCCGCCGCCCACAATATTGCCCGACAGCTTAACTCCAATCTGGGTGCTCCGGTCACGGCGACTCTCGCCGCAATTTGCATGAGTGATTTTGGCGATCGCGGCATTATCTTCATCGCCGATCCGGTACAGCGAGAGCCAGGCATGGTCAAACGTCGCCGCTGTGTCGCCCTTGAAGGACGGTGGGTGAGTTGGAGCAAAACCCTTTTTGAACTGTTTTTCCTGACGAAAATGCATTGGGGTCTAACGATACCTTGGTTTGAGAAACTGGGCTTAAAGGCATTGGGATTGCAGCTTGTGCGTCCCCTTCCTCCAGACTAAGTGCAGTGAAAATTTTGTCTTTTCAATGCTGAGAAAATCGAGATCTAGGATAATATTCCCAGGGGCTAAAATTTCCATTAATAGAGTCTTTAAAAAAGAAAAAGTTAGTGTTTTAAATTTAGTTTCAATAATGCAGTTAGTGGATTACATTTATTTAATAAATGTGTGTTTAAATTCGTACTTGATTGATTCAGTAGAATTATTTTGAGAAATAAAAAGAGCACAGTTTTAGTTGAGATGCAAAATTTAACTTTTTGAGCATCTTTTAACTGTGCTGAATTGCACGCAGGAAAGTTTTTAAAAACCGAAAGTCATTAGACCCACCAGGGTTTTTTGCCAGTACGTGGATCAAGTTCTACCCAAGGGGCAATGCGGACATAATCTTCCTCTAAATAGATGTGGGCAAGCCGTAGGGGAAGGGGTGCTGGGCCGCGAACCACACGACCTTCGGCATCATAGCGGGAACCATGGCAGGGACATTGAAACTGGTCGTCATTTTCATTCCACGGAAAGGTACAACCCAGGTGAGTGCAGTTATCGACAATACCCCAGGGATGAAGGGTACCGTCCTCTTGGATTGTGAGATAAGTGGGTTCCCCGGCTAACCCGGCGACTAGGGCTCTTGTGCCTGGTGCTTCGGCCAATAACTGGCTTGCTGGAATTAAATTGCCATTAATATCTTTGGCAAGAATTGATCCATCTGCTCCCACTTCTTTAGGGGGACTAAAAAATTTTGCGACGGGATAAAGGGCGGGGCCAATGGTACTGGCAACCACTGCACCTGTGAGAAAGTTTAATAATTGCCGCCGGGAAAGGGAAGGGCTATCGATGGGCAAACTATTTTCCATGAATAATGCTCCTTTCTTCAATAAAATTTGCTGAATTGCTAAACAAAATAGAGACTACTGACGGGTATTGATCTTGAATAAACCGTAGAGCATACAAGAACCCAACACTGCACTTATCGTCAGCACAGCGGCAACGGCCACCAAAGCAGTGCCGAGGACAGAGCCACTGTAGATAAACAAGCCCAAGTAAGCCAGGACGCTTGCGAATAAAAGGCGAATGAGGCGATCGCCAGTGCCAACATTGTTAAACATTTTGTTGATCTCCGACCGAAAGGTTGAGCAATAGAGCCGATGGAGCCAAATCTCTTGCGAACATATTGAGATTGTTTTTGGCTGACATCTGACTTATCTATCAATATAAAGCTAATTAGTTATGTAGTCAACATCTTTGGCTTGTTTTGGTTTGTCCACTTGCTCAAGCAGAATTCAGCGCAAAACGCCTTAAATCTTGTTCTGACCTGACTTGGGCAGCTAGCGATGTCGATCCAGCTTTAATTGAAAAAGATTTCTAGTAATTTGCTTGACAGGACAAGAATGATCCACTAAAGTCTCTAAGTTAATGCTAATTAATTGCAACTTCAGGGAGATGTCATCAACCCCATGACATTAGTCAATCGCGGTTAATGGGCCATGGGGTTTTTATTTCAGTTAAGTCATCGACGGTTATTTTTCTAAGGTTTTAAAACGTCCTAGGCCCAGTCAATATTTCTGGGCTGTTTATCAGTGGACTTTAATTTTTGCTATTAAATTTCAACTATTTAGATCGATGCTTAGGTGTTTTCAGTTTTCAATTCAGGATTATTCTCAACAGCGGATTGCGTGGACATCTGTGCTACTTGCTGTCTTAGTGGTGCTCACCAGTATTGTCGCCTTGTGTCAGGGGGCCGTCTCCATGGGGCCAGATCAAGTTTGGCAAGCGTTGCGACATCAGGGAGACCCGATGTTTCAAACGATTATTTGGGACTTGCGGTTACCTCGTATTGTGGTGGCCTTGGTAGTGGGGGCTGCTTTGGGGTTATCCGGTGCGCTCCTCCAAGGGTTACTCCGCAATAGTCTCGCCGATCCGTTTATCCTCGGTATTTCGGCGGGGGCTGGTTTAGTGGCGATCGCCTTTATTACCCTCAATGTCCTGGCGATTTGGATTCCCCTGGGGGCTTGGCTGGGGGCTTTGGTCACCGCAGCGGTAGTCTATGGCCTCGGCTATGTGGGCGGCGGTCTGTCGGTGGAACGTCTGGTACTGGCGGGGGTGGCGGTAAGTTCTCTGTTTGGAGCAGTGCAAACCACCCTCATTCTTTTGGCGGATGATAGTCGCATCCAGGCGGCCCTCAATTGGCTAATCGGTAGCCTCAATGGTCGTGGTTGGCAGGATTTGAGCCTAGTTGCGCCCTATCTGAGCGTGGCTTTGATTGTCGGCTGTCTATTGGGACGGTCTTTAAATTTGCTGAACCTCGGTGATGATGCGGCGGTGGGTCTGGGGGTTTCCCTAGGGCGATCGCGGTTACTGATTGGCGGCATTGCCAGCTTATTGGCGGCTAGTGCAGTGAGTATTTCTGGCCTTATTGGTTTTGTGGGTTTGGTGGTGCCCCATGGGGTACGGCTCTTAGTAGGAGCAGACTACCGCTGGATTTTGCCCCTCTCGGCCCTGGCTGGGGCATGGGTTCTCACCTTGGCGGATCTGCTGTCTCGCTCTGGGGCGGTGGAATTACCCGTGGGAGCCGTCACAGCCCTATTGGGATCACCCTTATTTATTGCGTTGCTTTATCGGCGGGGTCGGGAGGCTCAGGCATGACATTATCACAGGCATTACAGGTACAACCGCCAGAATCTTCATGGTCATCTTTGCTCGAAGGAGAGCATCTGTTTGGGGGCTATACCAAAAGGTCGGTTGTTCAGGATGTCAATTTAACAGTTCATCCAGGGGAATGGCTGACTATTGTGGGGGGCAATGGATCGGGAAAATCTACCCTACTCCGACTTCTCAGTCGCATTCTCAAACCCCAACGGGGGGTAGTGCGCTTAGATGGCAAAGCAATTCAGCGGCGATCGCCCCAGGAAATTGCCCGCAGTCTGGCGATTTTGCCCCAACAATCCCGAATTCCGATGGGCTTAACGGTGCGGCAATTGGTCGGTTTAGGGAGAGCCCCCCACCAGCGCTGGTGGCAGTGGGAATACAGCGAGGCGGATCAGGCCCAAATTCATCAAGCCTTGGCCCAAACTCAACTGTTACCTTTTGCGGATCGCCCTGTGGCGCAACTGTCTGGCGGGGAACGTCAACGGGCTTTTCTGGCTCTAGCCCTCGCCCAAAAGCCAAAGATTCTCATCTTGGATGAACCCACGACTTTTTTAGATATCCATTATCAACTGGAACTGTTGGAGCTGCTCAAGCAGTTAAACCGCCAGCAAAATTTGACCATTGTCACCGTTCTCCATGAGCTCAATTTGGCGACCCGTTACAGCGATCGCCTGGCCATGATTAAGGACGGCAAACTCTTTGCCCTAGGGACACCCGCTGCGGTGATTACCCCGGAAAATCTGCGGTTTGGCTTTGGGGTAGAAGCGGTGACAATGCCGACCCCCGTAGGGTTACAAGTCTGCGTTTTAGGGCCAGCCTCGGTTTAATTACAGACACCACTACTCTCTCTCAAGTTTGGTCTTTCCCTACATCAGATCGTGCTCTATTTGTTCTAATTACATCTATTTATACTCATTAATTTATTTATTCATGGAACGTTCTTCTCTGCGTTATAGCTTGGCGTTGTGTGGCTTGGTGCCGTTGATGTTTTGGATGTCCCCGGACAAGGCGATCGCCCAAACAAATCCGGAAACGAACCAGTTGGCCCAAGCCCAACCAGCTACCATCACTGGAATTCGCCTCGACACCCGGCCCAATCGTGTCAATATCATTCTCGAAACGGTGGCGGGGCAGCCCTTAACCTTGCCCGGTCAGCCCTTTATTCAGCGGGGGACAGATCTGGTCGCAACCATCGAACCCGCTATCCTCGCTTTACCCGATGGTCAAACTTGGCAATTTACCGCACCAACCGCCGATATTGCCGCCATTACAGTCGAACAACAGGGAGGTGATCGCCTAGAAATTATTGTCCAGGGTCAAGGGGAATTACCCACAACCGCTGTCTCCCTCGAAACCATGGCCACCGTTGCGACCAATGACGATATGGCAGATTTGACGGAAATGCCATTGGATCTAGATGCGATGCCCGTCGAAGAACTCGAAATTACGGTATTGGGTACGCGATCGCCACGCCTGGTGAGTCGTACCCCCGGCTCGATCAGTGTTATTGATGCCGAAGAAATTGACAATAATCTCGTCCAAGATTTGCGGGATCTTGTCCGCTACGAACCCAATGTTTCTGTGGGAAATGACCGACGCTATGGCCTGCAAGATATCAATATTCGCGGCCTTGGCGGCAATCGGGTGCTGATTCTCAATGACGGTATTCGCATCCCAACTCAATTTACCTTTGGCACTCCGGCCCTGGGACGAGATTATGTGGATCTCGATAGCTTGCAACGGGTCGAAATCATTCGCGGCCCGGCCTCTGCCCTCTATGGTAGTGATGCCCTCGGTGGGGTAGTTAGTTTCCAAACCATTGAACCTAATGATTTACTCTCTTTAACCGATAAAAATAACTTTACTCGCATCTCCACCGGCTTTGAAACCACCGACAAAAGCCTCAATTATGGCGCAGTGACCGCCTTCCGAGCCGATTCCCTCGAAGCATTAATTGGCTATACCGGACGCAGTGGATTTGAGGCCCGCCTCCCCGAAGGAAATGAATTTGTCGATGACCGCTATGGCGATCGCGATAATTTCCTTGGGAAATTAAATTTCAAGCTCAGTGAAAATTCTACCCTGGCCTTCACTACAGAAATTTTCCGCAGCACCAATGAATTCCAAGTTGCCCCGATTACTGCGGCCCTGCTCCAAGGCCCCCGGGGGTTCCAAGGTCAAAACGAAACTCTCGAAGCAGATTCCTACCGCGAACGATACAGCCTTGCCTATCTCTACGACAACCCCGACGGAGAGGGTTTTATTGATAATGCCAAGGCGCAAGTTTATTACCAAAATGCTGGTGTTGATGAATTGCGCACCCAGGACTTTTTAAATTTTGCCGGGACAGAACGACGTTTCCGTAATCTTAGCAATACCTTTACCGATGAACTGTTTGGCGGTGAAGTACAGCTCCAAAGTAATTTCCGTTGGGGCAAGATTGATAACCGTTTGACCTATGGCTTCGATTTATCCAAAACAAATAACGAGCGCACTAGAGACGGCCTAGAAACTCGCTTTGATAGCACTGGCAATGTCACCTCCACGACCAACCAAGTAGGTAGCGATAATTTCCCGGTAAAAGATTTCCCCGATTCGGAAACGACTCGCTTTGGCGTCTATCTGCAAAATGAAATGGCCCTTTCGGATACCTTTACTCTCTTGCCTGGTCTGCGCTATGACACCTATCGCCTCGATACTACTATTGACGAGCTTTACCAACGCAACAGTCCCGATGCCGAAGCTGCTGACTTTAGTGATTCTGCCCTTTCCCCTAACCTAGGGTTTGTTTGGCAAACTTCCCCAGAAATTGCCCTAGTTGGTCGTTACGCCCGGGGCTTCCGATCACCTTTGTACAGTGAAATCAATGCCGGTTTTACAAATTTAACCAGTCCTTTCTTCCGCTATAAAACCCTATCAAATCCGAATCTCAAACCGGAAACCAGCGACACCTTTGAATTAGGAATTCGTGGTGATTTTCCCCGGGGGAATTTTAGTGTGACGGGTTTCTATAGCTATTACGAAAATTTTATTGAAACCTTTGCCAATGCAGGTACAACACTCATCAACGGCAATTTGGTGAATTTGTTCCAATCCCAAAATGTCGGTGCTGCCCGCACCTACGGTGTCGAACTGGCCGGGGAATATCGCTTTAGCGAGCAACCCCATGGGTTTAGTCTGATCGGTAGTTTGGGCCTCACGGTGGGGGATGACCTAGAAGATGATGAACCCCTTGAAAGCGTAGAACCCCTCAAAGCGGTATTGGGACTACGTTATCGAGCGAAGGAAGATCGGTGGGGTACAGATCTCATTGCCACCTTGGTCGGTGAACCAAGACTCCGGGGCGATCGCCCGGCGGGTTCCTACAGTCCAGAGGGCTATGCCGTGGTGGATCTGTTGGGCTATTACAACATCAATCCCAATCTCAAGTTGAATGCGGGGATTTTTAACCTATTTAACAACCAATATTTCCTCTATTCCGACGTCCGGCCCCTCTTGAATTCGCCAGAACCCGTTGATATTGCCCGCTATGCCCAACCGGGAATTAGTCTGCGGGCTGGGTTGACGTGGCAATTCTAAGCTTGGTTTCACCCTAATTTTCCAGGGATCAATCGCTATGTTTTTGCTGTATCGTTCGCTCTTTGTTTCGTTGTTTTTACTCAATTTTGTTGTTTACCTATTGGAGACAATCCATGTCTGAAGTGATTACTGCTCAATTTCGTCACGTCATGTTGATGGTTGAAGATGTGGCCGCTGCTATTGACTTTTTCCATCGGGGGTTAGGGCTACCGATCAAGGCCCAAAGTCCCACCTGGGGAGAAGTAGAAGCCAATGGCACCACCATTGCTTTTCACAGTGTTGCGGAACCGCCAAACACAGGCAACACTCCCATTCTCAGTTTTTGTGTAGAGGATGTATATGGGGCGATCGCCCAACTCGAAGCCCTCGGTGGCAGCCTCGAAGGTCGTGTGCGGGAACCTTCCTTTGGCAAAGTGGCCGCAGTGCGGAGTCCCCAGGGGCAGTTAATTAGTCTCCTGCAACCGGTTGCTGTTTCTACCGTTTCAAAATAATTCCTTTCTTTCGCCGCCTCACACCCCACGGTTTTTTTAGTTCTCCTAATTGAATTACGATGCAAATGCCCTATTTTAAACGTTGCCTAAGCCTGTCCTTGTTGCTGTTAATGGTCGGTTGCAGCCAAAGTCCGTCGAATGTTGCGGATATCGCCCCAACTGCCCCGGAGATTAGCAATGCAGCAACCACCGAACCGGAAACGATCACCAAAATTGTCGCCCTCACTTCCCTGTCAGCGGATATTATTGCCCGTCTCGATGCAGAAAAATTAGTGGGAATTCCGGGAAGCCGTTTATTGGCAAACAACCCCACCTTTGCGGGACTGCCCACGGTCAGCGAAGGGCAAACGCCCCCCAGCCTTGAAAAAATTGTTGCCTTGAAACCGGATTTAGTCGTTGGTGCAACGGGATTCCATGATCAAGTATTGGCAAGATTGGAGGAGTTGGGCATTCAAACCCTCGCCACTGCTGTCCCCGATTGGCGATCGCTCGAAGCATTAACCCAAACCCTCGCCGAAAAAACCCAAACTGACCCAACGCCACTCCTCGAAAGCTACGCTCAATGCGTGCCCCAAGGTGCTTCTCCAGACGATCCGACTCTGGTTTTAGTCAGTAATCAGCCGATGCTTGCTCCTAATAAGGAGAGTTGGGCCGGAGATCTTTTGCAACGGTTTCAGTTAAATAATCTCGTCGCCGATCTCCAGGGTGATAGTCCCCAGCAGGGTTATGTCACCCTTTCCCCCGAAAAAGTCTTGGCCGCTAACCCTGAAATGTTAATCATGGTGGATGTCGGGGACGATTCGATCAATCAGCTCAAATCGGCTCCCTTTTGGCAGGACTTAGCAGCAGTGAAAAATGATCGCATCTATACTTTTGATTATTATGGCTTGGTGAATCCGGGGGGCCTTGAGGCAATTCAAAGCACCTGCGAAAAGCTCCAAAGTATCACCTAGGCACTGCCCCTACTCGGCCTTGTTCGTCTTGTAAAAATTCCACAATTTTGGACAAATTTATCCCATGACTGCTTTAAATGTCACAGATCTCAACGCCCTTTCTTTCCCGGAGGCGATCGCCTTTACCCAAACCTGGCTCGAACAGGTTGAATCCCAAAAATTAACGGATGCGGAAATTCTGGCGCAGATGCAGGCGTTGTTGAGTCACCGGGATGGGGTGCGGGGCTTTTTTGTGAGTTATTTAACGGGCAATAGCCCCCTCGCAGATCAACCCCCAGGGATTTTCTTGGACGGGTTTACCCAGACTGCTGAACACATCTACGAGATTTTGGTGAAAAATGTGGCGATGTCTACGGCCATGGCGATCGCCCACCGATGCAATGGTGATTTTAACCAACAGCAGGGTTCGGAACGGGTCAAAACACGCTCTTTGAATCTCCTCAAACAACTGGAACAGCGCGATTTAGTCGTTTTTAAAAATGAGCGATTACGTTTGCTGCAAACCCTCGAAGCTGGCTCAGGGGATTACCAAGATTTTTTACAACGTTGGCAGTATGACCCAGAGCAATATGATGCGATTCGTGTGTCGCTACAGTCAATTTAGAAGATTGTATAGTTAGCGATCGCCGCAAGCCCTTTAAATTAGTTTTTTTGATCTAAAATCTCTAGTAATTTTATGCAAAAAAATAAACAAATTGTCCAGTGCAAATTATTTTTTCTTTTTTGAAGATGAATGTATCAAATTAGTCGAATGTTAATTCAATGACGATTATTCTCACAACAACAGAATATGAACAACTCTGGGAAACGAGTTTTGCTCAAGGAAAAATTCAATTCACAGAAAACGATTGGAGCTATGCAATGACATGGCAACATCCTTTTGGCGAAAAAAAGTTCCAAAGTTGGCAGCTTCGTTCTGGATTAACCCTCGATATTGGTGAAAATAAAAGCGACTGCGATTGGGGTTTGGCGATAGAACATCCCGATAGCTATCCACTAACTCTTGCTTTTCAATTAGCAGGAAAAACCAGGGTGCTCACACAGCGAATCAAAAAAGATCATTATTACGAAGTGGCGGGGAAGAGTTATTTATTTGCGGTAGCTGGTTCAGATGAGGTTGAAGAAAAATTGGCAGGGGAAAAACTTCTAAGCGTAAGAATTCGTATCCAGCCAGATTTTTTTCGGACTTTATGCTCACATCAACCAGAGGAATTTCCCCAAAAAATTCGTTCTTTTATTGAAAAGCAAAATCAAGCTGTTTTCCATCATTGTATGGGAAATTTAACCCCTGGAATACAGTTAAATCTCAAGCAAATTCTCAATTGTCCTTACCAGGGAGTAATGAAACAGATTTTTTTGGAGAGTAAGGCCCTCGAACTGATCACGTTGCAGTTTAATCAGTTAAACGTATTAGAAACAGGCAGAAAACGCACTATACATTTACGGCCCCCAGAAATAGAGGCCATCCACCATGCTAAAGATATTTTGATTAGTCATTTAGATAATCCTCCGTCGCTATTAGATTTAGCTCGACAGGTAGGCCTAGGTGAGCGTAAGTTAAAGCAAGGATTTCGAACTTGTTTTGGCAAAACCACTTTTCAATATCTCCATAGTTATCGTATGGATCGAGCCCGCGAACTGTTAGCAGAAGGCCGGATGAGTGTTGCAGAGGTGGCTAGTTTAGTCGGTTACTCACACCTAAGTCACTTCGCGGCTGCCTTTAAACGCAAGTTTGGGATGAACCCGAGCATTTATGCTCGATCAAGGAGCTAGACATTGATCATTTTCGGATAAAAGTTGCCCCAAAATGGATAGACATGCCCTGAGAAAAAACGTAAACTCTGCTCACAAATAATTGAAAAAACTTAGCTATAAGAGTGTGATGTCACTGGGATAGCATTGTAGTTTTTAGTGACGATTAAGGTGTGAGATTTATGAAATATCAGTGGCAAAGTCTTGAAGGTCAAGCATTAAGCTTCGCTCTTGTGTCTTTACTTGGGGCAACCCCGGGTCTTGCGGCAGATCTTTCAATAGAAACTCTTTCGCAAAATATAACTGAGCAAGAGAACACGTTGGTGTCAATTACGGAGATTCAAGTAGTCCCGACAGCGACGCAATTAGAAATTTTTCTGGAGACGACGGCAGAGGGGATTCAGCCTACTTTTTTGGTTGAGGGCGATCGCCTGATTGTGGAAATTCCTAATGCAAGGTTACAGCTAGAAACAGGGGATAAATTTACGGCGATCGCCCCTTTTACTGGCATTATCGATGTGGTCATGACCCAACAGGGAGAAAATACAGTTCAGTTGGTGATTAGAGGCGATCAAAATACGCCGAATGTGGAGTTACTCTCTAGTCCTACAGGTTTAACACTAGGGGTACTCCCTGGACTTACGGTTGCGGAGTCAATATCAGATTTAGATGATTTTGAAACCCTTGAACTGGTCGTAACCGCGACCCGTACCGCAGAAACAACCGACGATGTACCGCGTTCTGTGACCGTAATTGACCGCGAGACCATCGAAACCCAGGCGAATTTGACCCGGAATTTACCTGAAATTCTCGGCAAATTAGTGCCTGGTTTAGGAGCTCCCCCCAGTGAAAGTGGCCCCCGTGCTTTACTACAAACCCTACGAGGACGGCGGGCGGTTATCTTAGTCGATGGCGTTCCTTTAACGTCTAACTATGGGTTAGATCGAGAACTGCGCACCATTGATCCAGATACCGTCGAACGAGTTGAAATTGTACGAGGCCCAACGGCGATTTACGGCGCTCAAGCAACAGGTGGCGTGATTAATATCATTACGCGTCGTCCTGATGATCGTCCGGTGACAGTGACGGCAGAAGTGGGCACGGAGCTATCCCTTTCTCATCTAAATGACAGTTTTGGTAATACTTTGGGCCTGGGCGTTTCTGGTAAAGATGATGTATTCGATTATGTTTTATCCTTGCGACGCGAAGATAATGGTGCCTTCTTTGATGCCGAAGGCGATCGCATTCCCGAAACTAGTGGTGGCGGTCTGATCGATGCAAAAGCTTACAGTGTCTTAGCTAAAGCAGGGGTTGATCTTGACGAAAATCAACGTTTGCAATTGACCTTTGATTTTTATGATGCCGATCAAGAGAGAAACTTTATTTCTGACCCAATTGTTAATAGCATCCCTGGCCTTCAAAAAGCGCGTGCTTTAGCCGTTAACTACAATGTCGAAGGCACGGACTTAGCAGGGGATCAAAATTTACTCTTAAATCTCGACTACAACCACGAAAACGTATTCGGAAGTCAAGTGCAAGCACAAGCTTACTACCGTGACTACACCTCAATCGTTGGTGCTGGTGATTTTCGTGGCGGCTTTTTTGATGCCATTGTGCGCCAGAGAGCCAAAGGAGATAAATGGGGCGGCAGATTGCAAGTAAATACCCCCATTGCCCTCGGTGGTTCAGACGTAAACCTTCTGTGGGGCTTAGATTATGTCCGAGAAAACAACGAAGCCCCCCTTGAGGTATTCGACGGCACCGCTTTTGATGCCGATCAAACCCTCCGCAAAATTGATGAACGCACTTTTGTTCCTTTATATGGCCTGAATCAACTTGGTTTATTCGCTCAACTCCAGTGGGATGTGAGTAAACAATTTTTGGTCAGTGGTGGGATTCGTCACGAACGTATTGGTCTAGAAGTAGACGATTACACTACGTTTTTTGGTGTTCCTATCCAAGGAGGAGAACTTGATTTTGATGCTACAGTTTTTAACATTGGTAGTGTCTATAACGTCACAGATTCAGTAAATATTTTCGCTAGCTTTGCCCAAGGTTTTTCGGTTCCAACTTTTGGCGGTGTTTTACGTCAGCCACCATCGAGATTTACTAATGTTGAACAAAACTTAGACTTAACTGAGCCGATAAAGGTCAATAACTATGAAATTGGAATTCGCGGTGATTGGCGTAACATCCAAGCTTCTTTATCTGCCTTTTATAACACTTCTGATTTGGGAGAAGACTATACATTTGTTAATGGTATTTCTCAATTAGTACGTGCCCCAGAGCGTTACTATGGCATAGAAGCAACCGTAGATGCAGACCTCGGTGAAGCTTGGCAAATTGGCGGTACATTTAGCTGGGCAGAAGGGGATAATGATCCCAGTGGTGAGGGTGATTTTCTCCCCATTAGTACTTTTAATGTGCAGCCAGCAAAACTGACAGCATATTTAGAACATCAGACTACCAACGACTGGCGTAATCGACTGCAATTCTTATATGTTGGTAATCGAGATCGAGCCTTTGAGCAAGGGGTTGATGCCGCGGCAATTAAAGATTACTTTGTGGTGGATTACATCAGTAACATGAAACTAGGTAAAGGAAATCTTCAGATTGGGATTCAAAACCTTTTGAATAATCAGTATATCCCTGTGCAATCTCAATTTGTAGGCGGTTTTAATGAAACCTTTAATGCCGCAGCTCGTGGTATTACCTTCAGATTGGGTTATTCAGTAGAATTCTAGTTTGGTTATGGAGGATGGATTTTATCTGTCCTCTTATTCATAACAATATTTATACTTAAAATATCCATAATTTTCAATAATTTAAGTGGTATTTACTCTGGTAAAAATAAGAGATTATTATGATAAATTCGCATTATTCAAAAATAAAATTTTTGAATTTATTCCGTTTTTTTAAATTACATAATTTTATGATGAAATTTACTGGTATTTTCCTCATCGTTATAAATTTACTTTTAGTTGCAGGATGTCAAACGGTCTCTAGAGATATCAATTCATCGACAGATAGTGAAATTACGACTGACCGAGAAAAGATTGTGTTACAAGATGCTTCGGGCACAGAAGTCACCTTAGATAAATCACCAGAAAAAATAATCTGCTTACATCTCAGTTGTGTAGATATTCTTGCTGAGTTGGATTTACGACCTGCCGGAATTACTGAAGGATTATATGATTTATCCAGCAGTCCTGTTTATTTTGGTGAAGAAGCAAAGGATATCGCCCCAATTTCTGGGCGAGGTGAACCTAACATTGAACAATTACTGTTAATAAAACCAGATTTAATTATTGGTCATGCGGCACAATATACTTCGCAACAGGAAACTCTAGAAAAAATTGCACCTCTTTATGTTACAGAAGTCTATACTATCACTGATGCTATTGATAATTTAAAGGCGGTCGCCAAATTAATGGGCAAAACAGAACAGGCTGAAGTTAGTATTCAAAATTTTCAGAATAAATTGGCTGATTATCAAAATCGATCTCCAAAAAATCTCACAGTATTGCTAACAAATGGAACTGAAGGAAATTTTTATGTTGCAACGGATCAATCTTTAGTGGGATCAATACTGGCTCAGGTTGCTAACTATCCTTGGCGGTTATCAGGCCAGATTCCTAGTGCTCTCAACTGGGTTATGCTTTCTCAGGAGGAAATTTTAACCCTCGATCCGGATGTGATTTTTATTTTGACTCCTTCAGCAAACCCGAACCGCTTAGAACAGTTGCAACAGGATGCTTTTTGGAAAGAATTAAAGGCTGTTAAGAATGAACAAGTTTATGAATTAGAAGATGTTAATGTTGGCGGACTTACCACTGGTACACGGGCATTGACTGCATTTTTAGATGAAATAATGCCGAAATTATACCCAGATGTTTTTGGTGAATTATCCCAACAGTCTAATTGATACTTCGCTAGATGGCGATCGCCCACCGACACAATGGTGATTTTAACCAACAGCAGGGTTCGGAACGGGTCAAAACACGCTCTCTAAATCTCCTCAAACAACTGAAACAGCGCAGTTTAGTCATTCTTTAAAATACTACCTACACTTATTCACTAAAATGTTCATGAACCGGAGGCGGAAATTGAACATATTCTTTTAATATCTTATAGTAATCATCATGAATAAATGGAGTTGGATTAGTAAAAGATTCTCGCCAAAAAGAGTTGCGAATAGTCTTTTTATGATATTGACCAAAATAAAAGTTTTTCCAAATCAAAGCTTTTCGAGAAGGAAGCTTATTTTTAATGGATTTTTCAAGAAAACCGTCATTAATGATAAGTTTGTTAGGCCGATCTTTAAAGTACTTGCTTTCAACTCTATTTAACTCTAAATTGAGTTGATTGACTTCAATCTCATTAGATATTCCACGCATGTAATAGCAATATCGACGAACATACCATATGGTCTTATCCAGCATCAAAAGTGATTCTAAGGGAATGTAACTAGGATAATCAAGATAACGATTAGGGCCATAATTATTTATATAATCGATAAATTCTAGACTATCTTCTGGAAGTGAAATCTTAAAATCTTCCATTTTATTAATACGATTAAGCGCCTTATTTAAGTCATGACCAGTCTTGGCACTCTGACCATTGAAGAGAAGAATCGCCTTAAAATATTTTTCAATACTTTGGAGACCAAGCCAGAGAAATTGCTGATCTAGTTGCATTCGGTATGCTGCGCGAGAAGCTATGTAGTCTTTGTCCGCTGTGTCGCGCAGTGACCGTGACGCAAAGTGATTGAGAACAGCCTGAGATTTAGAAATCATGCTTTTGTATGTTAGTCAACTAATAACTATATTAAGCGTTCTTGATTCAGCTTGTGATATTATTAGATGGTTTAAATATCAATATTTTTTTCCTTTAATTAAGATTTAAAAAAGCGATCTTTGAAAAAACGGTCATTTACCAAAGACCTTTATTTAGCTTAGCTGTGGCGATCGCCAATTCCTCAAAACCAATCGTCGCATTCACGAGATCTCGCAAGATTAATCTTGAAGTTTCTGGCTCGCCGCTGAGAAAAAGAGCAATTGCTTCATCCAAAAGAGTCGCTGCAAATTCTGGGTCTCGTTGCACTCGTGCATTAAGCGTTTCTTCAAAGTCCCTTGTCAAGATCATTATCCTTTCCCTTTTATTATGATTATCGCTGAGAAAGTTGGCGATCGCCTTGGGAAATCGGAATACACATCGGCGTGTGGGTGATCGGGTCGGGGATAATTTCCGCCTGCAACCGAAACACATCCGCCACCATGGTTTGGGTCATCACCTCGCTGGGGTGGCCCTGGCTGTAGAGTTTGCCGTTTTTAATCGTGACGAGGTGATCCGCATAACGGCAGGCCAGATTTAACTCATGGAGCACCATCACAATGGTTTTACCCTCCGTGCGGTTGAGATGAAACAGCAGATCTAAAACTTCAATTTGGTGGGCCAAATCTAAGAAAGTTGTCGGTTCATCCAGTAATAAAATGTCAGTGTTTTGCGCCAAGGCGATCGCAATCCAAGCCCGCTGCCGTTGACCACCCGACAGAGTATCCAAATCCCGATCTGCAAATTCCTGCATCCCTGTAATTTGCAACGCTTTTTCGACGTAATATTCATCTTCCTTTGACCACTGCTGCCACCAAGTTTGGTGAGGGTAGCGGCCCTGGGCAACGAGATCGCGCACCGTTAGCCCTTCCGGGGCCGTGGGATTTTGGGGGAGAATGCCCAGCCGTTTGGCGATCGCCTGATTAGAATACTTTTGAATCGCCTTGCCATCGAGATAAATATTGCCCTGTTTTGGGGGGAGCAGTCGCGCCAGCCCCCGCAACAGCGTTGATTTTCCTGAGCCATTCGCCCCTACTAAAATCGTAATTTTTTCAGCAGGAATCGCCAGATTAAACTGCTCGACAATTGTCTTCTTGCCGTAATTTAAGGTGAGTTGCTTCGCGCTCAGTTGGCTCATGGTTTAACGTTGTTTGATCAATAAATAGAGAAAATAGGGGGCACCAAGGATCGCGGTAATAATGCCACAGGGCAATTCCAAGGGCGCAAATAAAACGCGACCAATCAAGTCCGCCACCACCACCAAGCAGCCGCCCATCAAAGCCGCAGTCGGCAACAATCCTTGGTGAACATTGCCGACCCACTGGCGCGCAATGTGGGGTGCAACTAAGCCGACAAACCCAATGGCCCCCGCCGTTGCCACCGATGCCCCGGCCAAGGCCGTACTGACCAAGATTAATAATCCCCGTCGCACCTCGATGGAAACCCCTAAACCTTGGGCGAGGTCATCACCGAGATGAAAGCTGTTTAATTCTTTACTCATGAACCAAGCCACACTACTGCCGATCACGATCCACGGCACGAGGGCGATCGCCTGCTCCCAACTGCGCCCATAGACACTGCCCGCCAGCCACACCAACGCCTGAGAAACTTGATTGATGTTGCCGAAGGTGACGAGTAAATTGGTCAGGGCCGCCGCAATCAAATTAAAACCAATGCCCACCAAAATGAGGCGCAAGGGTGAACTGCCCCCCTGCCAAGCGATCAGATAAATCAACACCGTCACCGCCAAAGCCCCCCCAAAGGCCGCTAAGGGTAATACCGCCACAGACACACCCGGAAAGATCACAATTAAACTCACCGCTGCCAAGGCTGCACCGCTATTGATGCCGATAATGCCCGGTTCCGCTAAGGGATTGCGGGTTAAGCTCTGGATAATTGTCCCGGCGATCGCCAATCCCACCCCCACCAACCAAGCCACCAAAATTCGGGGCAAACGCAGGGTCAGCAGCACAAAGCTGGCGTCACTATCGCCGTTGAAACTCAGTAATGTTTGGAGAATTTCAAGGGGCGGAATAAAAAATTCCCCCACCCCCAAGCTGATGATCATCGCCGCGAGGGTACTTATGAATAAAAAGGCGATCGCCAAGGGCACCCGTCGATCCAACTGCAACGAAAAGGGTAAGAAATTAGGCCGAAAAGTTAGGGGGGTTTTGCTCATCGTTTCA
>NZ_CAWNNO010000011.1:0-326539 GCF_963876085.1 Synechococcus sp. BDU 130192 | reverse complement strand
GGGGGCATTATCCACCGTGGAAGAAGAAGCCCACATTGGTACTGGCGTGCGGATCTGGCCCAATAAACGGATTGAGGCGGGGGCAATTGTGAATATCAACCTCATCTGGGGCAGCACGGCCCAGCGGAATCTGTTTGGTCAGCGGGGGGTTTCTGGCCTCGCCAATATTGATATCACCCCCGAATTTGCCGTCAAGCTGGGGGCGGCCTACGGTTCGACCTTAAAAATTGGCTCGATGGTGCTAGTTTCACGGGATCAGCGCAGTGTCTCGCGGATGGTGAGTCGTTCCTTGATTGCGGGGTTAATGTCGGCGGGCATTGGCGTGCAAAATCTCCAGGCCACAGCGATTCCCATCGCCCGGACCATGGCGAATATTTTAGATGTGGAAGGGGGAATTCATGTGCGGCTCCACCCGGAACGGTCGGATCATCTGCTAATTGAATTTCTCGACAGCCAAGGAATCAATATTTCTAAGGCGAAGGAAAAGAAAATCGAGGGGGTTTATTTTAAAGAGGATTTAAGACGGGTGGCGATCGCCGAAATTGGCGAAATGTCCTGTCCGGCGCAAATTATTGAGCAATATAGTCAGCGCTTTGAAGATCACCTCAATATTGGTGCCTTGATGAATAGCGGCTCGAAGGTGGTCATTGACTACGCTTATGCTGTTTCTGGTGCTGTTTTGCCGACTATTTTGAATAAATTTAGCTGTGATGCCGTTGTCCTAAACGCTAGCCTCAAGCAAAATTCCCCCGTGGGCCAAGAGAAAGAATCCCTACTGTTGCAGTTGGGTCATGTGGTAGAAGCCCTACGCGCCAGCATGGGAGTACAGGTTGCCGCCAACGGAGAACAACTCACCCTCGTCGATGAATCGGGACTATCTATCTATGGGGAACGCCTCACGGCCTTGCTGACGAGCATTCTCTTCACGGCCAGTCCACGCAGTTCCGTCGTGGTGCCCATCTATGCGTCGAGTGCTGTAGAACAAATTGCCCGCCGCCATGATGGCCATGTGATCCGCACCAAGGCCAACCCCACAGCCCTCATGGAAGCCTGCCGGAATAATCCCCATGTGGTGTTGGGGGGAAGCGGAGACATGGGTTTTATTTTTCCGGAGCTGCACCCTGGCTTTGATGCGATGTTCACAATTGCCAAATTAATTGAGATGTTGACCATCCAAGAGCGATCGCTCGGTCAAATTCGGGCAGAATTACCAATCGTTTTCCACAAGTCTTACACGATGCGCTGTCCCTGGCGAGTGAAGGGAGCTTTAATGCGGCACTTAGTCGAAATCCATGAGAGCGATCGCCTGGTGTTGATCGATGGCGTCAAAATTATTGATCCGGTTTCGGATAACTGGGTGCTGGTGCTGCCCGACGCTGGGGAACCATTAGTACATATTTACGTCAACAGTGAAAGCCGGGAATGGGTCGAAGAATCCTTGCGGGATTATCGCCACAAGGTGCAGAGTTTCATCGAACGGGAACAAAACGGCGATATGCCAGAATTTTAGGACGCGGTTTTACGACCATGGTCGGGACAAGGGGGCGCGGAGATTGTCCGGTCTAACCATCCTTGGGCCTGTTCTAGATGTTGCAGGGCGGCGGCGGGATTGTCATTCAACAAAAAAACCAGAGCCGCAGATAAATGTTGTTGGGCTTGGACTTTACGGTTGCCTTTTAATCTGTGCCAATCATTAGGGGCGATCGCCAACTTTGCCGCCAGTGCCTGTGCCAATTCAAGGCTATCGATTTGAGTTAAATCAGACGTTAAAACATTACCCATCACAAAAACCCATTGATTGCGAATATATAAAAATGTCGGGGTTTACCACGGTAAACCCCGATACCCTAGACCGTCATAATGTCTTTTTCTTTGATCTTGAGCAGGTCATCGATTTTTGTCGTAAACTCGTCCGTCACCTTCTGGATATCGTCCTGTAAGCTACGGGATTCATCCTCGGAAATGTCGCTATTTTTCTCCTGTTTGCGCACATCATCAATGGCATCACGGCGAATATTGCGGAGGGCAACTTTTCCTTCTTCAGCTAATTTTCCAGCCGTTTTGACCAATTCTTGACGGCGCTCCTTCGTTAACGGCGGAATATTTAAGCGGATATTTGTCCCATCATTGTTGGGGGTCAGACCCAAATCAGACATGGAAATGGCCCGCTCCACATCACTCAAACTACCCCGATCAAAGGGTTGGATCATGATAGTGCTGGAGTCGGGTGTCGAAATACTCGCCAACGATTTTAGGGGAGTTTCTGCACCGTAATATTCCACCGTAATCCGGTCGAGGAGGGAGGCACTGGCTCTCCCTGTCCGGAGGGTATTAAAAGACCGCTGGGTTGCCTCAATGGTCTTTTGCATATTTTCTCTAAGTTCACTTAACTGCACAGGAACCTCCCACGATTGTTCCAACTGGTTCACCTTTAACGGCACGGACAATGTTGCCTTTCTCAAATAGATTAAACACCATAATCGGGATGTCGTTTTCTTTGCAAAGGGCGATCGCCGTCCCATCCATTACCCTTAAATCATTGGCGAGAACGTGGGCATAGGTCAAGCTTTCATAGCGTTTTGCTGCGGGATTTTTCGCTGGATCGCTATCGTAAACCCCATCAACTTTGGTGGCTTTGAAGATCACTTCAGCGTCAATTTCGGCGGCCCTCAGGGCAGCGGTGGTATCGGTGGTAAAGAATGGATTCCCGGAGCCTGCGCCAAAAATTACTACCCGGCCTTTTTCTAAATGCCGGATAGCCCGTCGCCGGATATAGGGTTCTGCGACCTCTTGCATGGCGATCGCCGTTTGGACTCGGGTCGGAATATCGATTTGTTCGAGGGCATCCTGGAGGGTCATCGCATTCATCACCGTCGCGATCATGCCAATATAATCCGCCGTGGCCCGATCCATCCCTTTAGCCGAAGCCTGTACCCCACGGAAAATATTGCCACCGCCAACCACGATCACAATTTGCACACCGCTGGAGACAACTTCCGCAATTTCTTTGGCGATGTCTGATACGATTTGCGGGTCAATCCCGTAACCGAGATCCCCCATCAGAGCCTCACCACTCAGCTTTAAAAGAACACGTTGGTACGCCATCGGTTGTCCCGTTCCTATCTAACTCGCGTTTTGCCTCCATTAAAATAGCAGCTTTTCGGAAATTGCGGCCCGACCCAAGAAAACTTTGCGCCCTGAAAAAGTATTTTATTTTTTATTACCATTTAGATTATTAAAGTGAATCTAAATCAAAAATTATCACTGGAGAAACGGCAATGGGCGCAGTCACCGCCGCAGATCAATGGCATTGGCAAGAATGGGAAGGGCGGCCCTATTTAACCTGTGAGCTGTTAGAGCCTTGGCACCATGGCTTTTTCACCCAAGCTTTTGCGCCGGAACTGCCAGAAAATCTTGTGAGAATTTTCCATCCGGAAATCCCGGCCTACCGTGTCAAACAGGTTCATGGGAATACCGTCCTCACGCCCCACGAAATTAATTGGGAAGGGGAGCATTTTTCGCCAGCGGATGGGATTGTTTCAACGGCTTCCCAACAGGCTGTTTTTGTCGCCACAGCAGATTGTACGCCAGCACTCATTGGCGATCGCCGCACCGGACAAGTGGCAGCCATCCATGCCGGCTGGCGTGGCACAGCAAAACGAATTATCCCCGAAGCGATTCAAAAGTTTCTCGATGCGGGTTCTGAAATAAAAGATTTGCTAGTTGCCCTTGGCCCGGCTATCAGTGGCGAAGTTTACCAAGTCTCCACCGATGTTGCCGTCGAGATGGGAGTCAGTTTAGGCTTGCAGGATCTTGCAGATGATCTCGATGGGATGCTCCTCGCCCTGGAAAATCTCCTGGATTCGCCGATCCTGCCCGATGATGAACATGAAAAAGTGCGCCTTGATGTTCGTCGCGTCAATCAATTACAGCTTGAGCAGTTGGGTCTAGATCTTGAGCAAATGGCGATCGCCCCCCACTGCACCTACCAACAGCCCGAACATTTCTTTTCCTATCGCCGCAGTAACCAAAAAAACGTGCAATGGTCAGGAATTGTCTCTCGCTAACCCCAGGCGAAAGTTTCGATAAAAAAGAGAGGCCTTCGCAGTACCTCCCTTCATCATTAAAATTTGCAATCAATTGTGCAGTTTATAGAAAAAGCTTGTGGAACCCAAAGGAAAATACTTGGTTTCCGCAACTCCTTCACCCTACTCTGTTGCACTCATGTATTCATCATCAGTATCGAGATCTTCACTCTCGTCCACTTGATCTTCAACGGTCAGACCAGCCGCTTCAGCCCGGAGCTTTTCACGGTACTTCTCTGCCATCTCCTCGGCCTTTTCAAACACAAGGTCGCGGTTCTTGAGCATATCGCCCGGTTCGGGTTCAAGCTGCTTCGTCGACAAGGAGATCCGACCCCGTTCCGCATCGAGATCAATGATCATCACCTTCAGTTCGTCGTTCACCTGGAAGACGCTGTGGGGCGTATCAATGTGGTCGTGGGAGATTTCAGAAATGTGGAGCAGGCCGCTGACACCACCGATATCAATAAACGCACCATAGGGTTTGATCCCACGGACAGAACCCACAACGACTTCGCCGACTTCCAGGCCATTCATCTTCCGTTCAACCAGTGCCCGACGGTGGCTGAGGACGAGGCGATTGCGGTCTTCATCGACTTCGAGGAATTTGAGGGGCAGTTCCTGGCCGACGAGATCTTCTTTCGCTTGGCGAGTGCTGATGTGAGAACCGGGAATAAAACCGCGCAACCCTTCAATACGCACCAAAGCACCACCACGGTTGGTGGCAAACACCAAAGAGCGAACCGTCGCATCTTCTGCTTGGAGTTGACGGACACGTTCCCACGCTCTCATGTATTCAATGCGGCGGATGGAGAGGGTAAGCTGACCATCTTCGTTCTCATCGGTGAGAATGAAAAACTCACGGGTTTCGTCAGATTGAAGAACCTCATCGGGAGTATCCACACGGTTAATGGACATCTCCTGGATGGGAATATATGCTGCGGTTTTCGCGCCGATGTCGATCAATGCACCTCTTGGCTCCATGCTAAATACGGTGCCGGGAACGATATCTCCAGGGCTGAAGTGATAATCGTATTTGTCTAAGAGAGCGGCAAAATCGTCATGGGTAAAACCAATATCTACTGTAGCTGTGTTCTGACTGACCATGTGTGTTTCTATTCCTAGTGTTTAATCTCCTGAACTTTTGTTGCTGACCTCCAACCTCGATACGCGACCGACCTTTGGGATTTAAGGCACAACCCAAAATGGCTTTTTCATAACATATGTTTGGTGGGAGAAATAGTCTAGGGATGGGAAAGCATCGCCTCGACTAGCTTTGGGTAAATTACGGGAGCCTTGGATGTCTTCAAATTTGAATGCTTGATGACATCTTGATAAGTAATTTACAGCAGCAAGAAAAACCGTACTACGATCAAGGCAGTATGGCAGGGTACATATCTTAAAATGTAAAAGTTAAATATATTAAGATACAGGATATCAATAGTATCTCAAAAAATGGCGCAGATCCATAAGTTCCCAGGCTTATTTTTTCGGCTGTCACTGCAGGGGAACGGGATCAACAAAATAAATCTCGTTTAATCTAGTTTGCAGAGGGCGTTAGGACTGAGGGAGAAGTCAGATCTTCTGATTCTTCGTCTCCATTGAGGGTCTGAATCCAGAGGTTGGCTTGCTCGGCATTGTCCTGGAGATGACTGAGGGTTTCGATAAAGTCATCGACTCCTTGGAACTGACGGTACACGGAAGCAAAACGCACGTAAGCGACTTCACTTTCTTGGCGGAGCCGATGCAATACCAAATCCCCAATTTGGGCTGTGGTAATGCTGCGCTTGGGTTTCTGTTGGAGTTGGGCTTCGATTTCTTCGGCGATCGCCTCTAGGGTCGAGGGTAAAACGGTTGTTTTTTCGCAGGCCCGCACCATACCCCGCAAAATTTTAGAGCGATCAAAGGCTTCACTTTGACCATTGCGCTTGATCACAGAGATGGGCACAAATTCGATCCGCTCGTAGGTGGTGAAACGGTGTTTGCAACTGAGGCATTCCCGACGACGGCGGATACTCCGTCCAGCGCCAGTGGATCTTGACTCTAAAACGCGACTATCAGTATGTTGACAATAGGGGCATTGCATAACGATTGGAACAGAAAAAAGTTGGCCGATCTGAGCGAAATATGGCAGCCGTTGATCGGTGCATCTTAATGATTGGGGGAAAATGGAGAAAGCCTGAACCAAGAAAAAATCTGCCCCAAAAGACAAACTTTTCGCTTTAGTTCAGGGATGATCTTCAAAGGTTGGTATGAGAAAATCAAAGTTTATTTTTCGATACGGGGGGGTTCGCGGAAGGCGATCGCGAAAAAGAGAACCGATAACGCCATCGCTAGCACAATAATGTAAGCAACACTATCCATGTTTTTAAAAAATCCTTGGGTTTTGAACTTTTACTTCACTTTAACATTTTTTTGTTCGGATCCTCAGTTGGGGTTTTGTTGATAATTGAGATTTTAAGTTTTTTAACGTTTTCTGCCCCGTTTGGGAAAAATATGAGGTCTTGGGGGCTTGGGGAAAAGATTTTTGCAGACTATTCGAGGCACAGCTAGGGGATGACGGAACAAATTTTAGAATTAAAAGTTGAAGGAGCAGGGGAACGCCTGGATCAATGGTTGGCCCAGCAGCTCCCAGAGTTGTCACGGTCTCGTTTGCAACGGTTGATTGAGCAGGGTCAAGTGCAGCTCAATGAAGCCCTTTGCCAATCGAAAAAGACAAAATTAAAAGTGGGCGATCGCCTAATACTCAAGATTCCCGCCCCAGCAACCATGGCCCTCGCACCGGAGGCAATGGATCTGGATATTTTGTTTGAAGATGAGCATTTTTTAATCGTTAATAAACCCGCTGGGATGGTGGTACATCCGGCACCGGGAAACTATACCGGCACCCTTGTCCATGGGTTGTTGGCCCACTGCGGCGAGAATTTAGCAGGCATTGGTGGGGTACAGCGGCCTGGCATTGTGCACCGCTTGGATAAGGACACGACCGGGGCGATCGCCATTGCAAAAACAGACCAAGCCCACCAACATCTACAGGCGCAAATCAAGGCCAAAACAGCGAGACGGGAATACATGGGGATTGTCTACGGTTGCCCCCGGAACGATGCTGGGACAATTGAGGCACCGATTGCACGGCATAAAGGCGATCGCAAAAAAATGGCCGTCGATGAAACGGGGCGTCCGGCGGTGACCCACTGGGAGATCATGGAACGCCTGGGTAATTATTCCTTGCTCTATTACAAACTAGAAACGGGGCGCACCCACCAAATCCGCGTTCACAGTGCCCACATGGGAAATCCGATCATCGGGGATCCCCTCTATACCAGCAATAAATTCGATAAGGTCAAACTCACGGGCCAAGCACTCCACGCCCGCAAGCTCATGGTCGAACATCCAGTGACCGGAGAAACGATCGAGGCGATCGCCCCTTTACCTCCAGAATTTGAAAAGTTATTGCGGTTTTTGCGGCAACGACATTAGGTCGTTCAAGTGGGCAAAATACTTATTCTGTACCTAAGATCAGGATTAAGATGTAGTTTTTATGAACTGAGTTTTCTTGGATTTGAGAGAAATATTGCCTTCAGTTGTAAATAGATCAAAACTTTCAAGCATATGAGAGTAATTACGGAGAAATCGGGGAAAGTAAGACCAATGGGAATGAGTCACGAGCAAGATGGTATCTACATTTTAGAGATTTATCATCAGTCAGGGAAAGTCAGTGAGAAGCGGTATACCAACAAGGAGCTGGCTTGGCAAGGATATCAAACACAATGCAAGCATTATGGGAGACGCAAGCTCAAGCTCTATGTAGCAGCTTCTTATTCGTATACAAGTGGGACATTATTAGCAGCACATAATTTCTCTGGACTGAAAGGCGTATTGCAGAAATAAGACTATTTGGCTGCAAAAAAACTCTAGGCGCAAATAACAATCACCTTCACTTTTCCCCTAATGATTTAAGGTAAGCCACCGCGCCATTGGATTACCTGCTGAGTCTGATGTTCTCCGAAACGCCTCTCGGCTGTAATTTCTAAATCCACCACCATTCCGCTCTGGAGATACTCTTGATCCAAGGGGAGATCGCCTAAGCGCAGTTGATATTCTGAACCAATTTGCTGCACTGCTTCTGGGGAGAGGCATCCGCTATAACGGGTTTCGTAGGTGTAGCCCTCCCGAAATTGGGGTGTGGGATTACGGGTGCGGTAGGTGACAATAAATTGTGTGTCTAACCAATCGCTCCGAGACCCTAGATCGAGGATGCTGAAAGTTAGATCGCGGCCAGTTCCCCGCAAACCCTGGCGGATCAATTGGGTGGCCTCATCTGCCTGCATTGCCCGGTTAACTTGGATTTGGAAACCGTTACCCTGGGGTTGAACGGTGTAATCTAACCAAGCTTCCCCCGATTGTTGTACTGCTAACTGCCGACTGTCTCCCAGGCTGAGGCTAAATTGTGCTTGGTTAAAAGCAGTTTGGGGTTGATCAGCGGCCCAAACCAGTTGAATCGGCGCAGTGAAAAGTTCGACATATTCACGATAGGTATCAGGAACCTGGGAACCGCTGGCTAATTTGCTGCGTAATCCCGTGGGCGATCGCCAAATATTTTTGCTGAGGGTCGTCCCCGATCGTTCCAATGCGGCGAGAGAAATGGTGGTGTTGGGATTGTCGGTGGGGATAGCGGTTAAATTTTGAATGAGGGTCACGGTGCCAGGAGTTCCATTTCTGCCAGGGTTACCATCGGGAGCGTTACGACCATTGCGACCGGGGGTGCAGTAATAGCGTTGTTGAGTACATCGCTCTTCTTTTCTAGGTTTTTCTTCGGGATTATTGCTGGCCACTTCTTCCAAACGGCAAGTTTCGACGACCCAAGAGGAATAGGGGCAACCACAGCCGCGCCCCCCGTAACCGCCTCGCCCCTCTAGTCCACCTTCGCCACCGCGATTGTCGATAAAAATGAAGCTGAGATCCTGGGGCTGTTGATAGAAAATTGTCACATCCGCGCCATCGCCCCCATTACCACCGTTGCCGCCTCGACCGCCATCGCCCCCATCAGCGCCCCGAATATTGTGTTCTGGTCGTCGCCAATAGCTAGAACAGCGGGCCGCTTCGCCATATTCGCCGTCGGTGCCTGGTTCGCCGTCGCCACCCTTTAGGTCAAACGTGCGGGCGGTGCCATCGGTAATGATCGTTTGATCTTGGGCACTGCTACCGGAGCGACCATCGCGGCCAGGACGACCATCGCGCCCCGTCTGTCCCCACGAGAAGGAGTTATTGTAATAGGGATAATGCTGGGAAACCCCAGGGGCGATCGCCCCGACCATAATTACCCCGACCACAACGCTGCCAATTCCCACCCAATGGTGCCACTTCATCGCGTTTGACCCCTGATTTATCCGCCCGGATATTACTCCGTGACGGGCTAGAAACCTCTTTAGTTTCTAGTTTACCCAGCAGTCCACCAGGCAAAAGGCGATCGCCTAATCTTGGACGGATTTTTCTGCGCAACACTCCACATTTAGCTGTTTATGGAGAAATTTTCTATATAAAAATAACAGAGGAAGCATTGTACGAAAATCATCAGCATAATAGTTATGTGTTCCGCTCAAAAATTATTCAAATAAGTTGGAGAAAGCCTTATTTTCTTTATATCTATTACCTAGGAGATTCTCAATTCATGAAGCGACTGGTCGAATTGTCAAATGAAGAGGCAAAACAGCACTTCTTAAAGGGGAGTAGCTACTTTAATGGAGATATGCCAAGCTACATCAGCTTTGATACGCTTCTGAGTGACGTTGATGCTGTCTTAGCAGGGCAAAACTATCCTGCATTCAAGAGTGCTAATCCGTGTAATTTTCAAAACGTAAACTATAACTTCATCGCAAATAAAGATGGCAGGTTTGCTTGGAGACCTTTAGAGCTAATGCACCCAGCTATCTATGTTTCATTAATAAATGTGATTTGTGAGTCCTCCAATTGGGAGCACATTACTCAGCGTTTTTCTGAATTTGAAGGAGGAGCCGTTGATTGTTGTAGTGCTCCAGTAATGTCAATTGACAATCAAACAGATGTAGCAACACAGATTAAGAGTTGGTGGCAAAGAGTTGAGCAGCAATCACTTTGCTACTCCTTAGAATTTAGTCACGTTCTCCATACTGATGTAACTGATTGCTACGGGTCCCTCTACACGCATAGTATTTCTTGGGCTCTTCATGGTGTAGAAGAAGCCAAACAGAACAGAAGAAAAAATAGCCTACTTGGAAACAAGATCGATTCACACATACAAGCAGGTCGCTATGGACAGACAAACGGCATCTCACAAGGCTCGGTTCTGATGGATTTCATAGCAGAAATTCTGCTTGGTTTTGTAGACCAACAAATTACAAGAAGTCTTGGTGAGTCAGAGGATTTTCAAATCCTGAGATATCGTGATGATTATAGAATATTTGCTAATAGTGATGATCGAGCTGAAGAAATATTGAAAATCATAAGTGACGAATTGCGGTCGGTCGGCATGAAGTTGGGTGTTTCAAAGACTTTCATGAGCAAGAACGTTATTGAGGGATCGATCAAGCCAGATAAGTTAGCTGGAATTGATTTAAATGATCTTGGAATCACTAATGCAAAAACAATTCAGAAGCAGCTCCTACGACTACATTCATTTGGTCAACGATTTCCAAATAGTGGTGCATTACGTCGTTTGGTGAGTGATTTTCACATAAAATTATCGGAGCAAATAGAGAGACCAGATGATTTAGAAGTACAAGTTGCGGTTGCTACTGATATTGCTGTCGTTTCACCCAATACTTTCCCAGTCATTGCGGCGATCTTAAGTTATCTAATTTCGCTTGCTTCTAGTGAGGAAAAAAATCGTTTATGGAAAAAGGTACTAAAGAAAGTGAAGCGTGTGCCTTACAATGGCTACCTTGAAATATGGCTACAGCGGGTAACGCAGCCCCAATCGGTAGGCATAAGTTTTTCTAGCGAGGAAGCAATTTGTCAAATCGTGAACGGGGAGTCTCCGGACTTATGGGAAAACAATTGGATTGCCAGCAGTGATCTAAAAGCAGCATTGGACGTTTCAAAAATTGTTGTTGGTTCAGCGAGTGACGCTGAAGAAGTTGTCAGCCCAGAAGAAGTCGCATTGTTTCAGCAAAGCGCATGGGCATACTGATTCATCTTTACTTCATATAGGTGATCATCTTATGGAAATTTTAGTCGTTGATACGGAAACAACAGGGCTTGATCCTGAAAATGATAAGCCAATAGAAGTTGCAGCAATTCTTTGGTCAACACGTCACAAAAGTACACTTATTCAAGTAAGTACTTTGATTGGTTATAAGCAGGAAGTTCCTAATCCTGTAGAGTCAATAAACAAAATTTCATCTGAACTGCTAGGAAAAAGCTTTCCATACCAACCCGCCTTAGAGCTTATCAATCAGATGTCTCACTCCGTGAAATATATTTGTGCTCACAATGCTGATTTTGACAAAGAGTTTTGTAAAAGAGTTGTTGGATTAAATATTCCTCTCTCTAACTGGGTTGATACTCAAGATATACGTTATCCAAACTCAAAGTATTGCCAAGGAACCAGTCTAAATAATTTGGCTATCATACATGGAATTCCCATTGTGGATGCTCATAGAGCTTTAGATGATTGTAAAACCTTAACTAAGCTCTTATCACTGGTACCAAATCTTGAAGAAGAACTCAAAAGAGCTTCACGACCAAAAGTTTTAGTCAAAAGCCTTGAAGAAAAGCCGGGAACCTTGAGTAAAATGCATGGATTTAAGTGGCATTCTATAATTCCATATTCATGGGCCAAATATATGCCGAAAGAGGATATTTCGTCTTTGCCTTTTAGTGCAGTGCAAGTCTCTTTAGAAGAGAGCATTAATGCTCAGGACAATAATAGAAGTTAAAATATTAGGCTATAGTAAACACATAACGTTATCGTTACACAAGAAAAAACCTGTTTGACAGAAAAATTAGGGCATTTTCGCTGTCCACCAGGCGATAGGTGATCGTATCATCCTGCGTTGGTAAGTTTTGGCGATCGCCAAATTTTGGACAGATTTTTTTTGCATAACACCCCATATTTAGCGGAGGAAAAAGTTTCTATATAAAAATAACAGAGAGGGCACTATACAAAATTTTTTTGCATAATACATAGTCTATGTGTGCATCACCTAGAGGTCATAGAAAAAAGAAAGATGACTGATTACTTTGGTTCTTGTCTGTGTGGAACCACGAAATTTCAAGTACAAGGGGAGTTCGACAGCTTTTACCTGTGTCATTGTCAGCATTGCCAAAAAGATACAGGGTCGGCTCACTCGGCAAATTTATTTTCGCGGTCTGCTAAATTGATTTGGCTGGCTGGTGTGGATGCAGTGACTACATTTACGCTTCCAGGTACTCGCCACAACAAAAGCTTTTGTAAATTCTGTGGTTCAGCATTGCCAAGCACTCAGATCGCTGATTTTCTCGTCATTCCCGCAGGGTGTTTGGACACAGAAGTTTCTATGTCGCCAACTGCCCACATCTTTACATCGAGCAAAGCTGCTTGGGATAGAGCGTTAGGGGAACTGCCAAAATTCAAAGGGTTGCCAAGTTGAGCGACCATCACATAACAATTCAAAGCACGCTAACTTCAGCATCCTGAAATACAGTATTTGACGAAAAAAATCAGGGTGCTGTCGCTGTCCACCAGGCGATCGCATAATCCTGGGTTGCTTGATTGGCTTGCTCGGCATAGACAACCCGCACTTTATACTTTCCCGTTTGTGGTATGGGGCAAAAAATATGTTCAACGCTATCAACGGGGCTGGTAGAGCGACATACCGCCTCGCCTAAGTTGTCAGCATCCGCTGGCAAGAGATAAAGATTGAGATCATTCAAGCCGCGATCCGTAAAACTTTCTCCCACATCATACAGACCATTATTGTTCTGGTCATTCAAGTCCACCCAACGATCCCAGATGAGGGTCAGGGCTACAAAAGAATCCCGTTGCAGGGGCATGGCGAAAGGATAGTCCTGAAACTCTTGGGCGCTAATTTTGTCATAATTCCAACCCCGACTCGGTACAGGCGCTGTTGTTGACCATTGTCCGGCGGCCAATTGTTGGTAGGCGCGCTGGGCGTTGAGTTGTCCTGTGCCCATTTCAATATCCAGAGGAATATCGGGATTTTTGTAAGCGTCCCCTTCGAGCCAGGTACGATTTTGTTTACTGAGAATCGTGCGGGTCATTTCCAGAGACTTCCCGTCCCCAGTATCGGCAATTTTATCGGCACTGTTGAGCAATACCGCTTTCATCACTTCATGGCGACGGGCAGCGAGGCTCCATTGGTCGGCCTGGGTTTTTAGTTGGCGATCGCCAAATTCCTGTAACAAGGCAACGGTGCCAGTGATGTGGGGGGCCGCGAAACTCGTACCGCTCACCCGGTCGATTTTATTAAAGGTGGTGATCAGATTGAGCTGACTACCGGGGGCACTGAGGCTAATGGCCCGGCGGGAACCCGTATTAATTTCCTGGCGAATCAAACGACTGCCACTGCCCACAGGTAGGGAACTGAGATTAGCAAAATCAATTTTATTAAACACCTCCCCTTGGAACTGCGTGGTGTAGGCGGTGGTGATGCCGTTGTAATGATCCGTCGGAATGGGGATGCCACCAGTGCCTTGGTTTCCGGCTACCACATGGAGGACATCATAAACCCGCGCTGTCCAGTCTAAACATTGGGTCAAAAGGGCATTGCCATCTAAGGCTGGATTCGGCCGGGGATCGCGACTGAGGGATTCCCCAAAACTGAAATTGATCGCCCGCACGTCGCCGCCATTTTGTCGGGCAATGTGTTGGGTCGCGAGACATTCCTCTGGTTGGGCCGAATCGTCAGTGGAACCGATCGCCGAGGAAAACAGACGGGCTTCCGGGGCGACTCCCAGTTGGCGTTTATCTTGTCCGACCATAATTCCCGCCACCATGCCCGCGTGGTCATCGACATGATCATCGGGGGTCGCCTTTTCGTTGAGGAAAAACAGTTGGGAAAGTCCCAGTTGCGGTTGCCAGACGGCCCGTTTATCGAGACCAAATTTACCGGGGCGACCAATTTCTACTTGGCCAATGGCGATTTTGCGGCCCAGTAGATCGTAGGGTTCACGGTGGAGGGCGGTGGCTTGAATCCCGTTGTCGCCGATAGAGGTATTAAAGTCCTGGGCGATCGCCCCCTCAAATCCCCCAAAAACCGTCAAACCGAGGGTGAATATCCCAAAAAGCGACCGTTTTTGCCTAAATCTTCCCATGATCTTCCGCTATTAACCCAAAACTGAATGCTAAACAATGTGAATTGCTACATAAATCGGCGCCAGCCTCTAGTTAAACTTAACGTAAATCATCAAAAAACAGGTTGAGAAGTTTATATATGGATACCGCCGCACTCTGGCAACGTTACCAAGCTTGGCTCTACTACCATCCGGAACTCGAATTTTACGTCGATATCAGTCGGATGGGCTTTGATGAGGCGTTTGTACAAGGTTTACAACCGAAGTTTGCAAAGGCATTTCAAGATTTAAAAGCGATCGAAGCCGGGGCGATCGCCAACCCCGATGAAGGCAGAATGGTGGGTCACTATTGGTTACGTAACCCTGATCTCGCCCCCAATGCGGAACTAAAAGCAGATATTGTTGACACCCTCGAAAAAGTCGAAAAATTTGCCAAGGCAGTGCATGCGGGAGAAATTACGGCTCCCGGTGGTGTGCCGTTTACCGATATTCTCTCCATTGGCATTGGCGGGTCTGCCCTCGGCCCCCAATTTGTCGCGGAAGCCCTCGCCGATGTGGATGCGCCGTTAAAGATCCATTTCATCGATAACACCGATCCCGACGGCATTGACCGCACCCTCGCCCAGGTCAAAGATCGACTGAATACCACCTTGGCGATCATCATTTCTAAATCTGGCGGTACCCCCGAAACCCGGAACGGCATGGTTGAGGTGAAAAATTTCTACAAAGCCCACAAAATTGATTTCTCTTCCCATGCAGTAGCGATTACCGGAATTGGCTCCAAACTCGAAAATGTGGCGAAATCCGAGCATTGGCTGACAACTTTTCCGATGCATGACTGGGTGGGCGGTCGGACTTCCGAATTATCAGCCGTGGGTTTAGTTGCCGCCGCGTTACAGGGCATTGATATTCGGGCAATGCTCGACGGCGCAAAAATTATGGACGATGCCACCCGCATTCCTGAACTGAAACAAAATCCGGCGGCATTATTGGCTCTGGCTTGGTATTACTCCGGTAATGGCAGGGGCGAAAAGGATATGGTGATTTTGCCCTACAAAGACCGTTTATTGCTCTTTAGCCGCTATTTGCAGCAACTGATCATGGAATCCCTCGGGAAAGAGGAGGATCTTGACGGCAATAAGGTCTACCAAGGGATCGCCGTCTACGGAAACAAGGGTTCCACTGACCAGCACGCCTATGTGCAACAACTGCGGGAAGGGGTTCCCAATTTCTTCGCGACCTTTATCGAAGTGTTAGGCGATCGCCAAGGGACATCCATCGATATCGAAAATGGCGCAACCAGCGGTGATTTTCTGTCTGGCTTTTTGCTCGGCACCCGCGAAGCCCTCTACGACAATGGCAGGGACTCGATCACCATTACCGTTCCCGATGTCGATGCCCGTACTGTCGGTGCCCTGATTGCCCTCTATGAACGGGCTGTCACGATCTATGCGTCTTTGGTCAATATCAACGCTTACCACCAACCTGGCGTCGAAGCTGGGAAAAAAGCAGCAGCATCAGTGCTCGATCTCCAGAAAAAAGTGGTGGATGCGGTAACGACGAGTGAGTCCCCTCTGACCCTCGATAGCCTAGCGATTAAAGTCGGGGCGGTTGAACAAATTGAGGTGATTTACAAAATTGTCCGTCATCTGGCTGCCAATGGTCGCGCCTTGAAATTAGAGGGCAATCCGGCTCAACCTAGTGCGCTAAAGATTAGTCGTCTCTAAGTTCAGAATGTCTCACATTCAAGCTATGGCTGACCTGTCACGCGCTCCAGGATAAAGAAAAATGGCTGGGTAGATTGCTTGAAATCCATCACACCAAACACCTGATTTTCGTTGATTTTCCTAAAGGAATCGTTGATGGGCAGGCAGTCATAGATCATGGTGGCGCTGACTTTGCCGCGATATTCCATCATTCGGAGTCTGGCTTGGCTTTTTTCGGTTTTAAATAGGCCATTGAGCAACCCCAGAAACGGTTTAAAGGCCGGGTTTTGGGGCATGGGCAATTTCAAGACCATCTCCATGGTTTTGAGGTTGGGAGCTACTTTAAAAATTTCTCCCTGACGACCAGAAAAAAGTAGGGGATGTACGGTTTCCGGGTCGATAAATTCTTTGCCGTACCAGTTACCTAACTCCAGCAGACCATCCATTGGGTGCCCTGTATAAATTCCCCGGCCTCGCCACCGTCCCCACATAAAGTCCAGATCAACAGTTTCGAGGCGGTCAAAGAGTTCAAGGGCTTCCTGGGTCGTACCTTGGCCTGTTTGCAAAATGCTTGGTAACTCAGCTGTGGTCGTCATCGGCGATCGCTTTCCATCAATGTTTGGGGTCATTTCCATAGGCTAACAAGAAATTCAGGCAGTGATAGATCTTGAGAAAAGCGAGTTTTTTAGATGGGAGCCTGGCGACATCGCAAATCTTGATTTAGAGATTATTGGCCCTATTGCGTTTTGGGGGGCTGGCAATGGGCGATCGCCCCAGAAGACATCGACTACACTAAAAATATCAATACTCCCAAAAAAACCATGGTTGCCAATGCAGTTCGCTGGACAGTACAGGATCTCGAAGCCATGCCCGACGATGGCGGCTGGAAACGCTATGAAATTATTGATGGAGAATTAATCGTGACCCGTGCGCCCCATATTTTTCATCAAGATGCGGCTGGTAATCTCTATTTTGAGTTAACCCAATGGTCGCGAAAATCTCAGCTAGGCAAAGCTTTTAATACACCAGGTGTAATATTTTCCCCGAATGATGGCGTGATTCCAGATGTGGTGTGGGTGAGCAATGCCCGTCTTGAAACGGGTGTGGATGAGTCGGGGCATTTTACCGTTGCGCCAGAACTGATGATCGAAATTCTCTCAGCGGGCAAACTGAATGAGCAGCGGGATAAAGAGGCAAAGCGTAAATTGTATTCACTCTATGGGGTGCAGGAATATTGGGTAGTGGATTGGCGACTGAAAACCATTGAGGTTTATCGACGACATCAAGCGCAATTGGAATTAGTCTGTACGCTGTTGGGTGATGATGCGCTCACTTCACCGTTGCTGCCCGATTTTGCGATCGCCATTGATCAAGTCTTTCGTTAAGCTCGACTTTTCGGATGTTGGCAATAGGCGAACAAAATATCAATGCAGTGGGCGATCGCCCCAAGGTGAGCAATTTCATAACCGTGGGTATTTTCCGTGGGGAAACTAAGACAAGCGCCTCGGCACACATGGCCAAATTTCATCGCAATGGAGGCATCACTACCAAACCCCTGAATAATCGCTTGTTGGAGCGGTCGGTGAATGCCAGCGGCGGCAGTGATAATTTCTTGATTCAGGCCTTCGTCGTAGATCCCGTAACCATCCTGGGACAGTAACACGGGCCGATCCCCAGCGGCGATCGCATATTCCCGCGCCAGGGGACAAATTTCCAGGGCAACCAAAGCATCCAGTTGAGTATTTTGACTGAAGTAGAGCGCTCCCACAGCACCCACTTCCTCCTTCGCTGAGGCGACTAGATAAACATCTTGGGGTGGATTTTTGAGCCGTTGGGCCAGTTCAATCAGAATGACGAGGGAAGCTTTGTTATCGAGGGTATAGCTGGCGATGTAATTTTTCAGGCGGAACGGTTTTTTGCGGTGTTTCCCGACTACGACCCGACTCCCCGGACGCACCCCAGCGGCGAGGAGTTCACTACTATGACACTTCGTTTCCAGCCAAGCCTGGTGCCACTGGACGGGTTTTTCCGTTTGCAGTAGTTTCTGGGGAGATTCGTGGGAAACGTGGCGCGAGCCAAAACTGAGAATCCCGGAAATCGTTGTGTTATCACCGAGGATATCCATAACCCCTTCGCCGTAGATCCAGGGATAAGCCCCACCTAAAGCTCGAATTTCCACGCGACCCGTGCGTTCATCCACCTGTTTAACGATCGCCCCGATTTCATCTTTGTGGGCGGTGATGGCGATCGCCCCTGCTTCCGGATTCTGACCAGGAATTTTGACAATGATATTGCCAGCTCGGTCTTGCCAATGGTTCATCCCAAGTTTGGCGAACAGAGCGAGGAGATAATGGTCAATTGCTGTTTCTTGGCCACTGGGGGAATGGTGCATGACTAAAGTAGAAATTTGCTCAAAAAGCAGGTCAAAATCGTGGCTCATGGTCAAAAAAGTTGTGGAGAATGGAGGAAAAAATAAGGAAAATCGCCCCCAGAATTCTCGCAACTTTATCTGAAGAAAAACAGAAGTGCGGGAAGGGGCGATCGCCAATTTCAAGTCCCCCTTCCAAAGGGGGATTTAGGGAGATGTATTAACCCAAAGCTTTTTCAATGGCCGCTTTCAGGTTTGCATCATCGGGGGCCGTCTGGGGCTCAAAGCGTTCGATGACTTCACCGTCACGGCCGACGAGGAATTTGCCGAAGTTCCAGGCGATATCGGGGCCATTTCCCACGAGGAACTGGTACAGAGGGCTGCGGTTTGCGCCGTTGACATCCTGCTTTTCAAGGAGCGTAAAATCTACGTCATATTTGGTCTTGGTGAAATCTTTGATTTCGTCAGGGGTGCCGGGTTCCTGGGCGCCGAACTGATTACAAGGAACGCCGACAATCACCAAACCGCGATCGCCATATTCTTGATCGAGGGCAACCAGGCCACTGTACTGGGGCGTCAAGCCGCATTTGCTCGCTACATTCACGAATAAAACGACTTTATTTTCGAGGGTTTCCGGGCTGAGGGGCGCGCCGTCTAGGGTTTTTAACACTGTGGGTAAAGCCATGGTGATGATTACGAATTATTACGACAGTTCCCATTATCGGGGATCGACGGGGAGCAGGGGTAGGCTCGGTCAAAATTTTTCGGGACAGGCCCCCACATACTAAACTAAGGGGCAACTTTCCATCGCGCATCCCGCCCACCCATGACGAAAAAGGTCTTTATCACTGGCGCTAGTGGCTGCATTGGCCATTACCTTGCTGAAACGTTTATTTACCACACCGATTACGAGCTTTATCTGTTGGTGCGATCGCCCGAAAAATTACGCTTCAACACCGAAGCCCGGGGCGGCATTCATGTGGTGCAGGGGGATTTATTAGATATTGAGCAGCAGGCAGATCTCCTAAAAACGATTAACGTGGCGATCTTGGCGGCCACAGCCTGGGGTGGTGCCCAGGAATCCTTTGAAACCAACGTGGTAAAAACCGCCCAGCTTATTGATCTGCTCGATCCAGAAATTTGCGAACAGGTAATTTATTTTTCTACGGCGAGTATTCTGGGGCGCAACAATGAAGTGCTCACGGAGGCCCGGGACTTTGGCACCGACTACATCCGCACGAAATACGAGTGTTACCAAAAGCTCGGCACCTTAAAATTAGCACCGAAAATTTCCGTGGTTTTCCCCACCCTGGTGGCAGGGGGCGGTGAAAATAAACCCTTTTCCCATCTGTCGGGGGGCCTGCGGGATCACATTAAATGGCTATCCATCGCCAAGTTCCTCAGTGCTGACGGCAGTTTCCACTTTATCCACGGTGAAGATATTGCGCGGGTCGTGCGCCATCTGGCAGAAAATCCACCAACCATCCACTTTGATTTGCCCCCCGGAGAATTAGACCCCGATCGCCAGTTTGTGTTGGGCAATGAACCGTTAACCGCCGACAGGGCGATCGCCGAATTGTGTGAGCACATGGGCCAAAAAATTTACTTTAAAATCCCCCTGTCCCTGTGGTTGGCGAATTTCATCATCAAAGTTTTTCGGATTCAGTTGGCGGCCTGGGATCGCTTTTGCATCGACTACCGCCATTTCACCTACGGCAAAACCTACAATCCTCGCAGCTTCGGTTTAGAATCCGCTTGCCCAAAACTGAGTGATGTCCTCACCAGTGCTGGCATTCCCCCCCGACGTCGTCCTTAATCCAGGAAGAAATTTTCCGGGATAATCTGCATCTTTGGTAAATTGGCGATCGCCCCGTAAAGTTGCTCAGCCATCACCTCATTTGCAGCAGCATTAATGTGGATCGGGTCGATAAAAGTCGGCGTGGGGAACTGATTATCGAGGCGATAAAAATCAATAAACTCCAGATTATTCGGAAAGTCCTGGGCCAGTTGTTGCAGTGTCTCAGCAAACTGGGGGTAATAGGTGGTCATTTTTTCTGTGTAGTTATCCCCAAGCTGCTGGCGAATCGCTGCTTCCGTCGGATCAAGTTGAGCTTCAGGGCGTCCAGTGATTTCTGGTTGGAGGGCCACCAACAACGGAATTTGGGCCGCACCACACAGCCCCACCATCTGCGCCAGATTGTCCTGGTAGCGCCCTAGGCGTTCCTGAAATTCTGCATCGGAGTTAGGGAGTTGTTGTGCCAAGCCCGTTGTGTTGCGTTCACGAATGCTAAACACTTCGCCCCCCTGGTTCGCTTTGCGGGGGGAAGTCAGGGCAAAAATGGCCCGCATTAAAGCACTTTGTTCGGCCTTATTTCGGAAGGATTCCTTGAGGTATTGGTGGAAGTAGGCATCGGGATTTTTGGCAAATTCTGCTAATTTTGGAATCTCCGTCGCCGCTTGGTCACTGGGGAGGAGAAGATCTTCATAGCCGTTGAGAAGAACAATTAAATCCGGCTGGTAGGGCAAAATCTTCAGGGCAAGCTGGGCCAACTCATTGCCAGAGCTATAGCCAGGTACGGCCACATTCACCACACGGTAGTTTCCCTCTCGAATTTTGGCGGGCAGTTGGGCCAAGCGATTGCGGGTCGGCGGAAAGAAAGGGAAAACGTCCGGGCGATAGGTGCCGGGGGATTGTCGTTGGTCTTGGACACGGTTTTGGAGACGTTGTTCGAGGAAAGCGGCGATCGTCTCTTGGTTTGTCTGGGCACCCCGACCAAAGGCGGTGGAATTGCCAAGGATAAACACACGAATTTCATCTTGGGGTTTGGCGACAGGCAGCGGTTCTTCGTCCCGGAAACCTTGTTCGTTGAGGCTAAAAAATTCACTCTCTTGGCTGCCGACCAGTTCGTAGCCCGTGGCAATGGCTTTCTGGGCGAGAAGTTCGCCGCGATTGTCTAACCCTTGGTAGACGTTTTGATCGTCATCGACAAATTTTAGGCTGTAGGCGATCGCCTCCTGGGAGAGCTGATCATCCTGTCCTTCAAAATAGCCAGACCCAAGCCGAGCCACGACTTCGAGGCCGAGCAGTACCACCGGTACAGCCACCAGGATCGTCCAGGGAGAAACGGATTTTTTCTTTTTTCTTCGACCGAGGGACGAGTAACGACGGCGACCGCGACTAAACATGTACGCTTTCCTTTTACGAGAGAATTTCCAACTATTTTCAAGGGAGATGGCCCATTTGTCATGGGGAATTTGTGCTTTTCCGGGGAGGAATTTGGGGTACACTGCAAAATTGCGATCGCCCCTTAGCTGAAAAAAATTGACAATGGCCTATAAATTATTATTCGTTTGCCTCGGTAACATCTGCCGTTCCCCCTCCGCCGAAAATATTATGCGGCATCTCCTGGAACAAGAAGGTTTAAGCAATAAAATTCTCTGCGACTCGGCCGGGACTTCTAGCTATCACATAGGAGCCGCCCCAGACCGACGGATGCAGGCAGCGGCCCAAAAGCGCGATATTCGTCTGGTGGGTAGCGCCCGGCAATTTTCCCGCGCTGATTTTGAAGCATTTGACCTGATCCTGGCAATGGATCGCGCTAATTATCGTGACATTTTGTCCCTAGACCGGGCAGATATCTATGGCGAAAAAGTTAAAATGATGTGTGACTACGCCACGAATTTTCCCGACAGCGAAGTGCCAGATCCCTACTACGGCGGCCAATCGGGTTTTGACTATGTGATTGATTTGCTCCTCGATGCCTGCCAAGGACTCCTCCAGGAGATTAAACAGGAAATGTGATGGTGTAGGCAGTTTATTTCCTCGGTCACACCATGTTTATCCGCAATGCAACGGCGATCGCCTTGTTGGGCCTCTTTTGGTTCCAGGGGGCAGCTAGTCACAGTCATCCAGTTCCCCAGGGGCCAACCCCAATTCTCCTGGCCCAGCCGACTATCTTTGAAGTGGGCGATAAAGTTGATATTGAGCGGCAAGGGAGTTGGCGGCCCGGTGAAATCCTTGCTATCCAAAGTGCTCCCGAAGCAGCCGTGCGTTATCAAGTGCGGTATTTGGACGTGGGATTCGTGGAGGACAATATCAGCCCAGAAAGATTACGGCCAACCGTTGCTACTCAACCTGTAGCGGGCCGCTTACCCCAAATCAATAGCGTTAGTGAACCCATTTATGTCGAACGGGATGGCGTTTGGGTCGAAGCCAGTATTCGGAGTTATAGCTACAGCTCCCGCACGGGAAATCGCTTTACGGTGCAATATCGCGACAATGGCCGCCTTGAAACAGATGTTGTGGCTCAACGGGTGCGTTCAGTGGCAGAGGCAAAAGCCGCCGGGATTGAAGTGAGTGAATTTGATCTCTCCACCCAGGCTGGCATTGAACAGGTGTTAGCGGCCCATAATGAGTGGCGATCGCCCCACAATTTGCCAGATTTGGTTTGGTCAGAAACCCTCGCCAACCATGCCCAAACTTGGGCCGAACGTTTAGCCGCCCAGGAAAGGGTAGAACACAATACCAGCGATGACTATGGTGAAAATATCGCAAAGTCTAATAATTTAGTGCTCTCGCCAACGGCGGTGGTTAATCTCTGGGGAAACGAAATTCAAAACTATGACTACGGCACTAACCGCTGCCAACCAGGTAAAGTGTGTGGCCACTATACCCAAATCGTGTGGCGTGATACGGAGAAAGTCGGTTGTGGTATGGTGCGTAAGGATAATGGCTGGGAAGTTTGGGTCTGCAACTATGATCCCCCCGGTAATTACCGGGGTCAGCGACCCTACTAAGCCCTGGGGATTGGACAATATTTTTCAGGTAAAAAACAGCAAGCACCACACTGTCAGCAAAGCATCAGCATCAAGCCAGAACTTTTAAAAAAATACAGCACCCGTGCCCGCACACAGGATTAGGCAAATTGTTTCTGGCGCATCTGGCGAATTTTAATCCCCTGTTGGGCTGATTCCATAAACTGCGACACCCGCAACGGATCAATGGGTTCACTGAGCTTGCCATGACGTTTGAGGGAACTGGCGACAATGGCCCCGTCTGCCACCTGGAGGAGGTTGCCGATATTCTCCCAGGTTGCACCACTACCAATCAAAATCGGCGTATCCCCTGCATTGGCACGGGCATCTTTCAAGTCGTCCATTTTCGGCACTTGACCCGTCGCCCAACCGGAGAGAATTACCGCATCAGCTAAACCCCGCTCTACGGTGTCGTGGATGGCGGCGGTGAGGTTAGGCGTACTGATGGGGTGGGCGTGTTTTACTAAGACATCTGCCAAGATTGCTACGTCTGCATCGAGTTCGCGGCGGTATTTCAGCAGTTCGTAGGCATTGCCTTCAATTAAGCCTTGATCGGTGGCCATTACCCCGGTGAGCACATTCACACGAATAAACTGGGCGCCAGTACAGGCGGCGATCGCCATCGCACTTTTGGCATCATTGCGGAGGACATTAAGCCCCAGGGGGACAGTCACCAACCCCGCAAGACGATCCATGATCAGGGTCATGGCGCTGATCGTGGCGGGATCAACCCGGTCTTTTGTGAAGGGGGCATCAAAGAAGTTTTCGATAATAATGCCGTCAATCCCCCCCGCAGCGAGGGCCGTTGCCTCCTGTTCCGCGCGGTCCATCACCTGACGAAAGTCACCTCCCCAACGGGCAGAGGTGGGCAAAGGCAACAGGTGAACAACGCCAAGGATGGGATTTTCGGTCTGGAAAAGATGTTTGAGATCCACTGATTTTCTTTACGTTCGTTTGTACAGGGTCACTCCCACAGGAGCGATGCCTCGTCACCTTTGCAGGCTTGGGATAGGGCGTAAATTAGTATATCAGGGGCAGGCCTCCCCAAAATTTTGTTTCCCCGAAGAAAAGGCGATCGCCTCCATAATTCACCACAGGAATCGAACCAGCCCATGTCACAATAGGGGGATTGCAACCCACAGTGCAAAAGACAGAAGAAACAGAATCAACCTATGGATATCAAAGACGGTTTTGTTGGTGCAGTTGGCAACACCCCCCTCATTCGCCTAAACAGTTTTAGTGAAGCAACGGGCTGTGAAATTTTAGGCAAAGCAGAATTTCTCAATCCCGGTGGTTCCGTCAAAGACCGGGCCGCCCTCTACATCATCAAAGACGCCGAAGAACGGGGCCTGCTCAAACCTGGTGGCACCGTTGTTGAAGGCACCGCAGGGAACACAGGCATTGGTCTGGTTCATATCTGCAATGCCAAGGGTTACAAATGCATCATTGTGATCCCCGAAACTCAATCCCAGGAAAAAATTGATCTGCTCCGCACTCTGGGGGCCGAAGTGATTACGGTTCCGGCGGTGCCCTATGCCGACCCTAACAATTACGTGAAATATTCCCAACGGCTCGCCGCAGAAACAGAAAACGCGATCTGGGCGAATCAGTTTGATAATCTGGCCAACCGCCGCGCCCACTACGAAACCACTGGCCCGGAAATTTGGGCTCAAACCGACGGCAAAATTGATGCTTGGACCGCTGCCACGGGCACTGGGGGCACCTATGCTGGCACTGCCCTCTACCTCAAGGAAAAAAATCCTGACGTTAAATGTGTTGTGGCCGATCCCATGGGCAGTGTGCTTTATAGCTATGTGAAAACGGGCAAACTCGACCGGGAAGGCGGCTCAATTACAGAAGGCATTGGTCAAGGACGCATTACCGCCAATATGGAAGGGGTGCCCATGGACGACGCCATTCGGGTTGATGACCAAGAAGCGGTGCGGGTTGTGTATCAACTCCTAAAAAAAGACGGCCTGTTTATGGGAGGCTCCGTAGGAATTAATGTCGGTGCTGCCTATGCCCTCGCGAAGGAAATGGGGCCGGGTCATACGATTGTGACGGTGTTGTGTGACAGTGGCGCTCGTTATCAATCTCGCCTCTTTAACCCAGAATGGCTTGCCAGCAAGGGCTTGTCAGTGCCAGATTAGCGATACATTTTGAAGGCGATCGCCTACTTTTTTTAAATTATGGAAACCCAAACTTTAGATATTGTGATGGGCGTCTTGGCGTTTTTGATCGTCGCCAGCGGTTTATTCATGCTGATCAAAGGCACTACAGCGATGAACGACAAAAGGGACTAGATGTCTATTCCTCTCAAATTCATCAAGTGGTCTTTTAAAAATCCCACTAAGTCAAAAGTCTTACTGAATGGGATAAAGCTTTGTTATTAAAATTCAGCTCTTCTATAAATTGAAGAATATTATCCCATGGCCTATCGCATCCTTCATTGTAGTAAGTCGCTGATTAATTATCATCTGTGTATTGATCATTCCATAGCTGGCTTCAATAACAGAGGAGCAGAGCTAAATGACATCATTTTTCTTGTTGTCAAATATAAAAAGAAGACTTTGTGTGGATTGCGCGGAAAAATTGGTGAGCCGACGGATCAGCAACCTTGGCCTGATTCAGAACGTTATGTATCTGCTTATAAACTAATTGATGTCGAATATGCACAACCCTTTGATATTCGATTTCTTGCTAAATATGGAGGAAAATACTGGCCTCTCAAATATTTACAAGGAGCTAAACCCATAAAAGATCAACAAGCAATTGATGCATTATGCTCTTTTTTCAACAAACATCGCGTTAATCATCCCGTATACTTACCCAGCTTAAGTGATAGTGTGCGAGACGAAGATAATGAAGATGAATCTTTGACAATAGATTCTGGGGAACTTCCTGAAGTATTATCTGAAGTTCCAGATGCCAAAATCAATATTATGGGTACCTTTCAAACCATTCCTTTCAAAAACGAAATGGATGTCCTGAGAGGTTTAGAAAGTCTCGTAAATGAAAATTTTTACAGTTTGTTTACACGCTACAATATTCGTCAGTCTCTACTTATTCCAGAAAACAGGTTATTTTTATCATCTGGAACCGAAGCACGTGGAGAAAAAAATATCAAAGGTATTAGGGGAATCCCTGATGCCCTATTAATCATTCATAGTGAACAAGAAAAAGAACCTTTTAAAATTGCACTAATTGAATATGAATGTTTCGGTGAAAATAAAACTCGTTCTCAAGAAAAATCCAATTATCTTAATGGTCAAATCATTCCTCAGCTGATGCGATTTGCTGCTGCCTTTAGTATTGTTACCGATAAGCAGATTCGAGATCAAACAATTAAGGTTTGGGTAGATAAAATAATACAATATATTTACGGAAAATCAGAGCATATAGAAAAGGTTTCTGGGTGGATTAAACAAGCATACCCTGACATTTCAGATCAGTTAGTTGGCAGGGAAATTGACCGGGTATTGACTGAAGCCTTTCAGAAATCGATACAAATTGTTTTAATTATTGACGATCTCAGCGACGAACAAAAAGACACAATCACAAATGTCGTACGAGCTTTTAAGTTAGAAAGTGGGGAAAGCATAGATTTTATTTCTTACATTGTTCGCTTGGAACAACGTATTTGTATTTCAAATAATGATGCAGAGTATGCATTGTCAGTTCAATAATTTGAATTTATTCTTTGCCATCGGCAGGCAGGGCAGCGACGATTGCATCCAGCACGCGAGCCACAGGAATAATATCGAGGTCTAAACAGTCTGGTAACTTTTGGCCTTTGGGCACAATGGCACGGGTAAAGCCTAATTTCATTGCTTCCTTCAGGCGAGTTTCCAAGTGAGAAACAGGTCGAATTTGTCCCCCCAAACCCACTTCTCCGATCAGCACAGTCTGGGGTGAAACAAGGCGATCGCGGAAGCTGGCCACCAAAGAAATTGCGATCCCCAAATCCACCGCCGGTTCAGAAACTGTCAGACCGCCCGCCGAAGCAACATAGGCGTCTAACTTAGAAAGGGGAATGCCCACTCGCTTTTCTAACACCGCCAAAATTTGCTGGAGACGGGAATAATCAACGCCCGTGGTGGAACGCCGAGGGGAAGAATAGCTGGTGGGACTGACTAGGGCTTGCAATTCTACTAAAAGGGGTCGGGTGCCTTCGCAGGCGACAACGGTGGCAGTGCCGGGGGTAGCCTCTTCGCGGTTGCCGAGAAAAAGTTCTGATGGGTTAAGCACTTCCTCTAAACCCTGTTCGCCCATTTCAAAAATGCCGACTTCATGGGTGGCCCCAAAGCGGTTTTTCACCGACCGCAATAACCGATGGGAGGCATATCTATCTCCCTCGAAATAAAGCACCGTATCAACGAGGTGTTCCAAAACCCGTGGCCCGGCGATCGCCCCTTCCTTAGTGACATGACCGACGATAAACAGCGTAATGTTTTCCCGCTTCGCCACTTGCATCAAAGCCGAGGTACATTCCCGCACCTGGGACACCGAACCGGGGGCCGAACCCAAGGCAGAATAGTACAAGGTCTGAATACTATCGATCACTGCCACCTGGGGCTGGAGAGTTTCCAACTCAGCCAAAATCGTTTCGAGGCCCGTTTCCGTTAGTACATATAAATTTTCTTCTGGGGGGTGGGCTGCATCCCGGAGGCGATCGCCCCGAAGCTTGATTTGCTGGCCCGATTCCTCCGCCGACACATACAAAATTCTTGGTAAACTTGTGCTGAGTTGATAGGCTACCTGGAGTAACAAAGTTGATTTCCCAATGCCCGGATCGCCCCCAATCAACACCAAAGAGCCTGGGACTAACCCTCCGCCAAGCACCCGGTCTAACTCCCCAAACCCAGACCCAAAGCGCATCCGTTGGCGAGTATCAATATCTGTAAATTTCACCGCAGTGCGGGAGACTGGGCTGGCGGCTTTTCTGGTTGTTTTCGGCTTATGGTGCCAGGTACGACTCACACCAGTACTGCTTTCCTTTTCGCGGATCTCTTCTTGCAGCGACCCATAGACCCCACAATCTGGGCATTTACCGAGCCATTGCCGCGCCTCTGCCCCACATTCACGACACACATAAACCGTTTTTGCCTTAGCCATGACTTGTCATCTCCCCATCACAATGAATTTCCCTCGGTGGCAGCATCACCCCGAAAAACCGCACACTTTCCAAAATAAATCTTAAAAAACTTCTCATTTTCCCGAAAACCCGACCTCAGACTCCCATCAGATTTCAGGAAAGCGATATTCTTATATCTAGATAACCCTACTTAATAAACTTCAACAACACTTACCGAAAGTCAACAGGAGCGTGAAGGAACTTGGAAAATCATAAAGAAAGAATTCTTGTCGTTGACGACGAAGCCAGCATCCGCCGCATCCTCGAAACCCGCCTTTCCATGATTGGTTACGAGGTTGTGACCGCCGCTGATGGTGAAGAAGCCCTCGCCACATTTGATGAAGCAGACCCCGATCTTGTAGTTCTTGATGTGATGATGCCCAAGCTCGATGGCTATGGCGTTTGCCAAGAACTCCGCAAAGAATCCGATGTGCCGATTATTATGCTCACAGCCCTTGGGGATGTGGCGGACCGCATCACAGGTTTGGAGCTTGGGGCCGATGATTACGTCGTAAAACCATTCTCCCCCAAAGAACTAGAAGCGCGCATCCGTTCTGTCCTGCGGCGTGTTGAAAAAAATGGTGGTACGGGCATTCCTAGCTCTGGGGTTATCCATGTGGGTTCAATCCGCATTGATACCAATAAGCGCCAGGTCTACAAAGGCGATGAACGTATTCGACTCACAGGGATGGAGTTTAGCCTGTTGGAATTACTGGTGAGCCGTTCTGGGGAACCCTTTTCTCGCTCAGAAATCCTCCAAGAAGTTTGGGGCTACACCCCAGAGCGCCATGTGGATACCCGCGTTGTGGATGTGCATATTTCCCGGTTGCGCGCCAAACTAGAAGATGACCCCAGCAATCCCGAACTTATTTTGACAGCCAGAGGTACAGGTTATCTGTTTCAGCGGATCCTCGAACCGGGTGATGAATAACCCCAAGAATTGTACGGATAAACTTTTAAGATCATGGTTGGGATGAATGTTTGACCGTGGTCTTAAATTTTGACTGGGGATGCTAGATCTGACGCAAGGTCTCTAAACGACGAACCGTCTTCTGTACCTACTAACTTTTTTGCTGCAAACTATCTCCTTTGCCATGAATTTTCGCCTCCCCCAACAGCGCTGGCACATTGCCGATCGCCAACCGGACATCACCCAATCATTGGTTGAAGCGATGGGCCTTAATCCGCTTGTGGCCCAGGTTTTAGTGAATCGCAATATTTGCACGCCAGAGCAGGCGAAGATCTACATCCAGCCGGAATCCCAGCGATTACCTGCACCCTTGGTGGAATTTGAGGATCTGGCCCTCAGTGTGGAACTTCTCCAGGAGGCGATCGCCGAAGAAACTCTCATTGGCATTTGCGGCGATTATGATGCTGATGGGATGACCAGTACCGCGTTGTTGTTACGGGCCTTGGGTCATGTGGGAGCGCAGGTCACCTACGCGATCCCCAGTCGCATGAAAGATGGCTACGGGATCAATGAGCGCATCGTCACCGAGCTCGCCGAGGAAGGGGTGGGCTTAATTCTCACGGTGGACAACGGCATTTCCGCCTACGAGCCGATCAATTTGGCGCGGGATCTGGGCCTGGATGTGATTATCACTGACCACCATGACTTGCCGGATCAATTGCCGCCCGCCAATGCGATTTTGAATCCAAAGTTATTGCCGACCATGTCTCCTTATGCTGGTTTAGCCGGAGTTGGCGTGGCCTATGTGCTGGCGGTGTCCTTGGCTCAGGCTGTAGACAAGCTAGAAGGGCTCACCAGCCAAATTTTAGAATTATTTACCCTGGGGACCATCGCCGATCTCGCTCCCTTGACCGGGGTGAATCGTCGCTGGTTAAAGCGCGGCCTCAAGCTTTTACCCCAGTCGGAGTTGGCAGGGGTGCAGGCCCTCATGCAAATTGCTGGGGTCGATGACCAAAAGAAACAACTCAAACCCGATGATATTGGCTTTCGCCTTGGCCCCCGCATTAATGCCGTTGGTCGCATTGATGATCCCCAAAAAGTAATTGAATTGCTAACTACCGACGAACCTGGTTTGGCCCTAGAGCGGGCGATGCAATGTGAGCAGATCAATAAGCAGCGCCAGGAGATGTGCACCCAGATCGAAGCAGAGGCGATCGCCCTAGTAGAAGAAACCCCCATCGATTACCAAGGACAGCGGGTGTTGGTGGTTTGCAAAGAAGAATGGCACCATGGCGTGATTGGCATTGTCGCTTCCCGGTTGGTCGAACGCTATGGTGTGCCCGTTTTTATCTGTACCGCTGAGGAAGATGGCAAAATTCGCGGTTCAGCCCGGGGCATCGAAGAATTTAATGTGTTTGAGGCGCTGAACTATTGCCAAGATCTCCTGGGTAAATTTGGGGGCCACAAAGCCGCCGGGGGATTTTCCCTCGCCCAGGATAACCTGAGCGCGTTTACCGAAAAGCTCAGTGAATTTGCCCACCAATTGCTCAAACCCGAACATCTAAAACCCTTGGTGAAAATTGATGGGGCGGTGAATTTCACGGATTTAACCCCAGAGTTTTACCAACAGATTGATCAACTCCATCCCTGGGGCATCGGCAATCCAGAACCGATTTTCTGGACAAAAAATGTACAAATTCTAGAACAACGTACCATTGGTAAAAATCACCTAAAATTCAGCCTCGGCCAAACCATCGCCGGTCAAACATTCACCATTAAGGCGATCGCCTGGCAATGGGGAGACTATCTGCCACTTCCCCCAACCCTGGACATTGCCTACAAACTCAAAGAAAATCGCTGGAATGGTGAGGTGAACCTAGAGCTAGAATTGGTCGGGGCGCGTCCCAGTGAAACCCCACGTCCTGCGGTTCCAGACCGAGAAATGTCTCCCCAAGCTCAACCTCAGCACTCAGAAAAGACTTTTCTGTTTAATGACCGGACGTATTTCTGTACCCTCGCGGATCAGGGATTGACCCTCAGAATTCGCAATGATCAAGGTAAGTTATTGGCGATTAAAAAAGGTCAACGGCAGGGCAAACTCGGTGAGCAAACCGTTGATGTTACCCAACCCCCATTTTTTCAGATGATCAAAACGGCGATCGCCACCCTCGAACAAGCCAACTAAATCAACACAAAAAAGGACAACTCCCCCGTCGGTTTGTTGCCCCTGCACACAATTTGTTTTTGAGAAAAAATTACATATCGCCGCCACGAATGGCCAACAAAAAGATAACAACAGGCCCCGAAATGAGGATCAAAGAGACAAAAGTCAACTGAAAAATCACTTCAAAGTTGAGGCTACCAAAAAAACCTGTGATAAAATCCATATTTCTCCTATTCCTGAGTTAATGCAAAAAACAGGGTAAATTTTTTTTTCCTAAAAATCAATGTCTATCATACCCCGTCAGGCCTGCCTTGCTTTGCTGAGAATAGGCAAAAATCAATGAAGTTTTGTAACGCCCCGGAGACGGATCCCGATGCCCACTTGGCAATGTATTGAAAATTGTGGTGCCTGCTGCCACCTCGAACCCGGCGATCGCCCCGACCTTGAGGACTACCTCACCCCCGCTCAACTGGAGCAATATCTCGCTATGGTCGGCCCCGACGGCTGGTGCATCAACTATGACCAAGCCCATCGCAAATGCACGATCTACACCGAACGTCCCCGCTTTTGCCGTGTTCTCCCAGAAACGTTTACCGAAATGTTTGATGTGCCCGCCGAAGAGTTACAACAATTTGCCATTGATTGCTGCCTCGAGCACATCGATAGCATCTATGGCGACGAAAGCCCAGAAATGGAGCGCTATGTTGCCAAGGTCGTGAATGTTGGACTGTAAACGGTTTTCCTTTCCCGAAAAAGACTGTTGATCCCCATCCTTGGAGCAAGTTTCTCAGGGACGAAACAAGACTTGCCCAAAAAGAAAGAGTACCAGCCCAAGGACTCTGGTACCCATCGATACTTGCAATACTGTTTAGTTGTTGATGCCCACAACCTAAAACCAAGTTGCCAACTAACTAATCTAAATCTGATGATCCATCATAGGGATCCCCATCAAAGGGTTGTACCCCTACCTCTGGCACAGGTTCTTCATTCGGTGAAAAAATCCGATTGATGCCCTGTAAAACATACTGAAAAAGCTTTTCTAACGTTTTCATGGTTGCTGTGCCTCGTCACGTCTAATCAATTGAAATACAATGGTTAGAACCACGAAACAAACCGGGTTTACCACTGCACTTTAAGCTTGTCTATCGCTGAGATTTGTCATTCAGCTCTATATGACTATTATTAGGGGTCAGTCCCCTTGGGGGATCACTTAGTTGCGATTCTTGAAATTGCGTTAGGGTTCTGAAAGTCGAAAAAAGTAAATACTCCTGTATATGTAAAAAAAGACAAAGCCAAATCAATCAAAAGCCCTAATCGCTTAACAATTAGGGCCCAATCATAAATACAATCTTTAATTCACTAACAACTTCAAAAAATACTGTTAGTTTCCTAAAGCTCTTTTACTTCAGAAGAAATTTTTTCCACCATGTCTTTGGCACTACCAAACAGCATCATTGTTTTGTCTTTGAAGAACAGCTCATTTTGTACCCCAGAAAAGCCTGTACTCATACTCCGTTTGATCACAATGGTGGTTTTGGCTTTATCTACTTCCAAAATTGGCATTCCATAAATGGGGCTACCTTTGTCGTGGCGCGCCGCTGGATTAACCACATCGTTGGCACCAATCACTAGGGCCACATCCGTATTATCAAACTGGGGATTGATATCGTCCATGTCATAAAGCTGGGTGTAAGGGACATTGGCCTCCGCGAGGAGCACATTCATATGCCCCGGCATTCGACCAGCCACAGGGTGAATCGCGTATTTGACTTCTACGCCTTTTTTCTCCAGCATATCGGCCAGCTCTTTGACGGAATGTTGCGCCTGGGCTACAGCCATCCCATAACCCGGAATAATGACAACACTGCGGGCATAGCCAAGCATCATGGCGCTTTCTTCAGGATCTACGCTTTTAATGGCGCCATCAATGGCCGCACCACCGTCTCCTTCTGGGGCACCGCCATCACTGCCAAAGCCCGCAAACAAGACGTTAGTAATGGAGCGGTTCATGGCTTTACACATGATCTGGGTGAGGATAATCCCCGATGCGCCCACCAAAGCTCCGGCAATAATGAGCATATTGTTGCCCACCACGAACCCGGCGGCACTGGCAGCTAGACCAGAGTAGGAATTGAGAAGAGAGATCACCACGGGCATATCGCCGCCACCGATGGGGATCACAAAGAGAACGCCCAGCACAAGGGAGATCCCCACTAAGCCGAGAAAAATATTCGGATCAGGATTCACGAACAGATAGATACTGCCGCTGAGGAATCCTGCCAGAATGGCGAAATTAATGATCTGTTGGGCCGGGAAAATTACCGGACGACCGGGCATGATCCCTTGTAATTTGCCAAAGGCAATGAGGCTTCCTGTTAGGGTGACGCCGCCAATGAGTACCCCCAAAATAATCGTGAGGCTAGTGGTGATAGAGAGGGTTTCTCCGAGGGATAGGAGTCGCCAAAATTCGGCGATCGCCACCAGGGCCGAAGCAGCCCCCCCCAGACCATTAAAGAGGCCGACCAATTGAGGCATATCGGTCATTTCGACTTTTTTCGCGGTGATCACACCGATGATACTGCCGATGACGATCCCCCCAGCGATCAAGCCATAGTTTAAAACCTGTTGATTGAGCAGAGTGGCCACCACTGCCAGTAACATGCCCACCGCTGCAATGAAATTGCCTTGACGGGCCGTTGCAGGAGAGCCTAATTTCTTTAAGCCCAGAATAAACAGACAGGCCGCCACGAGATAACTCAGTTCGATGCCATTGGTAAGTAAGCTATCCATCACTTAGGCCTCCTTCTTCTTAAACATTTGCAGCATCCGGTCTGTGACCAAAAAACCGCCGACAACATTGATCGTGGCGCAGACCACCGCGATGAGACCGAGGATGACCGTTAAATTCCAGTGTTCTTCGCCAGAAACTAAAAGGGCACCAATTAAGGCTATGCCAGAGATGGCGTTGGCACCGGACATGAGTGGTGTGTGTAGCGTGGGTGGGACTTTATTAATTACTTCAAAGCCCACAAAGGAAGCCAATACGAATACGAATAGGCTACTGAGCAGTGTTGCTGTTGTCATGAACAGTCAAAACTCCTTTAGATAAGATGAATAGATTTAGGTTCAAAACTGAGAAAATGTCTGTTTCTTAGGCAGTAACAGCCATTTGTTGCAGGGCGTCTTTGACCCGTTGATTGCGAATTTCCCCTTGGTGGGTTACACAAACAGAATCCAGGATGTCGTCGGCAAAATCGAGATTAATCGCGCCTTCGGGAATGAGCAGTTGTAGCAAGGTCGCCATATTCTTGGCAAACATTTGGCTCGCATGGACAGGCACCGTGGAAGGAAGATTAATGGGAGCAATGATCGTGGCTCCGTGGACTTGGACTTCGCGGCCTGCCTCACAGCCTTCACAGTTACCCCCTTGTTCGCCGGCGAGATCGATCAAAACCGATCCGGTTTGCATCCGGGCAATCATGTCATCGGTCACGAGCAGGGGCGCACGGCGACCAGGAACTTGGGCGGTGGTGATCACCACATCGGCGGTGGCCACATGGTCTGAAATGAGGGCTTGGCTTTTCTTTTTCGAGTCTTCGGAAACTTCCTTGGCGTAGCCCCCAGCCGTGGCGGTTTCTTCTTCTAGTTGCACTTCGACAAATTTAGCGCCGAGACTTTGGACTTCTTCTTTGACGGCGGGCCGGATGTCAAAGGCCTCGACTACCGCGCCGAGTCTTCTGGCTGTGGCGATCGCCTGGAGACCCGCTACCCCAGCCCCAATTACAAACACCTTAGCTGGACGAATGGTGCCAGCGGCTGTGGTCAACATCGGGAAAAACTTGGGTAGGGCAGCGGCAGCAAGTAAAACCGCTTTGTAGCCAGCCACCCCAGCCTGGGAAGACAGCACATCCATACTTTGGGCGCGACTGGTGCGGGGGATCAACTCCATGCCCAAGGCGGTGATCTTTTTATCTGCTAATTTTTGAATAATCTCTGGTTGTCCCAGGGGATTCAGCAAACTCGCCACCATTGACCCTTCCGGCAGGAGGGCAACCTCTTCTTCTGTGGGTACAGCCACCTTGACGAGGAGATCAGCCTCTTTCCAGAGGGATTGGCGATCGCCAACGACTTTTGCCCCAGCTTCCTCGTAGGCAGCATCGGGAAGGAGAGATGCCTCACCAGCCCCGGCCTCCACATGGATTTCCCAGCCTTTTTTAACAAGACGAGAAACCTGATCCGGTGTCAGGGCTACCCGACGTTCTCCGGCAACGGTTTCCCGAGCAACAGCAATTTTCATAGAAACTCCTTAACGAAACAATAGCAACAGACTGAACGGTAGATGTAGAGCAATTCAGTGGCAAAACCTTGAGAACCCAGGGCCGTCGGCCATCCCCATAAGGCTGTTACGGCGTCTTTTCGCAGTGTAGTGCTATCTTTTCCTTGGCGGACACCCTCTGTAATGTGTCTTATCAGTTTTTGTAAATCTCTGTTGCGTTGGCACTTCTTCGTCAGGATTTCGTCAGGGGAGTTGCTGAAAACGCAAACTTTAGTCACAATCGGTTACAGACTTTGAAGGCGCCTGTGAATATGCAACTCTTCCGTTCTCCCCTTTCCCGTTTGGCGATCGCCACCACCCTGTTAAGCAGTAGCCTGACTTTCATGCCCCAAATGGCTGAAGCCCGCCAACCCTGTGGGTCTTTTACGATCAACTGGGGGGGAACGATTCCCCAAGGGGACATTCTCAAGTGTGCCGTTGAATATAATTCCGGTGCCCGCCGCCGCGATCGCTACTACTTAGAAATCAAAAAAAGTAAAATTGTTGACCGCTTCCAAACCTTTGAACTGAGCTTCCCGGAAGACTTTGACGGTCGGGTCGATGACGCAAAAATTCGGGTCCGAGTCAATGGCCGAGAAGTTGCCCTCAACGAAGCCGCTACCGCCTGGGATCCCGATAGCTTACCCACCGATCCAGCCCAACAGAGCCAAACCATCCTCGGTAACATTGCCGCCAGTACAACCACACCGGATCGTGGGGGCGAATTAGTCCTGGTCAACGGCGAATTGGTGTTCCTCGATTCAGAAACCCTCGCTGCCCAACAGGCCAGCCAAAGTAACAACACCAACAACAATAGTCCTGCTCCGGAACCAGAGATTGCCGAAGAGCCAGAAGATGAAGGCCCCCGCAGTCGTTCCCTGGTGATTACCCTTGCTGAACCCCTCAGCCCCGAAAGCGACGTCGAGATCATCCTCGATAGTGTCAACAATCCTTCCCGTGGGGGAATGTACTTGATAACGGCCTTTGCTCGTAGCCAAGGGGCGCCTCTCCCCAGCCGTTTGGGCTCTTGGTTATTGGATGTGGATTTTTAGGGATTGCCAGTTTCTTTACTTCCTGGGTACTGACCGGGGTAAATGCGATCAATTTCGCCGGAGCCCTTGGTTAACTTGACGGACACGGTATAATTAAAGACTGTCATTTTCTAATTTTTTCGGCAAGGCGGCGATCGCCTCCGGAGAGAGCATCTATTTTCAAAGGAATATAAGGAGGACTTCCATGACTAAACGGACCCTAGGCGGCACCGTCCGCAAGCAAAAACGCACTTCTGGTTTTCGGGCTCGTATGCGCAGCCACACTGGCCAGAATGTTATCCGCGCCCGCAGAAAAAAAGGCCGTCATCGCCTTACTGTCTAACCCAGCGCGCAAACCATTATTTTGGTGAGGGGACTTGCCGTCTACCTCACTCTCATTTTCTTTGTGGGACTGCCAAAAGAACACCGTCTAAAACACTGGCGCGATTTTAAAACGATCTACAGTCAAGGGAAACGCTTCCGGGGAGATGCCCTAGCAATCATTCTCTTACCCCAGCCAGCGGCTCCAACCAAAATTGGCATCAGCATCAGCCGCAAAGTCAGTAAAAAAGCAGTGGTTCGGAATTTAATCAAACGCCGTATTCGCCACGCCTGTCGCACGCTACTGCCCCAGATTCAACCCGGTTGGCACATCGTCATTGCTGTGCGGTACAACGCCAGAGAATGCGAATATGAGCATTTTTTGCAAGAATTAAAAAGATTACTCATACAAGCCGAGGTATTCCATGGGCATTAAAGAAGACGTGATTTATGAGGGCGGCCCCCACATTGGGGATCTGATCCTCAATATCTTGCTGGGGTTCACGGTGATCTGTCTGCCGCTGACCGTCGGGGCGATTGTCCGAGCATTGTGGCTCCGCTATCGCATTACCAGTCGGCGTATCTCGATTACTGGGGGCTGGCAGGGGCGCGATCGCACCGATATTATTTACAGCGAAGTTAGAAAAATCGTCAAGATTCCCCGGGGATTTGGCCTTTGGGGGGATCTAGTTGTGACTCTCCAGGATGGTAGCCGCCTAGAGTTGCGCTCCATGCCCAACTTCCGTGATATCTACAGTCACATCGCCGAAAAGGCAGCCGACCGCACCGGGGTTCCCCTAGAGGCGATCGCCGCCTAAGCGCCAATAAAAATTATTTATCGATTATTTTCTGGGTGAAATCCCAGTGGTTAGTCGGGAGAAACGCGACCCCTAATCCCATTTCTCCCATCGCTTTTTTAAAAGAAACCATTAAAAATAAGAACTAAACCCGATAAACTAACCCTTAAACAACTCATAGCTAGACGAACTTCAGACGCATGGATTTTGGGATCGGATTTTTATCAAACAACGTGATGTTGCCAATCCTAGATTTTTTCTATGGCATTGTGCCGAGCTACGGCTTTGCAATCATCGCCCTGACCCTTGTGATTCGATTTGCCGTTTATCCCCTAAGCGCCAAATCGATCCGCAGCATGAGACGCACAAAGATTACCCAACCCCTAATGCAAAAACGGGTCAAGGAAATCCAAGAGCGCTACAAAAATGACCCGGCAAAGCAACAAGCTGCGATGTCAGAGGTCTACAAAGAATTTGGGAATCCCCTCGCCGGTTGTTTACCGATTCTGTTGCAGATGCCCATCCTCTTTGCCCTCTTCGCCACCCTGCGGGGATCGCCATTTGCCAACATCAACTACACCGCTAATCTGCAAATTCTCCCCAGCGAGAAAATGGAGCAGGTACAGCCCCAGGCGGTCGATGTTAAAACCCAAAATGTTTATTTTGATAGCGGTATCCATTACCCAATCACCTTGTCTTTACCCGCTGGGAATAAAGTCGGTGTTGGAGAAACTACCCAATTTGTTCTCCAGAGTGACTCCGGGAAGGACTTTGCGGCCCTGGCTGCCGAATATCCAGACAGTAACATCAAGCCCAGCTTTGAAGTTACCAAAGGTCAAGAACGGGTAGAGATTCAACCCGATGGTTCCCTCGTGGCCCTTGCGCCTGGGGATGTCAGCATCCAGGTAACTGTGCCGGGGATCGCCGCTGATAAAGGATTTCTCTTCATTGAAGCCCTAGGCCGCATTGGGGTCAATGGTGACGATGGTATCCACTGGGATATTCTCGGCATGGTGCTGTTCTTTGGGGTGAGCCTTTACATTAACCAGACTATTTCTGGGGGCGCTCCTAGCAGCAATAACAACAGCGGCGGCGATCAACAGCAGCAGGCCCAACAGACGGTGAACAAAATTACGCCGTTGATTTTCTCAGGGATGTTTTTGTTTTTCCCGTTACCGGCTGGGGTGTTGATGTATATGACGATCGCCAACGCGTTCCAAACGGTACAGACGTTCATCCTTACGAAGGAACCTTTACCAGAAAATCTCCAGAAACTGGTGGATGAACAGGAGAAGTCGGAGAAAGGGCGCGACAAGCTTCCCTTTGAGCGCAAAGGTAGCAAGAAAAAAGAGAAAACTTCAGGTTAAGAGCAGATGAACGAGACCAAAATCCAACGGGGTGAAACCTGGCTGGCGACACTGCTTGAGTTGATGGCGCTTCCGGCTCCGGTCACTGCGGCGGTGAAACAAGGCCTTGATGGGGAAGATTCTCTCTGGTTGACCATTGAGCACCAAGCACTATCTGAGGCCCAGCGGGAAAAATTAATTGGCGATCGCGGTCACTTAATCGATGCGATGCAATATTTAGCCAACATCACCCTGAACCATGATCTGCCGAAGGAGGAGCAATATCCCCTCACCGTTGATCTAGGGGGCTACCGCGAGAACCGCCTCAATGAACTTAAGGCGATCGCCACTGAAATTGCCCTCCGGGTGCAAGCCACGGGGGAGGCAGAAGCGATTGGCGATTTATCCTCGGCGGAACGGCGGCAAATGCACGGCTTCTTTAAGGAATTTCCGCTCCTAAAAACCGAAAGCCAAGGTCAAGAACCCCACCGTCAACTCATTGTGCAATTGGCTCAATAACGGGGCTTCACCCTGAATATTTCCCAAGAGGCGGGCTTTGTCCCGTCTTTTTTGTGGGAGTTTTACGGTAGGATGGGGCTGATAAATGCCGCGTCATCGGAGGTTTGAGGTGATGGATCGGATTTTTATTCCCCGACTATTAAAGGCCCCCCAGCAACAGGAGCAATTTGCTTTTGCGGAAACCCTCGCGGATTTGGAGACCTTGACCCCGGTGCGGGGCGAAATGGCGATCGCCCACCGTCAAACTTACCTCGAAGTCACGGCCCAGGCTGAAACGATTGTGACCCTCACCTGCGATCGCTGCCTCCAGCATTACAATACCCGCCTCACCATAGACCGCACCGAACTGATTTGGCTCCAGAGTAACCTTGGCGAAGATCTCCCCGCAGAACGGGAAGTCAGCCTAGAAGATTTGGATGAGTCTTTAGATCCCCATGGCTACTTTGAACCAGAAACCTGGCTCTATGAACAATTTTGTTTAGAAATGCCCCTGCGGAAAGTCTGCGATCCCCAACGTTGTCCTGGGGCAGAAACGAACCCAGACGATGCGACGCCCCAAATCGATGCCCGTTGGGCCAAGCTGGCTGACCTCAAACAACAGCTCTCTTCCTAGTAAAAGAGGCAGTCGCACAAGGATGATGACCCTTGGTTTTGGGGAAATTTCCCCCTAAGCTTAAACATTAATTGAGTTGCCCTGTGCTGAAAGCGCTTTACCTATGACCTTCCGCGAAGAATTTAGCCTCCTTCTCCGTGCCTGCTATCCGCTGCTGTATATCCCCACCCTCGAAGAAGAGCGGGTTGAAGGGGCGATCGCCCAATGTGCCGCGACCCTAGGACAGCGGACGGTCTACACCTGGGATTTTGTCGATGGCTACCAGGACAACCCCAATAACACCGGCTTTGGTAAACGGAATCCACTCCAAGCCCTCGAATTTATCGAAAAACTCCCCCCCAATATCGGTGGCATTTTTATCCTGCGAGATTTTCAGCGATTTCTCGAAGACATTGCGATCGCCCGGAAATTGCGCAACCTTGCCCGTCGTCTCAAAGCAGAACCGAAAAATATTGTGATTGTGGCCCCAGAGGTAAAAATTCCGGCAGATCTGGCGGAGGTACTCACCATCGTGAAATTTCCCCTGCCTACCGCGAATGAAATCCGTACCGAAATTGAACGCCTCCTCCAGGGCGTCGGCCAAACTCCCGAAGCCCAACTCCTGAATGAATTAGTCCGGGCCGCCCAGGGACTTTCTCTCGAACGGATTCGCCGTGTGCTGACCCTCAGTCTGGCGAACCATGGCCAAATCCAAGCAGAAGACGTAGAACTTATCCTCGCTGAAAAGCGCCAGTCTATTCGCCAAACCCAAATTTTGGACTTCTATCCGGCCACGGAGCAAATTTCTGACATTGGCGGCCTAGATCGATTAAAAGAATGGCTCCTGCGTCGGGGGGGAGCTTTCAGTGAAAAAGCACGGGAATATGGTCTGCCCCACCCACGGGGACTGTTGCTCGTCGGCATTCAAGGCACAGGTAAATCCCTCACCGCTAAGGCGATCGCCCACCATTGGCATTTACCCCTGCTGCGCCTTGATGTAGGACGTCTCTTTGCGGGCTTAGTGGGTGAATCCGAATCCCGTACCCGGCAAATGATCCAGCTCGCAGAAGCCCTTGCCCCTTGCATTCTTTGGATTGATGAAATTGATAAGGCTTTTGCTGGGGCTGATGGGGGAGGCGATGGGGGGACAACCAGCCGTGTCTTTGGCACTTTCATCACCTGGTTAGCAGAAAAACAAAGCCCTGTTTTTGTGGTCGCTACGGCTAACAAAATCCATACTTTGCCCCCCGAAATGCTGCGGAAGGGCCGTTTTGATGAAATCTTTTTTGTGGGTTTACCCAGTCAGGCCGAACGGGAAGCAATTTTCAATGTCCATCTTTCCCGCCTGCGGCCCCATAACCTCAAAAACTACGATGTAAAGCGTTTGGCCTACGAAACGCCTGATTTTTCTGGGGCTGAAATTGAACAAACCTTGATCGAGGCCATGCACCTGGGCTTTAGCCAAAATCGAGACTTCACCACCGACGACATTTTAGAAGCCGCGAGCCAAATCATTCCCCTGGCGCGCACTGCGAAAGAGCAAATCGAGTTTTTGCAACATTGGGCGACCTCTGGAAAGGCCCGCCTCGCCTCACGACAACAAAATTTTTTGAACCCCTAAGACCCAGGGAACGGTCAACTATAATGCTTTCTATGGGCCGTTCCTTTGATGTTGTTGGTGTCCCGGTCAGAGAGCAGATTTTATGAATATTTCTAATCTTTTTCAATTTATTCTTGGTTTTATCCTTGGGGTATTTCTGTTGGCAGTAGGCAGTGTTGGGGCCGCTTATTATTTCTTTAACCGCATGGCCGCTGCCCCGCCTAAACCGGTGTTTTCTGAGACCGTTGCTGATCCCCCAGAAACCACCCCGACATCGCCTCAATCCCAGGAAACCGAGCCTGAAACCACTGCCAATAATGATCCAGAGGCAACCGAGGCCGAAGCAGAGGAAGAGGAAGCCCCAGAAACAGAGGTGGCTGAAACATCGACGGATAGCTATAAAGCGACGGTCACTTGGTCGAGTGGCTTAAGTTTACGGGCAGAGCCTTCCCAAGACTCCGCTCGCTTGGGGGGTGTTGATTATAACGCCGAGGTAACGGTGCTCGGCATGAGTGACGATCAAGTGTGGCAGCAAATTCGCCTAGCGAACGGTACAGAAGCTTGGGTAAAAGCGGGCAATCTTCAAAAGGTTAATTAATTAATATCTGACAAGCCCCCTTTGGTCGCCTAGTTTATGAGAAACGGCCTTTAAGGTAGATAGGACGATCGCCGGACAAATTAGTCAAAAAGTAAAAAAGAATCCGGATGCCTTCGTTGTCTTAGTCAAGAATCATATCGTTTGATTGATATTAGATGACAAGTGTTATTACGATTAATGAGTATAGAGTTTTTAACAAAATTTTCTGAGTGTGATGCTGTTTCAGTTCCAAACAACACTCAATAAAGTTGTATCCAAGCTCCTTAATTTACAGGTGGAGTACCCTTGGTTATTGCTAGCTTTGATCATCACTAGCTACCTGGGTAATTACTTTAAATTAAGCTTATTTTTTGGCATTGACTTTTTATTTGGTTCTATTGCAGTTTGGATAATTTTATTTTTCTATGGGCCTTTTTGGGCGATCATCGCTGGGGCGATCGCCAGTCTGCATACATTTTTTATCTGGCACCATCCCTATGCCGTGGTGATTTTTGTCAGTGAAGTGCTTTTTGTGAGCTTTTTTTGGCAAAAAAAACGCCGCAATATCAATATTCCTTTCTATGACGCAATTTATTGGTTGACGATTGGTAGCATTCTAATTTTTAGCATTTATTTTTTAGTTTTAAAAATGGATGTCCAAGCCGTAACTACAGTTGCCCTGAAGCAATTTGTGAATGGAATTTTTAATGCCGAAGTTGCGAGCTTGATTGTTAATTATCTCCCTTTTTTGCAGCGGATAATTCCCCAACGCTACCGACGTGACAATTCACTCCAAAAGATTGCCTTTGACGTCCTCCTGGCCTTTGTAGTGTTTCCTATTTTGACGTTGATGATTTTAAATGCTCAAGAAAGATTTGAAGCGATCAAACAGGAAATTCATGATGTTTTGGTTACGTCTAGTCAATCCCTAACAACAGAATTAAAACTTTGGGAAGCCTCTTATCTAGAAGCAAGCCGATATGCCATTAATAGTATTGCCAAGGATGGTTTGCCAGTAGAGAGACTTGATAATGTTCTCAGAGGTCTCCAAAGAGTTTATCCGGAATTAGCTTATATCGAAGTGTTTGATGCGGCGAATAATTCAGTGCTTGCCCTTAATGATCGTTCTGATTTTGTGTTCCAGGAAGTGAATGGAGAAATAAACCAGTCGATCCAAACTTATCGCCAAAGTAGCCAGTTTTTACAAAACGGCATTGTTGCGACAATTCACAAAGACCAAGAACATTTACATATCGATTACCTCTTGCAAATTCCGGGTGATTTGGGTTCATTTTATCTTGATGTTGATGTTGATTTTTTAGCGGATTTTTTGCAACGAAAACTACAAGCGGTACGACAATATCCGCTCCGGGCGATCGCCACAACCCAAGCAAACGATTTAGTGATTGCAGATTCTGCCAAACAGATCGCTGCGGGGGAGCCCTGGGTTTGGTACGACGAACGGGACAACCAACCCTTACTTAGTGAAACGTTTATTTCCTTACCGGAGACTGTCATTGGTAAATCGGCGATCGCCCGCTGGCAAGAAGCCTTTGGAGTTATTGTTCAACCCCTAGAAGGAACGCGATTTCCGGCTCAGTTATGGCTGACCCTCGGACTGGCGGAGGACATGGATGCCTTAGAACGTTACTACATTCGGAGTCTGGCGATCGTCCTGATTTTGCTGTTGTTGGCAGTGGTGACGGCGGAAAAAATGAGTCGTTGGCTGACAGCACCGCTGAATCAACTGAGTGCGATGACCGCCGATATTCAAGAGGATCTGCAGCAGCAGGAACCGATTCTTCCTCTCAAGAGCTATATCAGTGAATTTAATCGTCTGAGCCAAAACTTTGAAGTGATGCTCAATACCCTACGACAACAATTCCAGGCGATTCAGGCGACAACCCTCAACCTCGAAGAACAGGTAGAAACAAGAACGAAAGCCCTCTCAGAAGAAGTACGACAGCGAGAACTGATTGAACAGCAATTACGGCAGAGTGAAGAACGCTACGAGTTGGCGATCGCCGCCACCAATGACGGTATCTGGGATTGGGATCTCCGTTCAGATCAGGTTTATCGCTCCCGGTCTTGGTTTCGTCTTTTGGGCTACAAAGAGTCCAACCTACGGCCTCAGATCACAGGTCGCCAAATGTGGGCCGATCTTGTTCATCCCGATGATCTAGCTCAAGCCCAGGCCGCCATGACAAACCATCTCCAGGGACTGACCGCAAGTTATCAAAACGTCCATCGTCTACGCCATTGTGATGGCCAATACCGATGGATTTTGAGTAAAGCGAAGTGCCTCAAAGATGAACAGGACAACCCTTACCGCATCGTCGGCACAATCACCGACATTACAGACAAAGTGGAAGCCGAAATCCAACTGAAGCTTGCCAAGGAAGACGCAGAACAAGCTAACCGTGCCAAAAGCGAGTTTCTGGCGACCATGAGCCACGAGATCCGAACGCCGATGAATGCTGTGATTGGGATGGCGGAACTTCTCAGGGATACAGACCTCACAGCCCAACAACAGGAATTTATCGACATTATTCGCAATAGTGGTAGCAATCTCCTCGCGATCATTAACGATATTCTGGATTTTTCGAAAATTGAATCGGGAAAATTTGAGTTAGAGTTGCAGCCCTTTAACCTGCAAACCTGTTTGGAAAACTGTTTAGATTTGATGTCGACCCGGGCGATCGCCAAGCCCATTTACCTAAGCTATATCCTTGATCCCGATGTGCCCCACTACTTAATGGGAGACGTGACGCGCTTTCAACAGATTATGCTCAATCTCTTGGGCAATGCCGTCAAATTTACCAATCGCGGTGACGTTTCCCTCTGGGTACAAAAAGTCCCCGCAGCGACGGGTGACAGGGATCAAGTCTGTCTGCGATTTGCGATCCTAGATACGGGGATCGGCATTCCAGCACAGCAGATGACCCGGTTGTTCCAACCCTTTAGCCAGGGGGATGCTTCCACTTCGCGCCGCTATGGTGGGACGGGGTTGGGTCTCGTAATTAGCAAGCGACTGGTGGAGTTGATGGGGGGGCAACTTTGGGTCGAAAGTGGCGGGATCATGGCTGGTCAATTTCCCCAGGAAATGTCCCCCGATCCGCCAAAAATCTTCCAATCCGTAGCGCGGCAAACGGTATTTTATGCGCAAATTCCCTTTACCATTGCCCCGATTTTCGCAAAAGAAATCACCCTCCATGAACTCCCGCCCCAACTCCAGGAGAAAAACTTCCTGATCCTGCATCCAAGTCCTTTATTTGCTCGAAGTATCTCCCATTTATTGACAGCAACTGGAGCAGCGGTTTCCCATACAACCATGGCCTCCGGTGCTTTGGATATCTTGCATCAACGTCCCATTGATCTGTTGATGATGGAGATGAAAACGGATCTTGTTTCCGCAGATTTTTTCCGACAAATTAAGCAATCTAGTCAAAATCCTGACCTGGCAATTGTGGCGATCGCCCCGCCCCTCAGTACTGCCGAATCGACTCATTATCCAGCCATCTCCCAGCAGCTCCAATTACGTCAGCCCATCAAGCAGGAGGCCCTTTACCATTGCCTATCCCTGGCGATCGCCGAAGCCCTACCCACAACGGCCATGGAGCCTGCCTCTCCCTTTGATGCAACCTTGGGGCAAGCCTACCCCCTCAAGATTCTGTTGGCGGAAGATAATATTGTGAACCAAAAAGTTGCCCTCAATATTTTGGCCCGCTTCGGCTATGGTGTAGAGGTGGCGACCAATGGCCTCGAAGTCCTGAGTCGTTTACAAAGCGATAACTATGATGTCATTTTGATGGATGTACAAATGCCTGCGATGGATGGCCTCGAAGCCACCAGACAAATTCGCCAGCGTGATGCCCGGTCGCCCCAGTCCCAGGGGAAGCGTCCCTGGATTATTGCCATGACCGCCAATGCGATGCAAGGCGATCGCCAAGTTTGTCTAGATGCGGGGATGGATGATTACCTGAGTAAACCGATTCAAGTAAAAAAGCTCCTCCATGCCCTAAAGGTCGCCTACCATTACCATCAGTCCCTCTCCACTACCCAGTCTTCTTCTGATTAAAGTCTATGGCCTCTTCATCCGCTGCCGACGAAGTCAATTTAGAACAATTAGCTGAGATGGTCAGCTATGACTTAGCAACATTGCAAGACCTCGTTGAAACTTTTTTAGGAGATACGCCCCTACTGATTGCGGCGATGCAGACGGGTTACGAACAACACAATCAGGCGGAGCTTGTGCGCAATGCCCACACCCTCAAATCCAGTAGTCGGCTATTTCAAATGGAGCAATTTGCTCGCCAATGCCAGGCCCTAGAGGGGGCAGCCCATGCCGAAGATTGGCCTCTCGTGGCAACTCTCTTACAGCAGCTAGGGCAAGACTATCAGGCGATCGCCGCTGCTCTAACTATTAAACTGACCCAATTAATGGCTTAGGCGGAGTCCTAGCACTAATTCAAAATAGCCTCGCAAGATAATCCAGCAGAATCGCTACAATTTTTGTTAGATCATCGTTTTGTGCAATGGAGAACTATGGCTTTTATTTTGACATTCCTTGGTAAAGGTGGGGTCGGTCGTTCCACTGTGGCGATCGCCGCCGCGAAAAAATATGCCCAAGCAGGTAAGCGGGTTTTACTCATCGGCCAAGATCCAAGCCCCGCCTGGGGGATCGCCCTGGGGATGTCACCGAGTTTTAGTCCCGTTAACCTTGAAAATAACCTCGATGCCGTGCAGATCATGGCCACTGCTGCCCTCGAATCCGGCTGGGAGCAGGTCAAAGCATTAGAAGCAAAATATCTGCGATCGCCCACCCTAAAGAATGTCTATGGTCAGGAATTAGGAATTTTGCCGGGGATGGACAGCGCCGTAATCCTCAAGGAAATTTGGGACTACGACAAAAGCGGCCAGTACGATGTGATTATTTTTGACGGCGATGGCGACCTCAATACCCTACGACTGTTAGGCACTCCCGAAATTTTAAGCTGGTACATCCGCCGCTTCCGGGAAGTGTTCCAAGCCTCTGACCTGGGTCGTGCCGTTTCACCTTTTATTCAACCCGTGACCAGCGCCATTTTAAATGTTTCCTGGACGTTTGATAACTTTGCCGCTGAACCCACCCAAGAGGCAAACCAAGTCCTCGATGAAGGCAAAAAAGCGATGGCGGATCCCAACCGTTTCGCCGCATACCTCGTCACCGATGCCAGTGCTGGGGCGATCGCCAAAGCGAAATATCTCTGGGGCAGTGCCCAGCAGGTGAATGTGACCGTTGGTGGTGTCATCGTCAATCGTAGCGATGCAGACATCGGCCCTGAATTTGAACCCCTGATGAATACCGCCCTACCCACAGTAGAGGCTGATCATTGGGACGACCTCATTTCCCATCTGCCTGACTTTAGCCAAGCGGCCCAGGCTCCTCGGCCCCTGATCATCGATACCGCTGCCCGTCAGGTGAAAGTATTCCTCCCCACCTTTGACAAAAAACAGGTTAAGCTCACCCAATATGGCCCCGAAATCACCATCGAAGCAGGGGATCAACGGCGTAATATTCTGCTGCCGCCTCCCCTCAAAGGTGCTCCTGTAAAAGGGGCAAAATTCCAAAATCAATATCTAATTATTTCTCTGTAACTGCTTGGGAGAGAGTCCCTTGCAAGAAATTGCTGATGGCGAAAACAACCGCTCCAGAAACCATACTGGAGCAATCTTTTGGAAAGCACAAAATGAAAGAATGCCCAATAAATCAAGAAAAAACTTAAGAAAAAGTAAAAAATGTCTAAAATAGGGGACTTTTTCCGGAAAGCACGGCCAAATCAAGCCCGGAACCTATGAAGTTAGTCTGCGTTTCGTTACCATACATAAAATAAGCTTGAGGTCTTGATTGTAAAATTCTGGAGTGGTAGCCCGCTACAGCCGAATGGTCACTGGGAAGACATCATTGCTGGCCTGAGTGACTGCACCATCGACTGATTGCACATCTTTGTTTTTCGTTGTCCATCGTCCTAGAGGGATCTGAATTGTGGGAAAAACGCTTTGGCGCGATCGCCTAGAGCCGGATCAAAGTCACGGTTCGGCATTGGGGGAGGGAATGGGAACTTCCTGCCAACGGCGTCAACTGTCCCCATCAACCTGGCAACAATGGCTCACCCAAAGAACCCCCGCACCATCTGGGGAGATTGTCAGCGAAATCACTAAAATTCCAGCGGTAGATAACCTGGTGGTGCTCCGGGCCATTGAACAAATTCTGCCCAGTCCCCTCAATCACTTCTATTGGGAAAATCGCCAACAGCAACGGGCGATCCTCAACTTTGGCACCCTAAGCGAATTAGTTCCCCAGGGAGAGGATCGTTTTCGCCAAGCCCAGCAATTTATCACCCATTGGCAACCGAGAATTCAGCGCAATATCAACATTCCGATTCCTTACTTTTCCTGTGGGTTCACGTTTTTTAGTGCCCAAACCCCCGAAGCGCCTTTTCCGCCTGGTTTAGTCACCATTCCTAGACTGCAACTGGTGCAACACCAACGGGATTATTTTTTAGTGCTCAATGGCGATCGCCAACAGCGTACTCTCTTACGCCAAATCGCCCAACAATTGCGCCAGTTTCTCGCGACTCTGCCCCAGGAACTTGTCCCCTCCCTAGGGATTCGGGGCACTGTCTGCACCGCCTCAACGGGATTTACCCAGGCTGTCCGGCGAGCCCTCCGCCTCATTGACCAAGGTAAACTCAGTAAAATCGTTCTGGCCCATGCCCTCGATGTCACGGCCAATCAAGCTTTTGATGTGGTGCATGCCCTGGATAATCTGCGCGATCGCCACCCGGACTGTTGTGTTTTTTCCCTCCGTAATCAGCGGGGTGACACATTTATCGGCGCAAGTCCAGAACGTTTGTTAGCGGTACAACAGGGACAATTGGTGACCGATGCCCTCGCCGGATCTGCCCCCCGGGGGGAATCTTTGCTCACAGATCAGCGCCTCGCCAAAAGCCTACTCCACAGTGAAAAGGAACAACGGGAACACCAAGCCGTGGCAGATTTTCTACTAGGACAACTCCAGAGCCTTGGTCTCGATCCCCAGGCGGCTCCCCGTAAGCTCCTTAAACTTTCTAATATTCAGCACCTCTGGACACCGATTCATGCAATCCTACCGCCGCAAATTCACCCCCTAGAGGTAGTGGCCCATTTACATCCGACACCAGCAGTGGCCGGCGTCCCCAGGGCGATCGCCTGTGCAGAAATTCGCCAAGCAGAAACCTTTGACCGCACCCTTTATGCCGCCCCTATCGGTTGGCTCGATAGTCAGGACAATAGTGAATTTATCGTGGCGATTCGGTCGGCTTTGATTCGGGGCAACCATGCGCGACTCTACGGTGGGGCGGGGATTGTCGCCGGTTCCCAGCCGGAACGGGAATATGCCGAAGTCCAGTTAAAATTGACCTCCCTTTTGGAAGCCCTGACCTGAACTTTCCCCCAGAAAAAGTTGCTAAGATCGCAGTGTAACGGAAAGTAAAGGCCGCTCCCATGAAGCGCATTGTAATCATCACCGGGTTTGAAGCGTTTAATGCCAGCTTGTATCGGGATGCTGCCCAAAAGGCGATCGCCCGTTGTCCTAACCTAGAAGTCTTGACCTTTAATGACCGGGATTTGGCTAGCCAACCAGAGGCCGTGGCCCAAGCTTTACAGGGGGCTGATGTTTTTTTCGCCAGTCTGATTTTTGACTATGACCAGGTGATTTGGCTGCGGGAACGGATCGAAAATATTCCGGTACGCTTAGTTTTTGAGTCGGCGTTAGAACTTATGGCCCTGACTCGGTTGGGCAAGTTTGTCATTGGCGAGCAACCCAAGGGAATGCCGAAACCGATTAAATTTATCCTGAGCAAATTTACCAATAGCAAGGAAGAAGATAAGCTCGCTGGCTACCTAAGTTTCCTCAAGACCGGGCCGAAGCTGCTGAAATATATTCCCGCGAAAAAAGTTCAGGATCTGCGCAATTGGCTGATTATCTACGGTTACTGGAACGCCGGCGGGACGGATAATGTGGCGGCCATGTGTTGGGCGATCGCCGAAAATTACTTGGGTTTAAATATTGGAGAATTGCCCGCTGTGGTGGAAACGCCGAATTTGGGCCTGCTCCATCCCGACCATGATGGCTATTTTCTCAGTCCCCAGGCTTATCTCGATTGGCATCGCCACACCTTTCCGGAGCAAAAATTAAACCCCGTCGTTGCCGTCCTCCTCTACCGTAAACACGTTGTCACCAAGCAGCCTTACATTCCCCAACTGATTCGCAAATTTGAAGCCGACGGGTTAGTGCCCCTGCCGATTTTTATCAATGGTGTCGAAGCCCATGTAATCGTCCGGGATTGGCTGACCACCGACTATGAACAGCATCAAAGGCTCCATGGCCAGGTGGACATTAAATCTCTCAAAGCCGATGCGGTTAGGGTTGAAGGCATTGTTTCGACGATTGGGTTTCCCCTGGTGGGTGGCCCTGCCGGTTCCATGGAAGCAGGGCGGCAAGTGGAAGTGGCCAAAAGTATCCTCACCGCGAAAAATATTCCCTACCTCGTTGCGGCTCCCTTGTTAATCCAAGACCTCCATTCCTGGACGAGGCAAGGGATTGGCGGCCTCCAAAGCGTGGTGCTCTATGCTCTGCCAGAACTGGATGGGGCGATTGATACGATTCCCCTCGGAGGACTGGTGGGCGAGGATATTTACCTGATCCCTGAACGGGTGAAACGGCTCACGGGACGACTAAAAAATTGGATTCGCCTGAAAAATACCGCCCCAGGCGATCGCCAATTGGCCATTTTGCTCTACGGCTTTCCGCCAGGCTACGGGGCGACGGGCACAGCGGCCTTGTTAAACGTCCCCAAAAGTTTGGTCAATCTTCTCAAAACGCTCCAGGCTCAGGGTTACGATGTGGGAGATTTTCCGGAAGATGGGGAAGAAATTATTCGTTTGGTGAAAGCTGCTGACGAAGCCTACCGCCTTGATCCCGCCTTGGCACCCCAGCAGACCCTGGAAAATATCGATCTCAAAACCATGGATTGTTGGTTGGGTTATCTTCTGACCCAGAAAATTGAAAAACAGTGGCAGAGTTTAACCAATACGGGTCTGAAAACCTTTGGGGGCAAATGTCAGGTGGGAGGCGTCCAGTTCGAGAAGGTGTGGATCGGCGTGCAGCCGCCCCTGGGTATTTCTGGTGACCCGATGCGGTTGATGTTCGAGAAAGATCTAACGCCCCATCCCCAGTATGCTGCTTTTTATAAATGGCTCCAAAATGAGTTCCGCGCCGATGCTCTGATTCACTTCGGGATGCATGGCACAGTGGAATGGCTGCCCGGTTCGCCCCTGGGAAATACCAGTTATTCTTGGTCGGATATTTTGTTGGGAAATCTGCCAAATTTATATATCTACGCGGCGAATAATCCTTCGGAGTCGATTTTGGCGAAGCGGCGCGGCTATGGCACCCTGATTTCTCACAATGTACCTCCCTATGGTCGGGCCGGTTTATACAAAGAACTGTTGGTGCTGCGGGATTTGATTGGGGAATACCGCGAAGATCCAGAGAAAAATGACGCTCTCCGCCCGGATATTATTCAAAAAATTATTGATCTGGGCCTGCCGGAAGATTGTCCATTTACAGTAGGCCAGGAGCAGGGGATCGAGTTTACGGTCGAAAATGCCCCCTTATTCAGCAAAACGGCTCTCCAAAACTATTTCGTCCAAATCTATGAATACCTACAAACCCTAGAACAACGGCTGTTTTCCTCTGGTCTCCATGTCCTGGGGGAAAAACCCAGCCCCGAAATTATCCAAAGTTATCTTACGGCCTATTTTGGCGATCGCCTTTCGGAAAATATTCTTACCAAGGTGGCCCAGGGAGAGCCTGAAATTACCTGCGATCAACCGGAACTCCTGGCAGAAGCACGGGAAATTGGCGATCGCCTTTTACAAACGGACGACGAAATCACGAACTTGCTCAAGGGTTTAAACGGCGAATATATTCCCCCGGCCCCTGGGGGCGATCTGCTGCGGGATGGCCTGGGAGTTTTGCCCACCGGACGCAATATCCATGCCCTCGATCCCTACCGGATGCCTTCCCCGGCGGCCTATGCTCGCGGTCGGGAAATTGGCAAAAAAATTATCCAGCAACACCTTGAGGAAACGGGCAATTATCCAGAAACGGTGGCGGTGATGCTCTGGGGTTTGGATGCCATTAAAACAAAGGGAGAATCCTTGGGGATTCTGCTGGAATTGGTGGGGGCAAAACCCATCAAGGAAGGGACGGGGCGCATCGTCCGCTATGAATTATTGCCCCTGGCAGTCGTCGGCCATCCCCGCATCGATATTTTGGCGAATCTGTCGGGCATTTTCCGGGATAGCTTTGTCAACATCATTGAACTACTGGACGATCTATTCCACCGGGCCGCCACCGTAGACGAAGATCCTGCGCAAAATTTTATCCGCAAGCACAGTCTCGAACTCCAGGCCGAAGGAGTCGAAAATACCACCGCCCGCCTCTTCTCCAATCCTGCTGGGGATTTTGGCTCTCTAGTTAATGATCAAATCGTCGAAGGCAACTGGGACAACAGCGACGAACTGGCGAAAACCTGGGAAGGCCGCAATCAATACAGTTATGGTCGCAATGATAAGGGTCAGGCACGCCCAGAGGTCTTGAAAAAATTACTCCAAACAGGCGATCGCCTGGTGCAGGAAATTGACTCGGTGGAATATGGCCTGACAGATATCCAGGAATATTACGCCAATACAGGGGGTCTGAAAAAAGCGGCGGAAAATGCCAGCGGTAAAACCGTTACAGCCAGCTTTGTGGAAAGTTTCTCGAAGGACACAACGCCCCGAAAATTAGAATCGGTGCTGCGCATGGAATATCGCTCTAAGCTGCTCAACCCCAAGTGGGCTGAGGCAATGGCCGATCAGGGGTCTGGGGGAGCCTATGAAATTTCCCAGCGAATGACAGCTTTAATCGGTTGGGGTGGTACAGTCGATTTCCAGGATCAATGGGTCTATGACCAAGCCGCAGAGACCTATGCCCTCGATGCAACGATGGCGCAAAAATTGCGAAATGCGAACCTCGAAGCTTTTCGGAATATTGTCGGGCGGATGTTGGAAGCCCATGGGCGCGGTTTCTGGGAAGCTTCCGATGAAAAACTACAAAAACTGAGTGATCTTTATGACCTTACGGACGATGTTTTAGAAGGAATTACAACTTAATTAGGACAAGATTCCAAAGATTTGTAAGAAGCTTAATCCCTTAAGATTTAGGGTGTTGATCATGGATATAGAAATTAGCACACGCTTTTTATGAATCATTCAGCTCCCCCAGTACCTACTTTTGATGCTTTGCTGGTTCCTACTGTTCAAGCTCTGCAAACATTAGGAGGCTCTGGCACCATTGAAGAAATTTATGAACAGGTCATCCAGTTATTAAATCTGCCAGATCAGATTCTTGAAATTATTCATGGAAACACATCCCAGAGTGAAGTCGAATATAGACTGGCATGGAGTCGGACTTATCTAAAAAAATATGGTCTTTTAGAAAATTCAGCACGGGGCGTTTGGTCTTTAACCTCAACGACGATCAACCCCGACAACCTCGATCCTAGGGAAGTTGTTAGGTTTGTTCGAGAGTTAGACAAGAAGAATAAAGCCTCGATAGATTTACCAAACCAATCAACTGAAACTACGGAAAATTTAGATGAAAGCACTTGGCATCAACAGCTTCACGAAATTCTTTTGTCATTAGACCCCGCCGCCTTCGAGCGATTAGCTCAACGGTTGCTGCGTGAGTCTGGTTTTATTCAGGTACAAGTTACAGGTAAATCAGGGGATGGGGGAATTGATGGGGTCGGCATTGCAAGAATTAATGGATTTCTGAGTTTTCATGTACTCTTTCAATGCAAGCGCTATCAAGGCTCAGTGACGGCAAGTCAAATTCGAGATTTCCGAGGCGCAATGCAAGGGAGAACTGATAAAGGCTTGATGATCACAACAGGAACTTTTACGCGAGATGCAATCAAAGAAGCAACTCGCGATGGTGCACCGCCCATTGATTTAATAGATGGTGAGCAGTTAGTTCAACGACTTAAAGAACTTGGCCTAGGGGTCAAAATAAATTTGATTGAGTCAGTCGATGTTGATGCTGAATGGTTTACTAAAATCTAGTTCAAGAGCTAGAAATTCATCCATGTTTTAGTTCACTAATTTTATTTAATTCTGCTGCTGGAAATCACGCCATGGTTCGAAAATCTGCCCTAAAGAATCTTCAAACAGTTCCTGGGAAGAAATTGTTTCCCAAGGCTCTTTTAAAATACCCTGATCTTTGTAGGGATCTTGATCTAAACAATAGGCAATTAATTCGCTACAAATCCAAGCATCTGCTTTATTTAAAAGTTGAGCAATTTGCTTTTCCAACTGACCCTGAGATAATCGATTGAGAAAATGACCGAGCATTGTGCCAGCCGCCGCATGGGCCGCAATTAAACGCAGATCATATTCACTATTGAGTTCTTGTTCCGCACGGTTAATCAAGTTCGTTGCAATATCTTCACTGAGACCTCTTGGTTTTCTGAAGAAAATGTCGCACTGTTCATCGTCAAAATATTTACTTAAATTCGATCTTTGTACTCCTGATTGTGCATGGGCTTCAATGCACTCATCGGCTCCCGTCACAATCAAGGTATGGGTCGTGATAATATCACTCATCCTGCCAAGGCCTGTAAAGTAGGCAATGCCTCTGGAAACGAAGTTTGAGTCGTTGTAGGTAAAACCAATGTACCCTCGATTATAGTTGTCTCCGTACTTTGGAGTCCGGTTTTGTTTCTTAATGCTACTAGGCGTTTTGTTTTGTGATTTGTTAGGTTGTGCTGACATCTTATTAATTGTCTCCTGAAAAGATGAAAACTTTGTTTCAGTTAGCGAAATGAGAAGCAAGTTATAGTTGGTCTAAATTTTGTTCTTGCCGCGCGAAAAAAAATCTCGTTTCAGATTTTGAGTGTCCTCTTCCATAGATTAGCGCTTTATTTTTTTAACTTATTCCTATAGCAAAAAATCTTGAGGATAAATCAAGTGATTATGTTTATTCTTTTTCTGATTGTAAACTGTCTAAAATGAGAAATTATTGAGTTTGAATGTAGTGGCTTTTAGCTGTGTTTTAATTCATGAAAGCGTTGTAGGGCGATCGCCCCATTTTGGCCACCAAACCCAAAGCTGAAACAGAGGGTATTCTGGAGTGGAGTATTTTGGGCTTTTGTAACAAAATTCAAGTCAAATTCTGATTGTTCTAAGCCTACACAGGGAAAAAGCCGTTGCTCCCGCAACATTAACAGTGAGAACGCAACTCCCAAAGCTCCCGATGCACCCAGGGTGTGGCCCGTTGCCCCCTTACTGCCACTGACAAAAGGACGGTGGGGAAATAGCATTTCGATCATCGTTGCTTCGGCCTGGTCATTAAGCTGCGTGCTGGTGCCGTGGGGATGAATGTGATCTATATTTTCGGGTTCCAGGCCAGCCCGCTCTAAACATTGGGCGATCGCCTTCATTGCGACCTGATAATTACCTTGGGGCGCGCTCATGTGGTGGGCATCACAGGTAAAACTCCAGCCGAGGATTTCGCCGTAGATTTTGGCGTTTCGTTGCTGGGCCGATTCTAGGGTTTCGAGCAGAAAAATTGCTCCCCCTTCTCCCAAAACCAAGCCTTCCCGCCGCTGGTCAAAGGGAAAACAACCCGTCGTCGCCAAAGCCCCCATTTTCTGGAACCCTGTAATGCTTAAAGGTGTGACGGGAGATTCCACTGCTCCGGCTAACACCTGTGGGCGATCGCCCCGTTGCAAAAGTTCAAAGCCCTGGGCGATCGCCCATAATCCGGTGGTACAAGCGCCCATCGGTGCTAAAACTGGCCCTTGGGAGCCAACTTGCTGGGCCGTGGCGATCGCCAATTGGTTGGGTAAATAAGTTAACCAATTCTCTAATCCTCTCTGATGTCCTTGTTGGTCGTCGTACCGCAGCTTTTCCCACTGCCCCTGAAAGCCCCGACTAGAGCCGATCACAATCCCACAATGTTCTAAAGGCGGTTCTAGGCCAGCATCTACTAAGGTCGCCTCAACGAGCGATCGCCGCAGAATTTCTAAATCCACAGGCGCTTTCCCCAACATTGCCACCGGAATAACGGGTAAATCCCGAAACGGTTGCCGCAATTGGATCGCGCTTTCTCCCCGTTGTAATTTTTGCCAAGCCTGGTGGCGATCGCCCAAGGCACAGCGTAAACCCAGGCCCGTTATCACTACCCGCACCATATCAATATCCCGTCACTAAGCATCAAAAATTTTGCGTCAGCCTGTCGATTTCTGGCGATCGCCGTTACCGTAGGATGTTGCAACCGATTATTCTCACCAAGGAAACTTACCACCGTGCCCAATCCTCCCCTGATCATTGTGCGCCACATCTTCCTGTTCGGACAAGCGGTTTCTTTGCCGGCCGATGCCTTTACCGGATTGGTGAATACTTTAATTTTGTTGCTGTTGGTGGCGACGGTCGTGGCACTGGTGACCCGCTGGCTGAGGATTCCCTACGTGATTGGTCTGGTGTTGGCAGGGTTGTTGATCCCCAAACAAATTCTCTCCGATGCCATTGGCCTAAATCCTGAGGTTATTCTCAATTTATTCTTGCCGATTCTAATTTTTGAGGCGGCGATCAATACCGATATCAGTCGTTTGCGGAGCACCATTAAACCAATCGCCCTTTTAGCAGGGCCTGGTGTGCTTTTGGCGGCGACGATCACTGCTTTTTTCCTGAAGGTCAGCTTAGATTTAGCTTGGCTAACGGCCTGTGCGGTGGGCGTTATTCTCACAATTACAGATACAGTGTCGGTGATTGCGGCGTTTCGGACGGTGCCAGTACCGGGGCGACTGGCGACCATTGTGGAAGGGGAAAGTTTGTTTAACGATGGGATTGCCCTTGTTCTGCTAAATATCGTGACCACCATTCATCTGCAAGGTTCGTTTAGCGTTGGGGAAGGGGTTGAACAAATTTTAATTGCCTTTGTGGGGGGTGGCTTGCTGGGCCTGGGTCTGGGTTATTTGTGCATTGGCCTGTTCCGGCAATTGGATGATCCCCTCAGTAATATTTTGTTGACGGTGGCGGTCTCCCTGGGTACGTTTCAAATTGGTCAGGCCTTGGGAGTTTCTAGTGCGATCGCCGTGTTGATCGCGGGACTTTTGATCGGCAACGTGGCGCTGCGAGAATGCTCCGGCTCCGTGACAATTACGCTCCTGAATTTCTGGGAATATGCGGGATTTGGGGTGAATACCTTCATTTTTCTGTTTGTGGGGATTGAGGTCGCCCCTTTATCGTTGTTACAGACAATTCCGGCAGCTTTACTGGCGGTGGTGGCCTATCAAGTGGGGCGAATTTGTTCGACTTATCCTCTGCTGTCGGTGCTGAAGTTTTTCGACCGCCCCCTCCCTCTCCGCTGGCAGCACGTACTCATTTTCGGTAATGTGAAAGGCTCTTTGTCCATGGCCCTCGCCCTCGGCTTGCCTTTAACCCTCCAAGGGCGATCGCAGGTGATTACCCTCGTGTTTAGTACCGTCTTGGTTTCCCTGATTGGCCAAGGTTTGAGCTTGCCTTGGTTCGTGAAAAAGCTCCAACTCGCCAAGCCTTCCCCCGTCCGCCAACACCTCGAAAATTTGCAACTTAATCTAATCGCCGCCAAATCCGCCCAGGAGGAACTAAAGGAACTGTTGCAGAGTGGCAGTCTACCAAAATTTCTCTATGAAGAACTCTTTGCCAGCTACCAGGCCCGCATTGCCAACGCCGAGGAAGAGTTACGGGGGCTTTATAATCAACGCCTCACCCAAAAACTGAGCCAGTTTGAAAACCAAGCTTATCTAGAAGGGTTGCGCCATCGCCTCTTTCTCGCGGAAAAAAGTGCTATTAACGAAGCGATTCTCAAGGGCTTAATTAGTGATGAGACGGCCCGGCCCTATTTACAGGAGTTGAACCAAAAAATTCTCGCCTTGCGGGATCCCTAAACGACACACAACCCCATAAAGTCCACCAACTGATGTACCAGTTCTGGTTTGGTGACAGCCAAAATTGTCGAACCGCTCTCTAGGAGGGTGCTGCCATTGGGAATTTGTAATTCTTCGTGGGGGTGCGCTTGGTAGCCGATTACTAATGTCCCGGCAGGAAAGCGATGATCCTGGGCTAATTCCGCGACGCTCCGGCCAACAATGGCGCAATTTTCAGGAATCGAGAGCTTTAAAACTTCGATTTGTCCCTGTTCAAAGTGCATCATTGCATCGACTTCAGGATATTCAATGGCATTAACCACACGATTGAGGGCCAGTTCTGTGGTGCTGATAATGTGGGTGGCTCCGGCCAGTTTATAGGGTTCAATAAAGTCGCGATCGCGCATCCGAACAATGATTTGCGGCACACCATAGTGTTTGCAGAGAGTCACCAAGGCGAGATTGAGGGCATCGTCCCGGAGCGTGGCAATGACGGCGTTGGCTTTGCGGATGCCAGCTTCGATGAGGACACTGGTTTTAACGGCACTTCCTTCAAAGGCCATGACACCAATTTTTTCGCGGGCATCCTGACAAGCGGCGGCATCGGTATCAATGATCGCGACGGTGTGGTTCATCCGCTGGAGGGTTTTGGCGAGATCTCGTCCCATCATCCCGGCACCACCGATTAAAACGTACATGGGGTTTCTCCTTGGTAACTGGAAAAAAGGCGATCGCCTTTTGCCTTGATCATGAAGAGTTCTGACAGCGATCGCAATGGCCACAGCGGAAGTCTTTGGCCTGGTCATGGAAACCAAAACTGTCGATTAAAAATTGCCAGCGGCAGGTTTTTTGTTGCCAAAAGGTTTGTAGCTGGCGAACGGCGTGGATTTGTTGCTGTCTCAGAATCGTGAAGGCTTTCGGGTCTAAGGTTGGCTGGCGTTCGTAGGTAAACGGATCCCGCCAGCGGAGTTGCCCGGTGCTGTGTAAAATCCCTAGGCTTAATTCTGCTTGGTGATCGAGTTCTAAAAGGCTGCCCTGGAGAGGAAGGGTCTGGGCCAATTTTGCGGCGTGGCGGATCTGCTTTTGGAGATTTTGTTGAAAAAAGCGCGTGCGATTTTTATCCTCCGGGTTTAAAAGGCCCGTGGGTTCACTGACCAAACTTAGGGCTGTGCTTTTTTTGCCATCGCGGCCGGCGCGACCAATTTCCTGGAGATATTCCGCCAGCAGACTGGGGGGATGGTAGTGAAGAATCCAGCGCACATCAGCTTTATCAATGCCCATCCCAAAGGCATTAGTACAAACGACAAATTGCAAGCGCCCCGTTTGCCAATCTTTTTCCTGTTGGCGGCGATCGCCTGGACTAAGACCCGCATGGTAGGCCGCTGTCTGATAATTTTGTTGCCCCAGGGTCATAGCTAAAGTTTCCGCCTCCCGCCGCGACCGGACGTAAATCAACCCCGACGCCTTGGCATTGGTTTGTAGCAATCGGTGCAACTGGTCTCGTTTGCCCTTGGGACTCCAAACGGTGCGGCTCGCTAACTGTAAATTGGGGCGATAGGGACTCTCGACAAATTTTTTGGGACTCTTGAGCTGGAGGGTTTGGCTGATGCTCTTCTGGGCTTGGGGATCAGCGGTGGCCGTAAAAGCGGCGATCGCCATTTTCGTGCCCTTGGGTTTGTGGCGCAGTAAGGCGGGACGCACAACCCCTAAGCGTCGGTAGGCCGGACGAAAAGTATCTCCCCACTGCACCAGACAATGGGCTTCATCGAGGATTAAACCATTCACCTTTAGCTGGGGTTGAATCAAAATTTCCCAAACCGGGGGACTTAAAAGGGTTTCTGGCGATAGATACAGCAAGCGCAACTGATTTTTTGCCACCGCTTGCAGGGTTTGCCGCCGCTCTAATTTTGATAACTGACTGTGGAGGAGTCGGGCCGGGAGGCGTTTTGCCTGGAGAGTTTGCACCTGATTTTCCATGAGGGCCACCAGAGGAGAAACCACCAGGGTCAGGCCCGTTTGTAAAATAGCCGGCAGTTGAAAACAAATGGATTTGCCGCCACCGGTGGGCATGATAATCAAAGCATCCTGTCCGGCGAGTAAACTGCGGATAATCTGATCCTGGGGTGGCCGAAAGTCATCGTAGCCCCAAATTTGTTGGAAGGTGTGCTGTACCTGCACCCAAGTCTGTGTCATTTTTTCGTGAGATTCTCGCTACACCGTTCATTTTCAAGGCGAAACCCGTACAATAATGGAGTTTTGCGAACCTTTAAGAATCTAAAAAAGCAATGCCCACTGCTACTCTGCTAGTGTCCTGTCCGGATCAACAAGGTCTGGTTGCGAAAATTGCCAACTTTATCTATGCCAACGGCGGCAATATTATCCACGCCGATCAACATACGGATCTTAGCGTTGGTTTATTTCTGACGCGCATCGAGTGGGAGCTAGACGGATTCAACCTGCCACGGGAGGTCATTGAACCGGCCTTTGGGGCGATCGCCAAACCGTTGGGGGCGACCTACAGCTTACATTTTTCTGACCAGGTTCCCCGGCTAGCCATTTGGGTCACAAAACAGGATCACTGTTTGCTGGATCTCCTCTGGCGACAACAAGCTAAAGAACTCAAGGCAGAAATTCCCCTGATTATTAGCAATCACCAGGAACTAGAGGCGATCGCCCAACAATTTAAGATTGATTTTCACCATATCCCGATCACCAAGGCAACCAAAGCAGAACAAGAAGCGAAACAACTGGCCCTATTACAGGAATACAACATCGATCTGGTGATCCTCGCCAAATATATGCAGGTGCTTAGTCCAGATTTTCTCGGCCAGTTTAACCAGGTGATCAATATCCACCATTCCTTTTTGCCAGCCTTTGCGGGGGCGAAACCCTACCACCGCGCCTACGACCGAGGTGTAAAAATCATTGGTGCCACGGCCCACTACGTCACCCAGGATCTCGACGAAGGGCCGATTATCGAGCAGGATGTGGTGCGGGTCAGTCACCGGGATGACGTGAAAGATCTAATTCGCAAAGGCAAAGATTTAGAACGTATTGTTTTATCTCGCGCCGTCCGCCTCCATCTGCAAAATCGCGTTTTGGTCTACGGTAACCGCACCGCCGTCTTCGCCTAAAAATCCTCCCTTAAGGGAGGTGGTCGATAGACCGGAGGGTGTATGTCCCTTGAGGGAGGTACCGAAGGCGGAGGGTGTATGTCCCTGGAGGGAGGTGGCGCAGCTTAAGATTTCCCCTTAAGGGAAACTAGAGGGGTGTATAGGGTTTGCACCTGGGTAATCGGCAACCGGGAGGCCACGGGCAAATCTAACCGGGAGCGATCGCCTTTTTGGAAATGTTCCGCCGCCGCACAGGCAATCATCGCCGCATTATCCGTACAGAACTTGAGGGGCGGGAAATAAACCCGAATTCCTGATTCCGCTGCCGCTGCCGTCAAAATTTCTCGTAAACCACTGTTTGCTGCCACACCACCACCGACCACAATGGTTTGCAGTTGGCGATCGCCCGCACAACGCACCGCCCGTTTTGTCAGAGCTTGGGCGACAGTGTACTGGAAACTTGCGGCAATATCTTCTACTGGGATGTCCTTACCCGCCGCTTCAAACTGCTGCACTAGGCGTAAAACCGCCGTTTTCAGGCCGCTAAAACTACAGTCGTAGGGATGGTAGCCCCCGCCGGGTAAAGAAATTCTCCCTTCTGGCAACTTAAAGGCCTGGGGATCTCCTGCTTTAGCCAGACGATCAATCACTGGCCCCCCCGGATAACCCACCTTCAGCAACCGTGCCACCTTATCAAAGGCTTCTCCAGCCGCATCATCACGGGTTTCCCCTAACAGTTCATATTCCCCACAACCGCGCACCTCAATGAAGCTCGTGTGCCCCCCAGAAACCAAGAGACAGAGAAAAGGCGGTTCTAACTCCGGTTGACTGAGGTAGCTGGCATAAATGTGTCCCTCTAGGTGATGAACGCCAATAAAAGGCTTGTTATGCACCATCGCTAACGTTTTTCCGGCGGCGGCCCCCACCAACAAAGCCCCCACTAAGCCCGGCGCACAGGTCGTGGCGATCGCCTCAATTTCAGACCAGTCTAACCCCGACTGCTCAAAGGCCGTGTCAATACAAGCATTGATACTTTCTAAATGGTGCCGCGATGCTACCTCTGGCACAACGCCGCCAAATTCCCGATGAATGTCGATTTGTGAAGCAACCACATTGCCAAGAACTTTACGATTATTAACAATTGCAACGGCAGTTTCATCACAACTTGTTTCGATTGCTAAAACAATGCTCATATATCGGTATAACTTAGATTTAAGTTAACAACTTTAACCTTTTTTGCCTTTACTCGATACGCTGGTCACAGTAATATTGCTTCCAAAGTACAAATGGATTGGCGTATCTTTTGTACAAAAAACTTAATTATTTTGTAACAAAAGGAAACAAACTTATGCAACGTTTCGTAGCTGTTGTTTGCGCCTTTGCTCTCTCTTTAACTTTGTGGCTGGGTTTCGCTTCCCCCGTGAAAGCAGATTCTTTGTCTCACTTAACCCCCTGTAGTGAGTCCGCCGCTTATAAACAAAGAGCAAAGAACTTCCGCAACACCACCGCAGACCCGAACTCCGGTCAAAACCGTGCCGCTGCTTACTCTGAAGCCCTCTGTGGCCCCGAAGGTTTGCCCCACCTCATCGTGGACGGCCGTCTTGATCATGCCGGTGAATTTTTAATTCCAAGTATTCTCTTTCTCTACATTGCTGGTTGGATCGGCTGGGCTGGTCGCGCTTATCTGATCGCAGTCCGTGATGAAAAAGATGCGGCAATGCAAGAAGTCATCATCAATGTCCCCCGGGCGTTTAGTTTGATGTTGGCTGGTTTTGCTTGGCCTTTGGCTGCTCTGAAAGAATTTACTTCCGGTGAGCTAGTCGTGAAGGATGCGGATGTCCCCATCTCTCCTCGCTAGGTTTTCATTTTTAAGTATTTATCATTCTTTTTGGAGTAAATAAATGGATAAGTTCTTATCTTCTGCGCCGGTGTTGTTGACCGCAATGATGGTTTTTACGGCTGGACTATTAATTGAGTTCAACCGTTTCTTCCCTGATCTTTTATTCCACCCATAGGTTTAAATAAAACATCACTGGGATTTTGGTTTTAATAATCTAATAAAACAACAGCACTGGGAATAGTCTCAGTGCTTTTTTAATTGGTTCGACTTGATTTTTTTACTTTGTAGCGGCAGAAAGGCAATCAAGGAAATTGACCCGAATCGGATTAGGAAAAAGCTATTATCTTAACTCTTTTGTGAAAAGATTATGCCCATAAACAAAGACTACAAAACCTTGAAATCATCAAATATTTTACCTTTTCAATAAAGCGACACCTTCACAAATTAGACCGGAAAAGTTAATCAAAAACGCAGACAACCCTTTCCCGATCTCCGCAAACAGAGTTTGATTTTTTGGGCATTAATTTCAAAATTTAGTTTGTCGCTTTGGCCCCAATTTTAGGTTCGGTACCAGCGATAATTCTTTGGATATTACTGCGATGGCGCACAATGACGTAAATACCAGCGATCGCCCCAAAGAGAATGTAAGGGAGGGGCTGCTGTAAAACAATCATCAAAAGCATCACGGCGATCGCCCCACTGATCGAACTCAGGGAAACGATTTGGGTTAAAGTGATTGCCGCCGCAAAGGTAACGATAGTTCCCAGGGCCACCCAAGGAGCCATGATCAAAAGGACGCCGATGCTGGTAGCAACGGATTTGCCGCCGTTAAAGCCAATGAAAATCGATTTGCTGTGGCCCAAGACAGCGGCGATCGCCACAGCCATGGTGAGCCAGTATTGGTCATAGTTGGCAGGAAAGGCAATCCATTCAGGGTGGGTATAAAGCAGCTTAAAAAATAAGATCGCCGCAACGCCCTTGAGTGCATCGAAAAGCAACACCGTGATCCCCGCTTTTTTACCGAGGGTTCTGAGGACGTTGGTCGCCCCTGTGGAACGGGAACCATAATCGCGGATATCAATTCCCTTGAGCCACTTGCCAGCTAGGTAGCCCGTGGGAATAGCGCCCAATAAATAGGCCACTCCGATGCAAAAGGGGGCGATCGCCAACGAAAGATTCATAACCCATTACTCCGATGCAGGAAACACGTGCGAAAACTTAGAAAAAGTAAGAAGAATCGGACTGGGGTTCCGGCGCAAATGCAAGCCACAACGGGTATTGCAGCAACGACAGATTAATATTGTCCTCAGCCTCATCAATAATGATTAGCGGTAGTCTATCATCTTCTACGAGCCGATCCGCCTTTTGGACGAGGGCATCGGGACTTTCAAATAAAATGACCCCAGAGTTTGGCCCAAAGTCACTGCGGGAGATGCCTAAACAGTCCTGTAGGCCCCGCCGCCATTCACCGAGTCGTTCTGGCGTATTCGCCAAAATCAAGGCCCGGAGGCGATCGCCATAGAGACTATAGAGCACCGATAAACTGGCCGAAGCCACAAGAATATTTTGCAGACGGCTACCCATACTCCGGATTGCGCCCCGTCCGCCTTGGTCAAAGAACCATTTCTTCACCCGTTCGCTATGGATTGGCTCGAAGGTGCGGCGCAGTTGCCAAGGGGGGCCATAGTAGTCCGGCGACATCCGGTATTGATCCAGCATTTCCTGGATTCGACGCGCCTTAGCTGCAAAACTTTGCTCCGAAAACTGGGGTGGAGTTAATTTTTGAGGAGGAGGCTCCGGGGTCGGTACTGGTGACGGTGCCGCAGACCAATCTTGATCAAAGCTGGGTAAGTCTAACTGCTCGGCGGCGATCGCCAAATCCTGCAAGCTCCCGATGAGATAGTCTTTAAACCCTTGTACCCGCACGGCAATTTCTTGGGACGTACCCGCAAAGGTGGTGCGCATTTCCTCACGGATTTTGTCCCGGCGTCGTTCCAATTGGGCAACAGATTTTTGCAGACTTGCCTGTCTGTCTTCGAGGGTTTGGAGTCCTGTGGCCATCAACCGTTCTAGTTGAGCTTGGAGATCTCCCGTTTCCGTTTGTAAGAGGGCCGCTTTTTCTGCCTTCAGTGCGGCAATCTCTGCCAGAAGCGCTGCTTTCTCTGCCTGTAATTTTTCTAAGTCCGTGCTGTCTGTCGTGGTCTCTGGGGTCTGGTCTGGCGCAGGAGTTGAAGCACTGGCATCAGTCTCGGTACCACTCGCTTCAGAGGGCAAATTTAATGGTTCTTTAGGAGTGGGTTGCAGATCTAATTTGGGTCGGTCTTGTTGGGGGTCTGAACTCATAAAAGTTTGTCCTTAGGGGCAACGGGTGACAACGCAGGGGAAAGCGTCATTAATGAAGGGTGTTAGTCTTGGCGGGGGCAGCGCGCTTCGAGAACCTGCTGGAGGGTGCGGGGGTCAAAAATAATCGGTAAAAAATGAATGCTATTGATTTCTTTAAAGTAAAACAGGATGGGAACCCTTGTCCAAAAGATGCGCCAATTTTGCCATTCGCGATAGGGGAAACGCCGAATGCGATCGCCGCTGCGATAAACATCTAAATCCGTGGCGGTGAATTCTAGTCGCAGGGTTACTGCTTGAAAAAGTAAAAATAGACCAAATAAAGAGGCGATCGCCCCCACCCAAATTTGCCAGAGGGCCAGGGGAACCCCACTAATAATCAGCACCAGGGGAATGTTATAGCTAGGCCGTAATTCCACCGTTGGCGGCAGTTGATCGCTGAGCTGAGGGGACGGAGAAGCAGAAGTCATTGCTTGCTGTGGGGGTTTTAGGGTGAGCAGGGGTGAATTCCAATTTTAACGCCAAGCCTTTCCCCATTAAAGATTTTCTGATTTGAAGCACAAAAACAAAGAATTTGACGCGAAACCCAGAAAATTACCGGCCTTTCTGGAAAAAAACTCTTACGATAGGGAGATGCTTTTCTCAGATTCTCCCAATGTTTTCTAAGCTCTTCATCAAGAAGCCTATTTTTGCCCTGGTTTGTGGTGTGATCATTTTACTGGTCGGTCTCATTACGATTCCCAGCCTCCCGGTTGCCCAGTTTCCCCAAATTAGTCCCACCCAAATCAGCATCACCGCCAGCTACACCGGGGCCAGTGCTGAAGTGGTAGAGCAAACCGTTACCAATATCCTTGAAGCAGAACTCAACGGGATCGAAGGTCTCAGATATCTTTCCTCCACCAGTAGTAACGACGGTCTGAGCACCATTGTGGCCACCTTTGATGCGAGTCGTAATGAAGACCTGGCCGCCGTCGATATCCAAAACCGACTTGCCGCCGTCACCTCACAACTGCCCGCAGAAGTTCAGCGAAACGGAGTCCGGGTGGCGAAAAGCAGCAATAATATTGTCCTTGGGGTCGGTTTGTACTCCGAGGCGGGCGAATATGACGATGTCTTTCTCAGTAACTATGCCGATAATTATCTGCTCGATGCCCTCCGCAAACTAGAGGGGGTCGGTAATGTCCAAATTTTTGGGGAACGTCGCTATGCGATGCGGGTCTGGCTTGATCCCAATCGTCTGGCGGCCCGTCGTCTCATCCCCCAGGACGTAGTCGCCGCAATCCAAGAACAAAATCGCCTGGTGGGGGCTGGACAGTTGGGCCAATCCCCTGCCCCCGCCGGACAACAGTATCAGTTTGACTTAGAAATTCAAGGGGGACGCCTGGGAACAGTGTCAGAGTTTGAAGAACTGGTTCTCAAGGTTGATGAGCAGGGTCAGATTATTAAACTGCGGGATGTGGGCCGCGTTGAGCTGGGAGCGGAGAGCTACAACACAACTGTCCGCTACCGGGGCAACCAGGCTGTCGGGATTGGGATCTTCCAGCGGCCGGGGAGTAATGCCCTGGATGTGGCAAATCGCGTCATTGCGGAGATGGAAGTCCTTTCGGAACAGTTTCCGCCTGGGTTGGATTATCGGATTGCTTTTAATACGACCGACTATGTGGCGGCATCGATGCGGGAAGTGGTGATCACCCTCATCACGGCGATCGCCTTAGTGATTTTTGTGATTTTCCTTTTTCTCCAAGATTGGCGCACAACCCTCGTGCCGACCTTGACGATTCCCATTGCCTTGATTGGGACGTTTATTTTCATTAAACTCTTCAATTTTTCGATTAACAGTCTGACCCTCTTTGGTTTGACCCTCGCGACGGGTCTAGTGGTCGATGATGCGATTGTGGTCGTCGAAGACATTGCCCGGCTCATCCACGAGAAAGGCATGGCCCCAAAACAGGCGGCGATCGCCGCGATGCAAGAGTTGACCGGGGCCGTTATTGCCACCTCCTTAGTGCTGATGGCTGTGTTTATTCCGGTGGCTTTTTTCCCAGGGACAACAGGAGCTTTGTATCAGCAGTTTGCCCTCACCATTGCCTTCTCTATCGCGATTTCAACCTTTATCGCCCTGAGCTTAACACCTTCCCTCGCTGGGGTTTTGTTGCGCGATCGCCCCGAACCTACCAATGCTTTGGGAAAAGTCTTTAACCAATTCAATCGCTTTCAAAATTGGCTCCGTCGCCGCTACCAAAAAATTCTTTTCCAACTGACCCGCATGAAATATGTCGTGGTGAGTCTTTTTACTGTTCTGCTGGTGATAACCGCCTGGCTTTACCAAATTGTCCCCGGCGCCTTTGTGCCCGAAGAAGACCAGGGTTACATCATCACCCTTGTCCAGGCCCCCCAGGGGGTTTCAATGCAGTTCACCGATGCTGTGATGGCGCAGGTCGAAGCAGAACTCCTCAAAATCCCCGAAATTGATGGCACCTTTGCCATTAGTGGCTTTAGTTTTGGGGGCGGTAGTCAAGCCAATTCTGGTGTTATTTTTTGTCCCCTGAAACCCTGGTCAGAGCGGACTCGACCCGAACAAACAGCCCAAGGGATCATTGGTCGCCTATTTCCGACCTTTGCGCAAATTACTGAAGCCCGTGTCTTTCCTGTGAATCCGCCGCCGATTCAGGGTCTCAGTAACTTTGGTGGTTTCCAGTTCCAACTCCAAGACCGCAGTGGACGCGCTGCCATCCAGGATTTGGTGGGAGCCATGGGACAACTGCTAGGCGCTGCGAACCAAGACCCCGCCCTCCAAGGGGTGTTTAGTACCTATGCCGCCAATAATCCCAAGTATGACCTTGAGATTAAACGGGATTTTGCAAAGGCGAAAAATATCAATATTGCCCAGGTTTATGGCACCTTACAAACGGCCTTTGGGTCTACCTATGTCAATGACTTTGATTTAGGTCAGGATAATTATCGGGTCTATGTTCAGATGGATGGCCTATTTCGGGATAATCCAGCGGATATTGGTCAGGTTTATACCCGCTCCGACACAGGCGAAATGGTTTCCCTGGGGCAGTTATTCACCGTCACACCCGGATCTGGGGCGCAAACCATTAACCACTACAATCTGTTGCGTTCCATTGAAATTAATGGTTCTGCGGCTCCGGGGGTCAGTTCTGGTGAAGCCTTACAAACGATGGAACGCATCGCCCAGCAAACGTTACCCCGCAGTTTTGGTTATGAGTGGGCGGGTACAGCCTTAGAGGAAATTGAGTCTGGCGGCCAAGCACCGATTATCTTTGGTTTGGGGCTGGTCTTTGTCTTTTTGGTTCTAGCTGCGCAATACGAAAATTTTTTGGATCCGGCGATTATTTTACTTTCGGTACCGTTAGCGATCTGTGGTGCTTTGACGGCATTGGTGCTTAGGGGCTTCCCTAACGATGTGTATTGCCAGGTGGGGCTGGTGATGTTGATTGGTTTGGCGAGTAAAAATGCGATCTTGATTGTGGAATTTGCAAACCATTTGCGTGGCGAAGGGCTATCGATTACCAAAGCCGCCATTGAGGCCGCGCGGGAACGACTCCGACCAATTTTGATGACAGCAATTTCGACCTTATCGGGGATCTTTCCCTTAACATTGGCAACGGGGGCCGGGGCCGCCAGTCGTCAGTCTTTGGGGACGACGGTCTTTGGGGGAATGCTAGTGGCGACTTTGTTGAGTTTGTTTGTGGTGCCGATTTTGTATATTTTGGTGACTTACCTGAGTGAATCTTTATTGGGTCACCGACTGTCAAAGGATGAGGTATAGGATTTTGCTCTGTAAGTTTGCAATGGTAAAACAAATGATCTGGACACGACGCGTTTGGCAAGGGTTGGGTACAGTGGCCTTGGCGATCGCCTTCACGACCGCTTGCACCGAGGTTCCCAATGGAGATAATCAGCCCCCGGTGGTGAATGAACAGCCTCCTGCTGAGAATAATCAGCCCCCAGAAGGCGAAGATCCCACCGACAATAATCCAGATTCAAATCCTGGGGAAACGACGCCCCAGCCGACGGTTTATTGGCTTAAAGATGAAGGCGATCGCCTGGCTTTGGCTCCCGTCGAAGTGACCCCCAGCGCAGAAACCCCCACAGGCCAACTGGAAAGCCTCTTTACCCAATTGCTCACAGAAACCCCAGAGGATGACCTCAGTAGCACAATTCCCCCCGGTACCGAACTGTTAAGCCTGATTATCCAAGGGGATGGTATCGTGGTGAATCTGTCCGAAGAGTTTCAGTTTGGCGGCGGCAGTGCCTCGATGATTGGTCGCGTTGCCCAGGTGCTCTATACGGCCACTAGCCTTGATCCCACCGCCGGAGTGTGGTTCCAAATCGAAGGGGAACCTTTGGAAGTGTTGGGGGGCGAGGGGCTAGAAATTGCTCAACCCATGACCCGCGACAGTTTCACAACAGACTTTGATCTTTAATTAGCCTCTGAATTAGCCCATTTCAAAGATGAGGCTGACCTTTTCGCCCCGGCCAAAATCGAGGCGATCGCCGTTTTGCAGCAGATGTTTTTCCTTAGGTTCCAACAAAACGCCATTGAGGTAAGTGCCGTTGGAACTCCCCACATCCAGGATGTAATACTCAAAACCATTGTCACTCCACAAATTTGCGTGGAGCCGGGAGACAACATCGCTATTGGGCAACGGCGATAAATCAACTTCCGGCGGATATTGGGGATTTGGTTTGCCAATGTGGACAATGGAAACTTTCGGGATCGCCAGTACCGTATCCGTTTGCACATGGCGAAATTGGGGTTGGGGTAGCTGTAGGGTCGTCGCCCCGGCATCAGTAGGTGCTGGCTCTGGTGGTACGACTGTCCCAGGGAGTAACCCCATCTCTGTTTGTACGTCCTGGTAGGCCCGTTTAATGAGATGGGTCGCCACCGTTTGAATACCGGTATGGGTAAAGTAATTGGTGGTTTGATCCAAAAAAGCAGCCACTAAATCAAGATTGTCGTCGGCAAATTCAATAAATCGCCCCAACTGACTGAATACAGAGCTACGGGACGCACCAGTTTTCGCGATCCAGTTTTGCATCCAGCCCCGCACAGCCTCGAAATTTTCGCTTAAAAAGCCCAGCTTGGAAGCGGTATCTTCCCCAGGTAGAGCCGAACCAAGTACCGTATAACCGCTATTATTTTGCACTTCGGTTTGATCGACCTGGCCAATGATGCTGTGGACTTTTTCGAGGAAATCCGGCCCCAGGGGTAAAAGGCCATCAACACAAACGAGGGTTCCCATGCGCACCAGGGCGGCACCCCGATAGTTTTCTTGGAGGGCCTGGGCGAGAACCTGGGGGTTTGCCTGGGGGAGACCGTTTAGTTTGCAGTAGGCGATCGCCTCAACGGAAATTTTCAGCACGAGATCGATGGTTTGGCTGGTGTCGGCCTTGGGGGTCAATTTACTGAGAAAGCCCAAAAGACCGATTTTTTCGCCAATTTTGTCGGCGAGGGCAGCAGTCCCCAGGGCAGCGTCAGCCCGATCGACGGTTTGGTACAGAAAAACCGCACTCTGGTAACCGTTTTTTGGGTCATCGTAGAGGGCGATCGCCTTGTCCCGAATTCGTTGCAATACCTCTGGATTGGTCTCTTGGGTAATTTGGCGGATTGCATCGTCAAATCCCCGAAAATTTATCCATTCCCCTGGAAATAGGGTATCGAGAGCCGTCAAAACTTTTGTGGTGATGTTGTTTTCCGGCAGATTATCAACAAGGGTGACAATGGATTTGGCCATGACGCTCAGCTTCTCCAGGATGGCAGAGGGTTTTGTTGCCCATCGTAGCACCCTATTTGACGACGGTTCACAGTGGTGAATAAAAGATTATTAAGGCGATCGCCTGTCCCTCATTCCAGTAATAATTTTTCGGCGATCATAATAAAAAAACTCTTCCATTTAAGGGTACTTCGTTAATTGCCCTTTTGGGTGTTTTCAAAGGCTGAAACAACGAGGATACGTTGAAATTGGAGATTTAAATTTTTCGAGGTTCCCTTAAGTTGATTGACTATCTGGTTCCTCTTTTGCTTGAATAACATTTTTCTTGTATTCCTCGTAAAGTTCACTATATTTATCCAAAAACTTTCGAGTTATCGGATCGCTTTCTCCTCGAACATTCTTCAGAAATTCTATTTTTCCTCGTATTGCTTCAATAAAAGATGATTTTTTCTTTCGTCTTAGTGTGGGAGTTTTTGCATATTTTTCCAAATAAACTTGACTCGCCTCTTCTAGTCCAAATTTTTCCCATGCATATAAAGCGGCCCGTAAATTCCGGATATATTTTCTATCGACATTTAATTTTTCATTGACGATCAAACCAGTAACTTGCTGTTTTTGGTGAGGATACAAAAGTCGAACTTTCTTCTGATTTATAGTGAAGCCATTTTTTGTAAAAATATATTCAAGCTCGTTATTGAGAAGAATTGGATAGTTTTCTGTGACTAGCTCTAGATTTTTGATCAGAGATTTTAGAGACTCTAAATACTCTGAAGAGAAAGTTATATCATCGGCATATCTTGTATAGTAAAGTCTATTTTTTTGAGCAAAATATTGTAATTCCCTATCCAGCTGTTGACAAATTAGATTCGATAATATTGGAGAGGATGGTGCACCTTGAGGTAACTTATTTTCATGACAACATAGATTTGCAATCGTTGTTGCGACTTCTTTAGGTAAAGAAAATGGTTTTGCAATAAATAAACCTCTAACGCGACCGAGATTGATAGAACCAAAAAAATCTCGAATATCTAAATTGAGGATAAATTCTTTTCGACGATGAGATTTCGCATTAGTAATTATACTTTTTTCAACGACATAACCATGCACACAAGATTTTGGTTCGTATATTGAATATAAAATTTGACTAATTTTAGTTTGAATAATTTTCAAAGATTTATTTGGGACACAAATTTTTCGAGTTCCCTTTGATTTCTTTTGAACCTGAAAAGTCTGATATCGAGTAACAGAGTTGATTGTCTTGAGAGAATGATAAATAAGTTGAGGATAAGAAATTTCTAGAAGCTTAGCTAAGTCTCTATTATTGAGGACTTTGAGAAAATCTTGTTGAAGATCATCAGTTCTTCCCTCTAGAGATATCGTCTTCTGATTCCTCATGACAACACATATAATTTTGATTGTTTGAGAATAAAAAGCACTCAATTAGAATATTCTACTTTCCGGCATATCACAGTGTACTTGATATTACAAGTGATACCATTGCGCCATATATGGTGCTTTATAGCTAGCCATCGCTGTATCAACGACAGGAATCAATATTTACTAATCAAGTGCTTCCAGTCAGTTTAGCTGGAATATTTTTGGTTGTAAAGTGCTTTATAAGTGATTTTTTTCTCGTAACTAGCTTTTCTATATTTAGGGTCATTTTTAAGAGCTAGCTTAAAAAAGTTAATTGCTTCCTTATAACGCTTTTCTTTTCTTAATAAAACACCTACTGTTGTACACCAAACAGGATCTTGCAGATTTTGATCATTACATTGCGCAAAACCTAGTACATCAAGAGCTTCATCTAGATTGCCTTGCGTTTCTAAAATCTTTACGTACCTGGATCTAATTTTATAATTCTTAGGAGATTGATTTATGAATTTTTTATATATTTTACTTGCTTCGTATCCTTGGTCTAAATCTATTAAGATATCTGCTTTTTGGACATTTAAGTCTATGTCGTCAGGATCATTTGTTAGTTGTTGCTCAATATCATCTAATCTTCGTTTTAAGTTCCTTAATTTCCTTGCTTCAGTTTCTTCCTGAAAAGAACCATTTTCTTTAGATAAAGTTATATTGCTTGACCCCCTACGAATCCAGCATTTACCACTTTTTGTTGTATATAAAATTCTTTTCTCATTTGCTGGTGATACAGAGAATTGAATTATGTAATAGTCTGGTTTTATTTGACCGTGGCAATCATAAAGTTGATGAAAAACTATTTTGAAACAGGATAGAGGGACAGGAGGAGTGATTTCTTTGAGTTTTTCATTTGAATTTCTGTCAATTTCATCTTTGAAATAAGATTCAAGCAAAATTCCATGTATATAATTTGGTTCATTTTTTAAATCTGAAATTCCGATCAGTAAATTCCCGGGAACTGTTGCATTCAGAAATGAAACTGCATATTCTTTGAAATAATTCCATATTTTTTTCTTGATTCGTTCTTGCTGTTTCTTCCTGTCAGGATTCTCTGGATTAATTGTTTTGAATTCCAGTGAATTATCTTCTGTATAGGAAAAAATTTGATTTTTAATGAATCGGTAACTTTCGAGATTCATAGTTTCAATCTTTCTAGATCAGAAGGTGGATATTGACCAATATAAGCATGAGTTAACGGTTGATAGACTGAAAAACCAAGCAAAGAAGCAATACACTTTAAATTTTCGATTACATCCTCTGGCATCCTCATTGCAATTGTAGTCATCGGACGATTTTCATCCAGTCGTTTTTTCAGATTTACAAATTTCATTATATGCTGCTGATTAAATGAGTCAGAGTGGCTTCCTATTCTTTCAAAAATAATGCTGTTTTTCTCAATTTCATAAATGAGCAACCAATCTGATTCAATATGGCACTCACGACGATTCTGATAATTGCCAATGAGTTTATGATCTCGATATTTTGCATCCAGTGCTTGACCTAAAATTAATAATCGAGCAATCTGCTTAAACTTTTCTAGATCCTTGCCGCTTCTCTTGGCTTTTTAAACGTTTGGTGTAAACGGGCTGATACATTCACTAAATCCCTAACTTACTGAATATATCATCAGCATCTTGGCAGATTATCAACTCCTCTTTTTGATCTGTTTTGGCAAAAGTTTTTAGAGTTTCCTCATGATAATTCTCGATTTCAAAGGGTAAAGCTTGGTGTTTGGCAATTTGTTCATAAAACAAGGCGATCGCCTGATTAGCGGAAAGACCTAAACCCGCCAGAATTTGCTCCACATCCTGCTGTAAATTCGGCTCAATATTGACCTCGACAGTAATCGGTTTATTAATCTCACTTATACCCAAAAGCGTATGTTTATTTTAACGCGGTAATTTTGACATGAAAAAAGGTGGGACGAACCCACCCAGTCTAGATTAAGTTTGAGTTGATGCTTTAGCCATCAATCCCTTCAATACGGTCTTCAACTTCCTGATAAAGCTGTTGTAAACGCTCAAGGTTTTCATCGCTGGTTTCCCAGTAACCCCGACCATTCACTTCGAGGAGAGTGCTGACCATCCGACGGAAGGAGTTGGGGTTCAAATCCATCAGACGCTTACACATTTCCTCGTCTTTAATGAAAGTTTCATTGGTATCTTCATAGACCCAGTTGTCTACTGCATCCGCCGTCGCCGACCAACCCATGGTATTCACCAGGCGCTTAGACAGTTCCCGCACCCCTTCATAACCGTGAGAGAGCATACCCTCGTACCACTTGGGATTAAGGAGTTTTGTCCGCGCATCGAGACGCACCGTTTCAGACAGTGTCCGTACCTGAGCGTTGGCAGTGGTGGTATCGGCAATGTAAGCAGAGGGTTTCTTGCCATCATCCCGCAGAGAAGCAACAACCTTGGTCGGATCAGAGTCGAAGTAGTGGGAAACGTCCGTCAAACTGATTTCCGAAGAATCCAGGTTTTGGAAAGTGACATCCGCTTTTTTCAGGGAAGATTCAAACACCTTACGGTTTTCGTCCATCACACCGGGATTATCGGAGTTGAAGGCGAAGGATTTCCGGTTCAGGTACATATCCTGGAGCTCTTTTTCCTCTTCCCAAGAGCTATTTTCAACGGCGAGGTTCACGTTAGAAGAATAGGAACCAGATGCGTTGGAGAAAATCCGGGTCGCGGCTTGGCGAATGTTAATGCCCATTTCCTCGGCTTGTTCTAAGGCGTGTTTGCGCACATAGTTCATTTCGAGGGGTTCATTGGCTTCGGCGGCCATTTTCACGGCTTGATCCAAGAGGTTCATTTGGTTGATGAACAGGTCACGGAAGACGCCGGAACAGTTGACCACGACATCGATGCGGGGACGACCGAGTTCCTCGAGGGGAATTAATTCCAACTTGTTGACGCGACCAAGGGCATCGGGGACGGGTCTTGCACCGACCATCCACATGATTTGCGCCAAGGATTCACCGTAGGTTTTGATGTTGTCGGTTCCCCAGAGGACGCAAGCGATCGTTTCGGGATATTCGCCGCCGTTGTCGAGCTTTTGTCGCTCAATCAGGCGATCCACCACAACTTTTGCGGATTGGACTGCCGCAAGGGTCGGGATTGATTGGGGATCGAGGGCGTGAATATTTTTGCCTGTGGGGAGGACATTGGGGTTGCGGATCGGGTCGCCACCGGGGCCGGGAAGGACGTACTCACCTTCGAGGGCTTTGAGTAAACCGCCAAGTTCTTTGTCGGCACAAACCTGTTCGAGACAGAATTCAAGGTAATCGAAGAGGGGTTTGAGGAGTTCCTGATCGACGTTTTTGTAACCTGCTTCGTGGAGAGCTTCAACCCAAGGGGCTTTTTTGCCCATGTTGAAGAAGTTGAGCTTAGAAACCAGAGACACGCGACCTTCGGCGTTGACCTGTTCCATCACGAGGGCACGAACGGCGGCACGGGTCGCTTCAGTGATGTCCTGGAGTAAGTTCACATCTTCGAGGATGCCTTGATCACTGTTGCGATAAACGTCCTCCATGTTGCGCCCGATGCTCTTGGCGATGATCGTGGGGAGGCTCCAAATACCTTCTTCTTCGCGGTCTAGGCTGGCAATGTTCACCAGGGTGGCGATCGCCTCTTCAGCCGTAGGAGGTTTGCCAATGACATGGAGGCCACAGGGTAACAGGCGGGATTCAATTTCCATCAGCTTCCGGTAGACAATGCCCACCATGTTGTCCCGTTCATCCTGAGACATTTGGGCCGCATCTGTTTCAGGGATCTCGATATCCTTATCAAGGTTGCAGATCCGCGCTTGATCCATGATCGTATTCACGATCTGTACACCCCGCGCCCCATCCTTCAGGGTTTGGTAGGAGCCGATCAACTCGCTAAGTTCCTTGAGACCCTTATATAAACCCGCATTTTCTGCCGGGGGAGTCAGGTAGGAAATGGTATTCGCATAACTGCGGCGTTTGGCGATCGTTGCTTCCGAGGGGTTATTGGCGGCGTAGTAGTAGATGTTGGGAATATTACCGATCAAATTGTCAGGATAGCAATCGCCAGACATCCCCATTTGCTTACCAGGCATAAATTCGAGGGAGCCATGGGTACCGAAGTGCAGCACCGCATCCGCGCCCCAAACTCGCTCAAGGTAAGTGTAGTAGGCAGCAAAGCCATGGTGAGGACTAGCGGAACGGGAGAACAGCAAGCGCATCGGGTCGCCTTCATAACCAAAGGTTGGCTGTACACCGATAAACAGATTGCCGAAATGCTTCCCATAGATCAGCAGGTTTTGACCGTCGCTGTTGAGTTCACCGGGAGGCGTACCCCAATTTTCTTCCAGGCGTTTGGAATAGGGGGTCAGTTCTTCATATTCCGGCACACCCATGCGATAGGCGATGTTTAACTCAGGGGAAGCGTATTGCGCCTGGGCATCATGAATGATCAGCTCTAACAACTCTTTGGGGGTTTCAGGAATATCTTGAATGTCGTAGCCGTTGTCCCGGAGACCTTTCATTACCTCATGGATCGAGCCAAAGACATCGAGGTAAGCGGCGGTGCCGATATTGCCTTTGTCGGGGGGGAAACTAAAAATTGTAATGGCGAGTTTTTTCTCTAGCTTGGGCTTCTTCCGGAGATTCGTCCATTTCAAAGCACGGGTGGCGATCGCCTCGACGCGATCTTGTAGCGTAATCGCCCGACCCGTGGCCCCATCACGACCAGAGAGAATAATCGGTTCAATCGCCCCATCCAGTTCAGGGATTGCAATTTGGAGCGCCACTTGGATTGGGTGCAGACCGAGATCACTCTCTTCCCACTCCTCTGTGGTTTGGAAGACCAACGGCAGCGCCACCATGTAGGGACGGTTCAACCGCTTGAGGGACTCAATGGCTTTGGGGTGATCCTGACGTGCCGGGCCACCGACGAGGGCAAAACCAGTTAAGGAAACCACCGTATCCACCAGAGGTAATTTTTCGACCCCGGCGACCGTGTTATCCCAGAAAAATTCATCGACTGGCTTTGAGAAATCGAGACCCCCGGCAAAGATGGGGATCACCTTTGCGCCGCGATATTCCAACTCCTGGAGCATGGCGACATAATGGGCATCATCTCCGGTGACGAGGTGTGTCCGTTGCAGCACGAGGCCAATACAAGGGGCGAGGGGGTCCTTCAGTTCGTCACTAATATCGTCGCGGCTGTTGTACCACTGGAGATATTCTTTTGTGTCTTCAAACATTTTCGGGGCGAGGGGATGCCAAATGCCCATGTCGGGATAGACTACCGGCTCGGCATAATCGGCTTTATCGAGCTTCTCAGCCCCCTTGAGGATGTACTTGTCGGTCATCATCAACAGGAAGTTTTCCAAGTTATCGGGGGAACCACCCAACCAATATTGGAAAGACAGCATGAAGTTGCGGGCATCCTGGGCTTTTTCAACGGGCAAATATTTTAAAACCTTCGGCAATGTCCGGAGCAGCTTGAGCATGGCATCTTGGAAGGAAGCACCGGATTTTTCCTTCCGCTTTTTCATAAACTCGCCAATAGCACTCTTGGATTGTCCCAACTGTGCCATGGAAAAAGTGCCCATTTTGTTGAGGCGCATCACTTCTGGCATGGAAGGGAAAACAATCGCCGCATCAAGGTTATCCCGGTGGGGCGTCACAGCTTCAACCACCTTTTGGGCGAGGTCTTCAATGAAGATCAAGGAGGCAATAAATAAGTTGGCTTGGGCGACTTCCCGTTTGAACTCTTCGTAGTTATCGGGGTCACGCAGTTCTTCAATCAGATAACCACTAATTTCAACCGCAATCTTTGGGTGGTTCGCGTTAATCGCTTTTACCGCAGCAGAGAGGGCACTCTGGTACTGGGACTCCAACACGACATAGACCACCTTCACTAACGTGCGATTATTGATGTCATCTGGTTTGATGTGGCGAATGGCGGACTTGACGTTAGTGAACATAAATGGTGAGTCTCCTTTACTTGGACAAGTAGATGGATATTAAAAATTTATAACTATTCCCCTGCTCATCATCACATTATATGGAGCAGAAGCTGCTGTTCTGATAGTGAGCAAGCTGAAGGCACTTAAAGAGTTTTAGCAAAAAATGCTGGTTGGCCTAGGAAAGGCTGGCCATTCTGACACAATTTGATAAACCAAACTTAATTTTTTGTCATATTCCTTGACATTTGTAGTGCCCATTGGAGAAAAGCTGATTTGTCGTCCACCTGGCGCTTCGGGCCACTTTACTTTCAGGGGGCACCGTGGGATATTCAGGGCATTGTGCTGTTGTTCGTTTAAGTCTTGGAGCGACGGAAAAATGTTGTTTGAGCCTTATTTTTGGTTGCATGTTGCGGGCTTGGCTTTGCTGCCTTTGATCTGGTCTTTGTTGGCGATCGCCTTGGCGATTGGCATCCCGTTTCCCGTGGCCAATATTGAATTGGGCTTAATTGTGCTCCTGGGGGGAGTCCCGGTGTGGCTCCTGCAAATCCTGCGGCCTTGGCAACCCTTCAGTCTCTTTGTGTTTCAAATTCCGCCAGAACGCCTTGATGAACGGCAACGGCAAATTTTACGGCTCGTGCAGGGAACCCGGCAGCCGATTTTAAATGTCCTGGGGGCGATCGCCATGGTGATTTTGTTGTGGCAGGTGGCCCACTATGCGCCCCTTGCGGTGGGACTGACAGCGGGTCTCCCCCAATGGCATATTTTGGGCTTATTCGCCGCAATCCTGCTGTTCTTCTTGGGGAATATTCTGTTACAAATTCCCTTGACCCTGTTGCCGACACTCTTTATTTCTGAAACAACGGCCCAGGCCATTGATCCCCACCCCACCGTGAGTATCCGGCGCGATTTTGCCTGTTGGGGCTTACCGTTGGGGCAACTGTTTCCCCCGAAACGTGCCTAGGGCGATCGCTACATTTTTTTGAGAATATTCAACAATATTTAACGCTCCTCTGGGGCGAGGGTTCTCACGGTAATCACCTGGGGAGGCGTTGCGTCGGGGGGATAGAAAAAGTCGATTTCGGCGGTGCGACTTGTGCCAGGGGGAATTTCCAAGGTGGCAAGGGGTTCTGAGCGTTGGCCCCGATGTTGTACTAGGTGGACATAGCGGGTAATCTGGCGTCGGTATTCGTTGGGATAGTTGATGCGGACAGTGCCTCGATAGAAAACACGGTTGGGGGGTGATTCAAAAAAGGAAAGGCGATCGCTATGGAGATCATCTTTAATCGGTGTTTGAAACGTTAGGGACGTCCACTGATATTCATCGCTCGTATTTTCAAGGGGGAAAGTCAGTTTGTAATGGACTAAATAGTTACCATGGCCCTGGAGCGCGGTATCAGGGTAACGGGTGAGCATGGGGGCGCTTTGGACTTGGTCGGTGCCAAAGGTGCCAGTGCTGGTGGTGCTAATGGGGAAAGAAATCGCTTCGCCGGGGGCGGGGATTGCTAAACTCTCTGCGTCTGGATCGGTGACGGTGGCTTCCCACTGACTACCGACGGAAATACCTGCAACCCGGCCATAAATAATGCGACCAGGATCTTTACTGGGAACTGGGGGCAGATCCCGGGGTTCGACGAGTTGGCCTTGGGTGAGGAGCGATCGCCATTCATTGAGGCTGGGGGGACGGGAGCGGACAGCTTTTCCTTCGACAATACTGCCATTATTGCTAATACTGCTGGTGGCAATTTCTTCACGGACTTCATATTTCGCTAAATTTGCCAAGTAAACACTACCATCCGTTTCTACTTGTAAGTAGGTAGAGCGAGCACCGCTAACCGGGATGGGGAGATTCGCCAAAACCACGGTGCTGTAGGGGGGAATGCGTAGAATCTCTGGGAATTGCGTTTGGCTTTTGCCCCGGAGGGTATCGCTCACCAGTCGGGAGCCTGGGCCGGAATAGACATGACCCTGGGGATCTTCAACGAAGGGCAATAGTTCGCGGAAGGGGGCATCTTTACTATTGAGGTAACTAATGCCTTGGAGAATTTTGAGGGTGCGGGGGCTTCCAGTCGGATTGTTGACCAACAAGCCTTGGTACAGGGTGCGCTGCTCCGTGGCGGGACGGGAAATGTGGTGGGTAAAAATATCAAAGCGTCCTTCGAGGGGGGTTTCGAGGTGGGCGATCGCCTGGCTTTTTCCTGCCTTTGGGAAGGTCGATAATAAAATGCCTTCCTGGGCAATGACTTCAGGGCTGTTGCTGTTAAAGACCGGAATTTCATTGAGACTCCCCGGCAAAGGGCGCACCTCTTGGGGTTCCGTCACGATGGCCGCCGGCGATCGCCCCACAGAAGACCCCTGATCCTCCCCTGGTTGTGGTACTTGGTGGGGGAGTAACTCTTCCTTCGACCTGTTCTCTTGGGCCACCAATAAAGGGGCAGATTCCTGGGCAATGAGCAAAGAAGCAAACAGGTCAAACATGGACTCTATCAAAAAAAGTAAATTTAGAATAAACCAAAGTGCAGTGGCACTGAATCATTATCGCGGCTCTAAGTTCCCGATGCGCGGTGATCAATCAGTGGTCAAGGGGCACAATTTCAGACAAAACCGTAACTTCTTTGGCATGATGGGCTAGGGATTTTAATTGCTAAACAGTTGCTAAAACTCTCCACTCTAATCAGACTAGACCACAATGTTGAGAATTTTAAGGGTATTTTCACTATTAGATCGCTACATTATGGCGCAACTTGTGGGGCCTTTCCTGTTTGGGTTAGGAATTTTCACGAGTTTGGGCCTCACCATCGGTGTTCTCTTTGAGGTAATGCGCAACGTGGTCGCCAATGAAATCACCTGGGCGATCGCCTTCCAAATCCTCGCCCTCCGTCTCCCAGAATTTCTCGTCCTCGGCCTCCCTATGGCAACCCTACTGGGTACCCTCACCGCCTACAGCAGCCTATCTTCCTTTAGTGAAATTATCGCCTTACGGAGCGTTGGTTTGCCCCCCTTGCGGCTGATGTTGCCCGGTCTGCTTTTGGGGTTATTGATCACGGGCATCACCTTTGGCCTCAACGATTGGATTGTCCCCCAGACCACGAAACAAGCCAGCACCATTGCCAACATTGCTCAGGGCGAAGCAACCATTGACTACCAAGAAAAAAATATTATCTACCCCGAATATCAACGGGTAAAAACGGCCACTGGTAACCGCGAAATCCTCAAAACCCTCTTTTATGCCGAGACCTTCGATGGCACCCAAATGAACAATCTCACCATCCTCGATCGAGCTGCCGTCGATACCCAAAGAATTATCACCGCCGCCGCCGCCCAGTGGAATGCCAATGAACAGGGTTGGCTGGTGCAGGATGGCAGTATTTATCAAATTGGGGCCAATGGTTCCTTTAGTGACATCGAGCAGTTTGAAACCAACTTTTTAAATCTGTCTGATGCCCCTTTGATCCTCGCCACCCGCTGTCAACGCCCCAATGAAATGACCCTCCAGGTGATTGATGTTTGTTTAGAGAGCCTCAAGTTAAGTCGTAATGAAAGGCGGATCCGGACGCTCCAGGTGAGAAAACAAGAAAAATTTTCCGTCCCCTTCGTTTGTATTGTCTTTGCGATGGTCGGCTCGGCCATTGGCCTGCGCCCGCAAAACTCAAGCCGAGCGACTAGTGTTGGCCTATCGGTGGCCATCGTTTTTGCCTACTATCTCATTTCTGTGATTTCCAGCTCCATGGGAGTCTGGGGAACGATTACGCCGTTTATGGGGACGTGGTTTCCTAATCTATTGGGGTTAGTGGCCGCAGGGACAATTCTCTGGCGGACAGGCTAGGCAATATTGTCGCAAACAAAAAAGAGGTAGGGGATAAACCTACCTCCAAAACGTTTTACTGAAAAGAATCAGTCTATGACCAGACCCAGGGTTTAACCTAGTACTGTTTCAGCGGTTTTAACAACGTTGTCCACGGTGAAACCAAATTTCTCCATGACCACACCACCAGGAGCGGAAGCACCGTAGGTGTCAATACCGATGACAGCGCCTTCAAAGCCAACGTACTTGTACCAGCTCATGGTGGCACCAGCCTCCACGGCAACCCGTTTGGTTACAGCTTTCGGTAGGACGGACTCTTGGTAAGCGGCATCTTGCTCTTCAAAGCGTTCCACACAGGGCATGGAAACAACACGGACATTTTTTCCGTTTGCCCGGAGTGCTTTTGCTGCTTCGACACAAAGCTGCACTTCACTCCCTGTACCAATCAAAATCAGATCAGGGGTGCCTTCGCTATCGGAAAGGATGTAGCCACCTTTTTCCGCATTTTCGATGGAACTGCCTTCGAGGTTGGGGAGGCCTTGGCGGGTGAGGGCTAAGAGGGTCGGCGTTGTCGCACTTTCCACAGCAACTTTATAGGCACCAGAGGTTTCGTTGGTATCTGCCGGACGATAAACATAGAGGTTCGGCATCGCCCGCAGAGAAGCAACATGCTCGATCGGTTGGTGGGTGGGGCCGTCTTCTCCAAGGGCAATGGAGTCGTGGGTCATTACCCAAATGACCCGTGCTTCGGACAAGGCCGATAAACGGATGGAATTCCGCATGTAGTCGGAGAACACAAGGAAAGTGGCTCCGTAGGGGATTAAACCTGTACCGTGGAGGGCGATGCCATTACAGATCGCGCCCATGGCGTGTTCCCGGACGCCGAAGTGGACGTTGCGGTTTTCGTAGGCACCTTTTTGGAAATCGCCAGAAACGTGGATTTCTGTCAGGTTGGAGTGAGTCAAGTCCGCAGAACCACCGATCAATTCTGGCAATACCGGGGCGATCGCATTCAGGGTTACTTCGGAGTGCTTACGGGTCGCAAGACCTTTATCGGCGGGCGTTGCGGTGGGTAAAGCGTCAGCCCAGTTTGCGGGGGGCTTCCCAGAAAGAATCCGCTCTAATTCTGCAGCCTCCTCGGCATATTTTATTTTGTAAGTGGCCCATACTTGGTTCCACTCTGCTTCGGCGCTGGCACCCCGTTCAACGGCTTTCCGGAAATGGTTGAGGGCATCTTCAGGCACTTCAAAAGGCCCATAGTTCCATTCGAGGGATTTACGGGTCAGTTCAATTTCGTCGGCACCAAGGGCTGCCCCGTGTACACCAGCAGTATCTGCTTTGTTGGGGGAACCGTAACCAATGGTCGTTGTGATTTTGATCAAAGAGGGCTTGTCAGTCACTGCCTTAGCCGCTTCAATGGCTTTGGCGATCGCCTCAATGTCATTGTTGCCATCTTCTACATGGAGAACGTGCCAACCGTAGGATTCATAGCGCTTACACACATCTTCAGTGAAAGCAATGTCCGTGGAGCCGTCGATGGAAATATGGTTGTCGTCGTAGATGGCAATTAATTTGCCAAGACCCCAGTGACCCGCAATGGATGCCGCTTCCCCGGAGATTCCTTCCATGTTGCAACCATCACCCATAATCACATAGGTGTAATGGTCAAAAATTTTGGCATCGGGCTTGTTGTAGCGGGCTGCGAGGTGTGCTTCCGCGAGGGCAAGGCCGACGGCATTGGCGATCCCTTGGCCGAGGGGGCCAGTGGTTACTTCTACACCAGGGGTCTCGAAGTTTTCAGGGTGACCAGGGGTCTTCGATTTCCATTGACGAAATTGCTTGATGTCTTCGAGGGAAACACTGTCATAGCCAGCCAAGTACATCAAGGCATACTGCAGCATCGAACCGTGACCCGCTGACAAAACAAAGCGATCGCGATTAACCCATTTCGGATTTTTGGGATTGAACCGCATAAATTTGTCCCAGAGGGTGTAGGCCATGGGAGCGGCGCCCATCGGTAAACCGGGGTGACCAGATTTTGCCTTCTCGACGCCATCAATTGCTAAGAAGCGAATTGCATTAATACAAAGCTGATCTATAGATTGGGTTGCAACGGTCATAGTGAAAATTTCTGACAGTAAACGACAAATAAAGAAAAACTATAGGGAGTTGTTAGACCATCAAGAAGCGCAAATTGCCCTCCTCAAAATCCCCCCCATCATCCCACTGTTAGGATCACTGGGCAAGAATGATTCTGTCAAATCGCTAACATTTACTCGGACTAAATTTATTCCGGGCGATATTTCTTAAACGCAAGGGTAACGTTATGGCCGCCAAATCCAAAAGAGTTAGAAAGGGCAACTTCAACTGGGTGTTCGCGGCTTTCGTTGGGAACGTAATCTAAATCGCAACCTTCCTGGGGATTTTCGAGGTTGATCGTCGGCGGAACGCGATCATTGGCGATCGCCATCACTGTGGCCACCGCCTCAATGCCCCCAGAGCCACCCAAAAGGTGACCGGTCATAGATTTTGTCGAACTCACTAAAATTTTGTAAGCCTGGTCACCGAGGGCTTTTTTAATCGCTTTCGTTTCTGTGATGTCATTGGCTGGAGTGCTGGTGCCGTGGGCATTTACGTAGTTCACTTGGTTCGGAGCCAAGCCGCCATCCTTGAGCGCCAATTCAATCGCCCGGGTTGCCCCAGCGCCGTCGGGGGTCGGTGCCGTCATGTGGTAAGCATCACAGGTCATGCCATAACCAACGATTTCCCCGTAGATTTTTGCCCCCCGTGCCAGGGCATGCTCTAGCTCTTCCAGGATTAAAATGCCAGCCCCTTCACCCATCACAAAGCCATCGCGATCTTGATCAAAAGGACGACAAGCATGTTTCGGATCATCATTACGGGTCGATAACGCCCGGGCCGAGGCAAATCCCGCAAAACTAAGGGGGGTTACAGCTGCCTCGGTACCCCCAGAAATCATCGCTTTCGCGTAACCCTGTTGGACGAGTCGGAAAGCTTCCCCAACCGCATTGGAACCTGCGGCACAGGCCGTCACAGTACAGCTGTTGGGGCCTTGGGCACCGGTATGGATCGCCGTCAATCCCGCCGCCATATTGGCAATCATCATCGGAATCATGAAAGGGCTACAGCGGCTGGGGCCTTTCTCCAGGTAAATTTCCTGCTGGTCTTCCATCACCTTAATCCCGCCGACGCCAGTGCCGATCATTACGCCGATATCAGGGGCATTGTCAGCATTGATCTCTAGGCCAGCATCGGCGAGGGCTTGTTTACTGGCAGCCACGGCGAACTGGGAGAACCGATCCATGCGTTTCGCTTCTTTTTTCGGGATGAATGCGAGGGGATCAAAGCCTTTTACTTCACCTGCAATGCGACAGGCATGTTGGGAAGCGTCAAATGCGGTCACGAGGTCAATGCCATTGCGACCGGTCATGAGTCCTTCCCAATACTCCTCTAGGGTATTACCAATCGGGGTGATCGCACCTAAACCGGTGATTACAACGCGATACGGAGATGAGTGTGCCATGGCTGATTTGAGTGGTTTTGCAGTGGGAAAAAAGGCTTGTGCATCCAAAGGAAGCGACAATCAATCATAAAAACTAGCGAGAAAGCCGCGATAACTTTTGGAAGTTCGCAGCTCTGGAAGTTGAGGTTAAACTGACTAGACTAAATGGCTTAGTTGGCGCCAGTTTTTTCAGCGATGATGTTAACTGCTTCTCCCACCGTAGTGATTTTTTCAGCAACATCGTCGGGAATATCGATATCAAATTCTTCTTCGAAGGCCATGACCAGCTCGACTGTGTCGAGGGAGTCTGCATCAAGGTCACTGATGAAGTTTGATTCGGGGCTTACGGAGTCAGCATCGACATCCAGCTGATCAACGATAATATTTTTAATTTTGTCAAAAATTTCCTGATTCATTGATGATTCCTAAAAATCTACCTGAGCGGTTCCCATACTTTGTTAAAGAATATGAGCGCTCATAAATTTAGCATTTTGTTGTGCTGACTAAAAATAGACTTATTAAATTAACATAAGCTGGAGTTTATTGTATCGGATGCTGGTTCCCTTCCGAGGCGATCGCCGCAAAAATAATTTTTTAGAGATGATTGTCAGGGAGGAAGGCAAGTGGATAAACTGATTGGGGTATTTCAGAGAATATATAAAGCATGTCAGCCATCCGCACGCTACACCAACAACTCATTTCAAAGGAACGTTCTGCTGTCGAAATTTTGACGGAAACGTTTGCCCATATCGAAGCGGTGGAACCCAAGGTTAAAGCGTTTTTGACCCTGACTAAGGAGCAGGCCTTGGCCCAGGCGGCACAAGTGGATGCAAAAATTGCAGCGGGGGAAACCATTGGCCTCCTAGAAGGCATTCCCATTGCGATTAAGGATAATCTCTGTACAAAAGGCATTCAGACGACCTGTGCTTCGCGCATCCTCGAAGGCTTTGTGCCGACCTACGAATCGACAGTCACCCAGAAGTTGCAGGAAGCTGGGGCGATCATGGTGGGCAAAACCAATTTGGATGAGTTTGCCATGGGGAGTTCAACGGAAAATTCTGGCTATCAAGTGACGGGCAACCCTTGGGATGTGACGCGGGTACCGGGGGGATCCTCCGGGGGGTCAGCGGCGGCAGTGGCAGCGGGAGAAGCGCCGATCGCCCTGGGTTCAGATACTGGTGGCTCGATTCGACAACCGGCGTCTCTATGCGGGGTTGTGGGCCTTAAACCGACCTATGGTCTGGTGTCTCGTTTTGGCTTGGTGGCCTATGCGTCTTCTCTGGATCAAATTGGCCCCTTTGCGCGGACGGTGGAAGATACAGCAATTCTTTTAGAGGCGATCGCCGGCCATGATCCCAAAGATTCCACCAGTTTAGATGTGGATATTCCCCAATATAGTCAGTTACTCCAGCCGGAACTCCCCAAGGATAAGCCCCTCAAAATTGGCATCATCCAAGAAACTTTTGGGGAAGGGCTCGATCCAGAAGTGGCTGAAGCGGTTCAAAAGGCGATCGCCCAACTCCAGGAACTCGGTGCCGAAGTCGAAACCATTTCCTGTCCCCGCTTCCGTTACGGCTTACCCGCCTACTACATTATTGCCCCGTCCGAAGCCTCTGCAAATTTGGCCCGTTACGATGCCGTCAAATATGGCACCCGTAATGCTGCAGCCGATAACCTTGTTGATATGTACACCCAAACCCGGGCCGCTGGTTTTGGCCCCGAGGTAAAGCGCCGGATTATGCTCGGCACCTATACCCTCTCCGCTGGTTACTATGATGCCTACTACCTCAAAGCCCAGAAAGTACGCACTTTAATCAAAGAAGACTTCGATCAAGCCTTTGCCAAAGTGGATGTGCTCATTTGTCCCACTTCCCCCAGCACCGCTTTCAAAGCTGGCGCAAAAACCGACGATCCCCTCAGCATGTATCTTTCTGACTTGATGACCATTCCCGTCAATTTGGCCGGTCTGCCCGCCCTGAGTCTGCCCTGTGGTTTTGATGCCCAAGGACTCCCCATCGGGATGCAACTGATCAGCAATGTTCTCCGAGAGGATCTCTTACTTCAAGTAGCCCATGTCTATGAACAGGCAACGGCTTGGCACCAGAAAGAACCCCAACTCTAAAAAACTCTTGCAAGACAAATTCAACTTATAATTCCCCCTCAATCACTGCAGGGGGATTTTTTTATGCCGTAAGTGACATAGCAAAGACCTAATCATCCAGATCGAAAAAAAGCGAACAGGTCATCTGTTCGCTAATCAATTAATCAAATATCAGTTGAAGCTATACCTATCTAGCAATAGGCAAGTTGATATAAATTACTTAACGCTTGCTTTTGCACCGGCATCTTCAAGCTGCTTCTTGATGGCTTCAGCATCTTCTTTGCCAGTACCTTCTTTGATGGGCTTGGGCGCAGATTCAACCATTTCTTTGGCTTCCTTAAGACCGAGGCCAGTGATGCCACGAACAACCTTAAGAACAGCGATTTTCTTGTCAGCGGGAACTTCGTCGAGAATAACGTCAAATTCAGTCTTCTCTTCAACTTCCTCAGCAGCAGCAGCACCAGGGGCAGCCATTACCATGCCACCAACGGGAGCAGCAGCGCTAACGCCAAAGGTTTCTTCGATTTGCTTAACTAATTCAGCTGCTTCAAGCAGGGTTAGAGATTGCAACTTCTCCAAAATTTCATCGGTAGTAGCAGACATTTAATCTATCTCCTTAGTGAATAAAAATTACGTTTAGAACAACGAGAAAATTAAGCCGCCATGACATAGATCACGCGACGTTGAGGGTTAGGCTGCTTCTTTTTCGGAAACAGCTTTGATGGCTCTGGCCAAAGAACCCGGTACTTCGTTGATGCCGATGGCGATTTTTGCAGTAACTGCATTGATCGCACCTGCAATCTGACCGTAAAGTTGGTCTTTGGTGGGCAGATCACCGAGGGCTTCGATTTGGTCGCTGGTTAAAGCTTGACCTTCCATAACGCCGCCACGAAGTTCGGTTTTCTTCGTTGCTTTGCGGAATTCTTTGTAAGCTTTAACGGCGGAAGCAACATCTTCTCCAGCAATTAAAAATGCGGAGGAATCTTTTAAAAGAGATTGCACGGGTTGCCACGTTTCGTCACCATCAACGGCAATATGCATCAGCGTGTTTTTCGCAATTTTGCAATATGCCCCGGCAGGACGAAGGCGGTTACGTAAATCAGTGATTTCCGCAACGGTTAAACCCTTGTAATCAATCACAAAAGTAAGTTGTGCATCCTTGAGCAGATCCTTGATCTCAGCAACCAATTCTTGCTTATCTGCTAGCGATTTTCCCATTCTGTTCTCACCTCCTTTTTGGGGAAAGGTTATTAAAGTAGGGACAAAAAATAGACCCCAGCGACAATGCCAGGGTCACGCTCTTCTTCCAAGCAAACTTGGAAAAAAACTTGTTTAGTCTTGTAGCGTTTTACCTCGGCAGGATATTAAGCGATCGCCCCTGCTGTCTCTGGCATGAATACAAATCTATTTAATTGTTTTGCCTAAGACGACCTAGGCTTTTTCTTCAATGGAAAGATCCCGGAGGGCGTTGATATCCACCTGGATCGAAGGTCCCATGGAAGCAGAGACATAAATGCTCCGCCAGTAACGACCTTTGGCCCCAGAAGGACGATTCCGGTCGATGGTTTCCTGAAGAGCCTTTAAGTTTACCAGAAGATCTTCCGCAGCGAAAGAGGATTTGCCAAAAAGCACGTGGACAATCCCTGCACGGTCAGCCCGGAACTCTTGTTTTCCTGCTTTAAAGGCGGCGATCGCCGTGGCGACATCCGTAGTCACAGTGCCACCTTTGGGCGAAGGCATCAAACCACGGGGGCCAAGCTGACGACCCAAACGAGCCACCTTCGGCATCATATCCGGCGTTGCGATCAAGACTTCAAAGTCCATCATGCCCTTCTGGATATCTTCAATAAGTTCCTCAGAACCAACGAGATCCGCACCGGACTCCTCTGCAACCTTTACCTGTTCACCGCTAGTAATGACGGCGACCCGTACAGACTGGCCAGTACCTTTCGGAAAAGCAACAGTCGTTCTCAACTGCTGATCCGTGTACTTCGGATCAATCCCTAAACGGATGTGGGCCTCAGCCGTTTCATCAAACTTAGCTGTGGCAGTTTCTTTCAAAAGGGTCAAAGCTTCTAGAGGCTCATAGGCTCTATCTTCAACCTTTTCAAGCGCCTCACGAAGCCGACGAGATAATTTTTTTGCCATACTTACTCCTTGGGTACATAACGAGACACACGCCTCTCCCCAAACATAAAGATTAAAAACTTAACTGTTGTATCCAGTTTCCAAGCAGTTACTAATCCGTAACTGTGATGCCCATATTCCGTGCTGTACCGGCAACAATGTTCATTGCTGCTTCGATATCGTTCGCATTCAAATCAGGCATTTTAGTTTGGGCGATTTCCTGGAGTTGTGCCCGGGAGATAGAACCCGCCTTCTGCTTATTAGGCTGGGCAGAACCTTTCTCAACCCCGGCTGCCTTACGAATCAAGACAGAAGCGGGGGGCGTTTTCAGGATAAAGGTGAAACTCCGGTCTTCATATACCGAGATTTCTACAGGAATAATCATGCCTGCCTGGTCAGAAGTCTTTGCGTTGTACTCCTTACAGAAGGCCATGATGTTGACCCCATGCTGACCCAGGGCTGGCCCAACAGGAGGTGCAGGGTTGGCCTTACCCGCAGGCAAGGCTAATTTAATTACCGTAACAACTTTTTTTGCCATCGCTAGCTCTGTTTTTCCACTTGAGTAAATTCAAGTTCTACTGGCGTATCTCGACCAAAGATCGACAATAGAGCTTTCAGTTTGCTGCGCTCAGGGCTGACTTCAATGATCTCGCCTTCAAAATCCTTAAAAGGACCAGAAAGCACAAGAATTTTGTCGCCAATGGCCATATCGACTTTAACAGTCGGTTCAACAACCTGAGCTTGTTTAAAGATGCGCTCTACTTCAGACTTACTGAGAGGCACGGGTTTAACATGGCCCCGTCCCCGACCGTAGCTACGCTTCTGTTCGGCCCCAACAAAATTAATCACATGGGGCGTATTTTTGATAACCTGCCAAGCTTCATCATCTAGGGTCATCTGAATCAAGACATAACCAGGAAAAACTTTTTCTTCTCCATGTTGCCGACTGCCATCCTTACGGATTTTGACGGTTGGGGTTTGGGGAATCTGAACCTGAAAGATCCGATCCGCCACATCGAGAGTATGAATCCGTTGTTCAAGGTTTGCTTTGACTCTTTGTTCGCACCCAGATGCAACTTGGACGGCATACCAACGCGGTTTGGGTCCAGCTTGCGTTCCTGTGTATTCTTCTGAATGTTCCATAGAAAGTTAAAGAGTCTTTTAAAATACAGCACCTGAAACGAAAATGAAGAGATTGTCCACGACGTAGATAACAGTCGCAACAAGGATCACCATCAAAATGACAGCGGCAGATTCACTAATGAGCTGCTGGCGAGAGGGCCAAACAACCTTAGCTAGTTCTTCTTTTGTTTCATTGGCGTATTTCGTAACATCGAAACCTTCGGGCTTATTGGCTTCAGTCTCGACGGTCTTCTTTGTTTTGGCCACAATCAGAAACTCCTCCCAGAGCCACTGCAATACTTCAACTAAAGTTTAATGTAAATTGAAACGCGCCCTGGAGGACTCGAACCCCCGACATCAGGTTTTGGAGACCTGCGTTCTACCAACTGAACTAAGGACGCTTGGGTACTTGCTCTTAACAAGCCTTAGCAATCTTAGCACAGGTGGCAGGCTTTGTGCAAAACATTTTGAGCGAATCAAATGGATTACGAAAAGCCTAGATCGGGCGATCGAAACGTTGCTTGATCCGGGTTGCCTTACCAACGCGATCGCGCAAGTAATATAGTTTAGCCCGGCGGACTTTACCACGACGGATAACTTTGATGTTATCAACGAGGGGAGAGTGCAACAGGAAGACCCGTTCAACACCAATCCCTTGGAAGATTTTACGCACAGTGATGGTTTCGTTAATCCCACCATTGCGCATGGCAATAACGGTACCTTCGTAGGGCTGAACCCGTTCTTTGGTACCTTCCTTGATTTTGACTCCGACTCGAACGGTGTCGCCCACGTGGATGGTCGGGAGATCATCCTTGAGCTGTTCCGCTTCGATGGAGCGAATGATTGCTTCAGCGTTCATGGTTTTTCAAAAAACTCACAATTTATCAGTATATGTACAATACAACTTAAAGTCAAAATAAAACTCAGTTCCCTAAATTTAAAAGCTTAATAACTTCAAAAAAAAGTGAGCCGAAATCGACCCACTCTAAATACTCTTAGTTGTGAAGAACAACAATTCTCGGAAATCTCAATTTAAAAACTAAATCTAGTCCGAATTGCACCCACCACAATGGTGTCATTATTATCGTTATTGTTGGGGTTGAAAATGACATAAGCACCAGGAGTAATAGTGATATTGTCGTTCAACTTATAACGATACTGGAGCTCAGCAAGGTAAGAAGTGTCATCATTTTCACCAAGCGCATCAACGCCACTAGCGCTAGTTACCTTAGGCGGTTGACCGAAGATGAAGCCAAGAACGTTGCCATCGCCACCGACATCGAGGAGAGCCGCATTAACAGCCCAGTTCCAGATGTCTGCCTCGCCATCTCCTAATTCAAAGTCGGCTTTGGTGTAGCCAACCCAACCAGCAAGATTAAAACGAGAACCAACCATCCAACTACCTTCAATGCCGAAATTGTTAGCAGTCGTCGCTAAATTCCCAAAAGGACGTCTGGGCAGGCCATCGATAGTACTAGCGCTGAGGTTAACCGCATCAGATTTCTGGTATGTGTTGGTATAGGTAAACGCCAGATCAATCTTGTCGGTGGGAGAGAATGCTAGCTGAGCCCCAGTGACATAGCTACCATTAAAGAGACCATTCTTTTCTTCTGGATTATTGACGTCGCCATCGTCAGTCAAATAAATACCGGAGAGAGTAAATCTATCACTGAGATTGTAGTTGAAACCGACACCAGCACCGTCAGAACCACGTAAAGTGAGCGGGTTACGGCGGCCAAAACGAGACAAAGCACCATCACCACTGCTTTCAAAATAAGGGTTAGTCGCAGTAAAGACATCATCGATACCCATGCCAATGGCACCTACGTAACCACGGGCTCTGGAACCGACAGGGAACCGATAATACAACTTAGAAATTTCGACATCATTCCCGTTATCACCGTCAAAACCAAGACGAGCAGTACGAGTTCCAGTCGCATCATTTAACTCAGCAACATTACCAGCTTCCAAACGAGTACGGAGGCGGTCTCTGCCAGTGAAGCTAGTGTCGAGATTTAGACGAACACGGTTGCTGAAAGTAATTTGATCATCAATGTCTTCGCCATCACTGTCAGCTTTCTCTTCACCGAAGGCACCAACAAGGTTAAAGAGCACTTCCCCGCCGAGTTTGGTGGTAGTGGAGAATTGGTTGTCTTCAAGGAATTCAACGCGGCCTTCAAGGTCATCAACGCGAGCACCGAGGGTCGCAAGTTCGGCCTCAAATTCGTTCACGAGACGACGGAGTGCAGCGAGATCTTCGGGGGTTACTTCAGAAGTACCACTTTGAATCATCCGCTCGATTTGCTGTAAACAAGCGTTTAGACCAGCAGCAAATTCATAACGGCTGAGGGGACGGCTACCACGGAAAGTGCCATCGGGATAACCAACGATACAGTTGTAGTTTTCGACTAGGTTGCGCAGTGCGTCAAAGGCCCAGTCAGAAGGAGAAACATCGCTGAGTTGGAAAACGCTATTAACCTGAGCGATGTCGTCTTGGCTATAGCTGTTGATTTGATCGAGAAGTTCAGTGTTGGCTTGGGCAGTACCAGAAAAAGCTACAGTTGCGCCTAAGGCAACAGAAGCACCACTGAGAAAAGTTCTCACTGTTTTAGACATATTCGATTGAACCTCACACCTGAGATATTTTTTGACTTTGAGCTTGGGCATTTATGTTATTGATAAGCATGTTTTATTACTGCAAATCATTTTCAAAACGCCGCTTAGCAGTATAGCACTAGAAATTCACAACTTTCAATATCTGTAAAGTTGGATACGGGCTAGTTTATGGTTTGATGCACCTCTAGTGAACCAAAGGAGGATTAATATCGCCTTGATGTTGGATTAATGGCAGGTTAAAGATTCAAAATGGACGGACGGTGGTGTGTTGGAAATATGACAAAAAAGTTGACATAAACACGAAAGCGGTTAAGAAAATGCGTAAAGAGGCTTTCTAGGGGGATTCTCTCGCTACAGTGAAATTATTGGCAGAGGCGACAGGCGATCGCCCCAGGCCATGTAATTTTAGACAATGGGAAATTCAACTATGCAAGGACTTAACGACTGTCTCCGCCATAAGGTTGCGTATGTGGCGATCGGTGAATTTAAACCTGGACGGTTTGCCCAGGCCCAAACCCTCTATGAAAAAATTGTGTCCAGCTATTCAGAGGGATTCCAAGGGGCTTTTTTACTACAAAAAATGGGGCCAAACAGTGATCAAGGCATTGCGATGATCCTTTGGGACAATATTGAAGATATGGATAAAAATCAGACGGAGCTTAGCCAAAAAATTATGGCGGAAATGAATCCTCTCTTTGCAGAACCGCCAGAAACAGATTTTTACCAGGTTTGCAGTGAGGTTCAACCATAGGGAAGGGACTTCTGCTGAGCGGCGATCGCCTTTCCCAGGGCAGAACCCCTTCCGGCCTGCGGCCACCTTCCCCAGGGAAGGATTTATTAGCTTTCGGCGGCGAGTTGTTCGAGTTGAGCCTGTTGGTCTTGGGAAATACAAGCCTGGAGCATATCCTCAATATCTCCTTCTAGGGCCGGGGCTAAGGAAAAGTTTTGACCTAGGCGGTGATCTGTGACGCGATTATCTTTGTAATTGTAGGTGCGAATTTTTTCGGAACGGGCTCCAGTACCCACCTGGGATTTGCGCATGGAACTGACTTCCTCTTGCTGCCGCTGGAGTTCCATCTCATAGAGCTTTGCCCGGAGAATTTGCATTGCCCGCTCTCGGTTCTGTAATTGCGATCGCTCTTCTGTACAAAAGACGCGGATTCCCGTCGGTTTGTGGAACAGGTCAACGGCCGTTTCTACTTTGTTGACGTTTTGTCCCCCGGCCCCACCGGAACGGGCGGTGGTCATCTCAATGTCCTTAGGATCAATTTCGACTTCGACATCATCAACTTCTGGCATCACAGCAATGGTTGCTGTGGAGGTGTGAACCCGCCCCCCAGCTTCGGTAACAGGTACCCGCTGGACTCGGTGGACGCCAGCTTCATATTTTAATTTGCTGTAAACCTGCTCCCCTTGAATTTCCAGGATGACGGCCTTAAAGCCCCCCATATCGGCGGCCGATTCACTCAGGAGTTTCACCCGCCAGTTTTGACCTTCGGCATAGCGAGAATACATACGGAGCAGATCCCCAGCCCAAATGCTCGCTTCATCGCCCCCTGTTCCGGCGCGAATTTCTAACATGATGTTCTTTTCGTCGTTGGGATCCTTGGGTAACAGCAGAATCTTCAGACGATTTTCGAGGGTATCAATGGTATTTTCGAGTTCCTCGACTTCTAAAGCCGCCATTTCCTTCATTTCAGGATCTCCGGCGGATTCTTTGAGGATTTCCTTTGCTCCCCGGAGTTCTTCTTGTGCTTCTTTCCACTGATTGAAGGTATTTACTGTTTCTTCGAGGGAGGAGCGAATTTTTGCCACCCGTTGTAGCTCATCGGGGTTCGTCGCGATGTCGGGATCGGCCAGGCGTCGGGTCATTTCCTGGAAGGTTTGTTCGACGGACTTTAGTTTATCGAGTAAGTATGCTTCAGCCATAATGCACAGAACGTTTTTACGCTAGGGGAAGGAAAGAGATCCCTAAAAAACAAAGGAACCCAGCAGGGGGCTGCCGGGTTGGGAAAACTCAAGGAAATACCTATTTCTGGTCGTCGGAATTGTTGCTGAGCATACCGTACTTCCGGAGGAAACGGTCTACACGACCTTCGGTATCGATAATCTTTTGAGTTCCGGTGTAGAAGGGGTGGTTACCAGACCAAATTTCAACGTTGATTTCAGGTTGGGTAGAACCAATCGTCATCACAACCTCACCGTTACAGATGACTTTGGCCTCTGGGTACCATTCGGGATGAATATCAGCTTTGGGCATGGGAATTATTCTCTAATCAATTTAGTTTAATAAAATGCATAAAGGCGATCGCCACAATAGCCATAACGAACGCCAGACCAAATAAATTAACGCTTGGAGAACTGAGGCGCTTTGCGGGCCTTGTGTAAACCGTACTTTTTCCGTTCCTTACAGCGGGGGTCACGGGTCAAATAGCCTTCAATTTTTAGAGGCTGGCGGTTGTCTGGATCCAATTCACACAGCGCACGAGCAACACCCAGCTTCACGGCATCTGCTTGACCAGTCAAGCCACCACCATGGGCATTCACAAGAATGTCATACTCGCTTTCTAGGCCCAGGGTTTCCAGGGGAGACTTCAGCACCGCAAGGTAACCAGGAATCCGGTTGAAATAATCTTCCCCGGAGCGGTTGTTAACAACAACTTTGCCAGAACCAGGTACAAGGCGTACCCGGGCAATGGATGCCTTACGACGACCTGTTCCCCAGTAAATAGGGCGATCTTGAGTAGCGGTTGCGTTCATTAGTTATCTCCTCCGGGAATAGTATTGATGGTCAGAACTTCGGGTTGTTGGGCGGCATGGGGATGTTCAGTCCCAGCATAGACCTTTAGCTTGGTGAACAAACGACGACCGAGGGCATTTTTCGGCAGCATTCCTTTCACTGCTTTTTCGATAATGCGCTCAGGAATCCGGTCTTGCAGCTGATTAAAGGTTTCAACTTTCATCCCACCAGGACGACCGGAGTGACGACGGTAGAGCTTTTGCTCAGGCTTGCGACCCGTCACAACCACTTTTTCGGCATTCACGACAATCACAAAATCCCCAGTATCCATGTGGGGAGTGTATTCCGCTTTGTTCTTGCCCCGGAGTACTTTGGCAACTTCGCTGGCTAAACGACCCAAGCGTTGGTCAGCAGCATCGACCACGTACCATTTCTGGTCGAGGGTTTCTTGTTTCGGTAAAGGTGTCTTAATCATAAAATTTTTGCGCTAGATGACGCATAAGGAATTCAACTAATGAGTTAGTAGAAAAGTTGGCTGGGTATCAAACCAAATATGGGGTGGAAACAAAGGCTCAGGATAACCAACCCTAAGTAAACATAAGCCTTTTGCTGGGGCTGAATATTTTACAAGGTGTCGCTTCTCATTTTTCCAAATATCTTGGAATTGCGCTAAAGAAAGTTTACCTTGTCCAATGTCCACTAGCATCCCGACCAGTAGGCGAACCATCCCATACAAAAACCCATTGGCTTGAATTTCTATATGAATAAAGGAGCCTCGACGGGAACATTCTGCTGCCTGTACATTGACCCATGCATGGGATCGCTTGGAACCAGTCCGTTGAAAAGCAGCGAGGTGATGTTCACCCAATAGGGGCGTCAGGGCTGCTTGGATGAGAGTCTCATCGAGGGGGGCTTGGTAATAATGCCAAGCATAGGGCTGAATGAACAGGTTTGGGGTTGGGTGGGTATAGATGGTGTATCGATACCGTCGCCATTGGGCAGAAAATTGTGCGTGCCAATCCTGGGGAACTTCGCAAGCACCACGGATATTGATATCGGGTGGCAGGCGATCATTGAGGATTTTGGCCCATTTATAACCAGGGATTAGGCTTTCACATTCAAAGTGGGCGAATTGTCCGGCGGCATGGACACCACTATCGGTTCGGCCGGCACCATGAATTGTGATTTTTTGGCCGACAACGGTGGAGATTGTCTCTTCAATGACGGCTTGCACTGTTCTTTCTGCTGTCTGCCGTTGCCAACCACAAAAGTGAGTTCCGATATATTGGATGACCAACGCGATGCGTTTTCTGGGGTTGGCTTGGGACATGGGCATGGACAATTGGCAGATTAGTCTGGGTTAGACTAATTCGATAATTGCCATTTCTGCGTTGTCACCGCGACGACGAACAGTGCGCACAACGCGGCTATAACCCCCTTGGCGATCGCCATAGCGATCTTTTGCTTGGGCGAACAGAGCATGGACAAGATCTTTGTCGTACATATAGCCCAAAGCCCGACGACGGGCAGCCAAGGAACCATCTTTTGCCAAGGTGATCATGCGATCCACTTCAGAACGAACCGCTTTAGCCCGCGCTTTGGTGGTTTTTACTTGGCCATGGCGAATCAGTTGAGTGGTGAGGGCACGTAAGAGGGCCTTCCGTTGATCCGCCGGTCTCCCCAATTCGGGAACGCGACAACCGTGACGCATTTTTTCTTCCTCCCTAGGATGTAAACAGTACAGTCAATGAAAAATCAAATAAATTTAAACTTACTTCGCCGTTTTTTCTTCCGGTAAAGTAATGCCTAAACGGGTTTTGAGGGCATCGATCACTTCTTCGGCTGATTTTTGACCAAAGTTTTTGATTTCTAGCAAATCTTCTTGGCTATAGTCTAAAAGATCAGCGACAGAGTTGATTTGCGCCCGCTTGAGACAGTTGTAAGCCCGTACCGATAGCTGTAATTCTTCGATGGGAATTTGGCTAGTGGGATCTTCGTCCTCTTGCAACTCATCTTGGATGGCTTCGAGGGTGAGATCCTTGAGGGGATTAAACAGTTCAACGGCGATCGCCGCTGCCTGGGATAATGCTTCCTCTGGCTTAATACTACCGTTTGTCCAAATTTCAAGAGTTAGGCGATCGCGAACCGCGTCTCCCTCACTATGGATACTATCGACGCTATAGTTCACCTTAGTGACTGGCATGAACACCGCATCAATCTGTAGAAAATCTAAAGCAGTGGCCTCGTCCCGATTCCGCTGAACGGCGCGATAGCTTTTCCCCTTCTCGATCCGAAACTCCATTTCCAGCTTTGCACCATCAGCGAGGGTCGCAATATACTGGGTCGGATCTACGACCTCCACCTCAGAAGGCAGATCAAACTGAGCCGCTGTCACTTGACCAGGGCCAGTGGCTGTTAAGCGGCCAATCTGGGGCTGATGGGTGTAGCTCTTAAGAATGATTTCCTTCATATTGAGGATAATCTCAAGGGCATCTTCCCGCACACCAGGGATCGTCGCAAACTCATGGTTCACGCCACCAATCCGCAGCGCTGTTACGGCGGTTCCTTCTAAGTTAGACAGTAGAATTCGTCTGAGGGAATTGCCGAGGGTTGTTCCTTGACCCCGCTCTAGGGGTTCAAAGACAAACTTGCTATATTGACTTTGATTTTTGTGTGTTTTGCTTTCTACACACTCGATTTGAAACTGTGTCACGCTTTTTCTGATCTCCCGTTTTTCGCGATCTGAGCCAGGCACCAAGCCTTCAGACAAGATGGATATTTACTTGGACTGATTTTCCTGTTGTCAAGAATTCAGTCGCAGAGGATTTATACCCGTCTACGCTTGGGCGGACGACAACCATTGTGGGGAATGGGGGTGACATCGCGAATTAACGTAATCTCCAAACCAGCGGCTTGCAGAGCACGAATTGCCGTTTCACGACCCGCACCGGGGCCACTCACCATCACTTCGATTTGGCGCATGCCTTGTTCCATTGCGCGGCGAGCTGCGTTATCAGCGGCAGTTTGGGCAGCAAAGGGAGTCCCTTTTTTTGCTCCTTTAAAACCACTTGCACCGGCAGAAGACCAGGACACGGCATCGCCTTTGGTATCGGAGATGGTGACGATTGTGTTGTTAAAGGTGGATTGAATGTGGGCAACACCGTTGGGGATATTCTTTTTAACCTTCTTAGGGCTGCCTTTCTTTTGTCGTGCCATAATTTTGATTTGTAGAAGATAGGATAAATGCGTAGCTTTGTGAGGTAAAACTCAAGGGATTAACGCGGTGCTTTCTTCTTACCGGCAACAGTGACGCGACGACCACGGCGGGTGCGGGCATTGGTCCGGGTTCTTTGACCACGTACGGGCAAACCTTGGCGATGACGACGGCCCCGGTAGGTGCCGATGTCCACCAGACGCTTGATGTTCATGGACTCTAGACGTCTGAGATCCCCTTCAACTTGGTAGTTGTCGGTAACGTAAGACCGGAGCTTAAGAGCATCTTCGTCAGATAGCTCCCTTACTCTGGTGTCGGGGTTTACCCCAGTGTTTGCGATGATCTCCTGGGCTCTTGATAAACCAATGCCATACACATAGGTCAGGGCAATTTCAATGCGTTTATCGCGGGGAAGATCAACACCTGCAATTCGTGCCACGATTTTTTCTCCCTAAATGAACAATTTCAATAATTTATAAGTTACGGAATAAATGCCTCAGCGACTTCTACGGTTTACCCTTGACGTTGCTTGTGCTTGGGATTGGCGCAGATCACCATGACACGACCGCGACGGCGTATCACGCGACATTTATCACACATTTTTTTGACGGATGCTCGAACTTTCATAGGTTTTCAGGTTAGATTTAGCAATTTTCTATATATTGATTCTGCTATGAACCGATTGGCGATTAGCACAAAACTCCGCAAGCTTATCATCATAGCAAGTTTTTTTGCTATTGAATATAAGAAACGGATAGGATTGGCTTATTTTTTTCGGAGTCGGTAGGTGATCCGCCCTTTGGTTAAGTCGTAGGGGGTCAGTTCTACTTTGACGCGATCGCCCGGTAAAATTTTGATGTAATTCCGGCGAATTTTGCCAGAGATGTGGGCAAGCACATTAAAGCCATTGTCCAAGTCAACCCGGAACATAGCGTTGGGAAGGGACTCGGTGACGGTACCTTCCATTTCAATTAGATCTTGTTTAGACAAAACAAATAGATCTCCTAATAAATTTCATCAATCGGCATCGAGTTCTAACCAGGAGTTATGAAGCGATCGCCTGCTCTAGGGCGGCGGTAACTTCTTCGAGGGAGCGATCGCCATCGACGGATTTCAGAGAACCCTGTTTTTGGTAGAAGTCAATAACTGGGGCTGTTTGCTCCCGGTAAACTTCTAAACGACGCCGAATGGTCTCCTGGTTGTCATCTTTTCTGCCACGACTTAGTAAGCGTTCTACCAATGTGGCATCGGGAACTTCCAAGTTAAGGGCAACGTCACATTGCTGCTTCAGCTCAGTGAGTAAGGTGTTGAGGAACTTGGCTTGGCTCACATTGCGCGGAAAACCATCCAAAATCCAGCCTTGCTGGGCATCTTGCTCCTGTAGTCTTTCGCGAATTAAATTCAGAATCAGACTATCGGGCACTAATTCACCACGATCCACAAATCCCTGGGCCTGTTGGCCAAGTTCTGTTTGATTGGCGATCGCCGCCCGGAGAATTTCGCCAGTAGAAATGTGGGGGATTCCACAAGACTCTGCCAAAACCTGAGCTTGAGTGCCCTTTCCAGCCCCTGGGGGCCCCAAAAAAATTAACCTTACTCCCTGAGCCATAACGTCTCTATTCCCATCCAAATTGCTTACTAAATCAACAAAGAGTTTAGATATTCCAGCTAATATCTAAACCCTGCTAAAAACACTATTGTTTAACCATGCCTTCATAACGCTGGGAAATAACATAGGTTTGAATTTGCTTGGCTGTGTCAATCGCAACCCCCACCAAGATGAGTAGGGAAGTGGCCCCAAAACCCCGTAGAGTTGTGACCCCCGTTGCCCCTTCCACAAAAGTAGGAACCGTTGCGACTAAGCCAAGGAAAATTGCCCCCAATAGGGTCAAACGATTGATCACTTTTTCGAGGTATTCACTCGTGGCCCGACCAGGACGAATGCCAGGAATACTAGACCCCATCTTTTTCAAGTTCTGGGCCATATCTACCGGATTCACGATCAAAGACGCGTAGAAATAGCTGAAAAAGAGAATCAAAGCGAGATAGACCAACACATAGGGAATTCTGCCCGGTTGTAGCAGTGTCGAAATTGTGGCGATCGCTTGACCAAAGAACCCTTCCCCTGAGCCAGCCAGACCCGCCAAAGAAGAAGGCAGCACCAGAACAGCCGAGGCAAAAATAATCGGCATTACTCCACCCTGATTGAGTCGTAGGGGCAAGTAGCTTGTGCGTTCCCGATAGAGCTTACGACCCACCTGACGACGGGCAGAAACAATCGGAATCCGGCGTGTCCCTTCCTGCACAAACACAATCCCGACAATCATGATCAGAAAAACGACCAGCAGCAAAATGACTTTAGCAATCACTGCTCGACCACCAGTCTGAGCAAATTCAATAGTATTGCCTAAAGTTCTTGGTAATACGGCCACAATGTTGACGAAAATCAACAGAGAAGCCCCATTGCCTAAACCTTTTTCGGTAATCAGCTCAGAAATCCACATCACAAAGACAGATCCCGCCGTCAGTGCTAATGTGGTTTCCAACACGAAAGTAAAACCAGGATCTAAAGCATAGGGGCGCAGAATTTGCAGCGTGATCCCAAAACTTTGTAAAGCCGCCCAGCCCACCGTCACATAACGGATAATCTGGGAAATTTTACGACGCCCAGCCTCGCCATCATTCTTTTGCATATCCTCAAGGGCAGGAATAGCCGCCGTCATGAGCTGCATAATAATTGAGGCATTGATGTAGGGAAGGATCCCTAGGGCAAAAATGCCGACAGCGGAAAGACCACCACCGGCAAATACATCTAGAAAGCCCAAGAGAGGAGAATTTTGGATCCCCTCACTTAGGGCCACCCGGTCAATGCCGGGAATTGGAATAAAAACGCCAAACCGAACAAGAACCAAAAGACCAAGGGTGACAAGCAGACGACCCCGAAGGCCAGCGGCTTGTGCCATTTGCATAAAGGTTTCCTGGGCGGTTGGTGTTTTTTCGCGACTGACAACCATAGTGATGTTCTCTTCGGGAGTTTACGTAATGAACAGTTCTAAGAAGTATTAAGCAACCTTGATAAATTCTAACTTAGTGCTTTGTTCCCGAATTTTTCTAGGCTTCACAACTGCCGCCAGCCGCCTCGATTTTTGCTTTAGCGCCGTTAGAAAACGCCGCCGCAGTTACTTTGAGAGCAACGGACAATTCACCATCACCAAGAACCTTGAGGGGGCCATCGTTAGTGGTGACAATGCCTGCTGCCATTAAGCTTTCAAGGGTAACTTCTGTGTTGGCTGGCAGATCAGCTAATTGGCCAACATTCACAATGGTGAAGTTTTTCGGATTCACGATGGTGAAGTGCTTTAGCTTCGGTACACGGCGGTAAAGGGGCATTTGTCCCCCTTCAAATCCAGCTTTTGTACCAGTACCAGAACGGGATTTTTGACCCCGCATGCCGAAGCCACAGCTTGCGCCTTGGCCAGCAGCAATGCCACGGCCGACACGACGACGACGCTTCTTTGACCCCGCTTTGGGGGATAGATTGGATAACTTCATGGTTTTTTTGAGTAAACGTTTTACTAATGTCCTTAGCCCGCCAAATTAGGGTTAGGCATAGATCCGTTCGATAGAAACGCCACGCTCTTGGGCAACGGAAGAGAAACTCCGGAGGTTACCCAATGCATCAACGGTCGCCCGAGCATTGTTCAGGGGGCTACTAGAACCCAATTGTTTGGCGAGAATGTTTTTCACACCAGCGAGTTCGAGCACAGTCCGCACAGCACCACCGGCAATTACACCGGTACCGGGAGCAGCGGGACGCATCATTACTTTTGCGCCACCAGCAACGCCATTGATCCGGTGGGTAATGGTGTTGGTTTTTGTTAAAGGAACATCGACAACGTGTTTTTTCGCATCGGAGACACCTTTGCGAACAGCACCAATGACATCTCCTGCTTTACCGACGCCAACGCCGACCTTTCCGGTCTCATTGCCAATGACAACAATGGCGCGAAAACTGAGTTTCTTACCACCCTTGACAACTTTGCTGACGCGACGGATTTGGATCACACGCTCTTGCCAGTTTGTTTCTTTTTCTTTGTTCTTTGATGATTTACGACGCTTTGCCATAATTATTTTCCTAATGATTTCATCAACAGCTTAAAAGTCCAGACCGGCTTCTCTAGCGGCATCTGCTAAGGCTTTGACACGACCATGATAAAGGTTACCGCCGCGATCAAAGACGACTTTGGTAATGCCTTTTTCGAGGGCGCGCTTGGCAATGAGATTACCGACTGCAGTGGAAGCTGAGATGTTACCACCGGATGCGAGTTCGCCCTTGAGATCTTTGTCTAGGGTAGAAGCAGCCACTAGGGTATGTTGCTTCTCATCGTCAATCACCTGGGCATAGATATGCTTGTGGGAGCGGAATACTGCTAAACGAGGGCGATCGCCAGTCCCTTCGACACGACGGCGAATACGGAAATGACGACGCTGCGTGAGTTGTTTGCGAGTTGCTTTCATCTCTACTTCTTACCTGCCTTACCAGCTTTACGTCTGATGTATTCACCTTGGTAACGGATCCCTTTACCTTTGTAGGGTTCAGGAGGTCTGACAGCACGAACTTTAGCAGCCGTGTTACCCACAACCTCTTTATCAATACCAGAGATGATCACTTGAGTATTTTTTTCACCCATAGCCGCAGTCACGCCTTCAGGCATTTGCATTTCTACAGGCTTACTGTAGCCCACATTAAGGGTGAGCTTATTTCCCTGTACCTGGGCCCGATAACCAACACCGATAATTTCGAGTTGTTTAGAGTAACCCTGGGAAACGCCTTCAATCATGTTAGCCACAAGGGTGCGGCACAAGCCATGACGTTCGCGGGCCGTCCGAGAGTTATCCACGGGGGAGACAACAATGGTGTTGTCTTCTTGGGTGACAGTTACTTTTTCGGGTAATGTCCGCTCAAGGGAACCTTTCGGGCCCTTAACCGCAACATTGGCACCATTGAGGGTAACGGTCACTTTGTCGGGGATGGGAATTGGTTTTTTACCAATACGAGACATTCGTTTTTCTCCTGATATCAACTTCAGCCACGATTACCAGACGTAGCAAAGAATTTCACCACCAATACCTTCTTTACGGGCTTGGCGATCTGTCATCACGCCTTTGGAAGTTGAAATAATCGCAATTCCAATCCCACCGAGCACGCGAGGCAAGTCTTTGTGGTTACTGTATACCCGAAGCCCCGGCTTACTTACCCGTTGAAGTTTTTGGATAATCGGTTGACGATTACGACCTTTGTACTTCAGGGAAATAACAAGGTGTTTTTCAATCCCTTCACCTGCTTCGGTGTAGTTGTCAATGAAACCTTCGTCCTTCAGCACTTCAGCAATGCTCCGGGTCATGCGAGTCATCGGGACTTTTGTGTTGTCATGCTGCACCATGCACGCATTACGGATGCGGGTGAGCATATCGGAAATGGTATCGTTAGCCGCCATTATTACCTTTAATCTCTCCTAAGATTTAGCTTTCACGGAAGGGCATACCCATTTCTCTCAGCAGCGCACGACCTTCTTCATCGGTTCTCGCGGTGGTGATGATGGAAATGTCCATTCCTCGGATTTGATCAATGGAATCGTAGTCAATTTCAGGGAAAATCAGTTGCTCACGAATCCCTAAGCTGTAGTTGCCACGTCCATCGAAACTTCTAGGGCTGATGCCACGGAAGTCACGGATGCGGGGCAGGGCTAAGCTGATGAGACGATCCAAAAAGGAATACATTTTTTCGGAGCGCAGCGTCACCATCACGCCGACGGGCATCCCTTCACGAATCTTGAAGCCGGCGATCGCCTTTTTCGCACGGGTGATTACGGGGCGTTGACCAGTGATGGTTGACAGTTCCTTAATAGAAGACTCCATTGCCTTGGCATTAGAAGAAGCTTCCCCGAGACCCCGGTTCACTGAAATTTTGACAAGCTTGGGCACTTCATGGACATTGCTGTACCCAAACTGCTCCGTTAATTTAGGAACAATATTGTCTTGATAAAGGGTTTTGAGTCTTTGAGACATAGATTTTACGTTTAACCTCCCTGGGCTTGGTCAGGGAAAAACTAAATGTAGATAAAAATTTCAAGAAAAGCCGATTAGTCGATCACTTCACCGGTTTTCTTTAATACACGCACTTTACGGCCATCTTCAGTCAGCTGGTAGCCAATGCGACTAGCGACTTTTTCCTTCTCGGAATAGTGCATCACATTGGAGCTGTGGATCGGTGCTTCAAAGGTTTGAATCTGACCCGACTCACCTTCCTGTTGAGGCTTGACATGCTTGGTGCGGATATTGACATCCTTGACTACGACTTTGCTGGATTTGGGCAGGGTCTTAATGACTTCGCCTACTTTGCCTTTGTCGCGACCAGAAATGACTTGAACCGTATCACCCGTTTTCACATGCATTTTGTGACGTGTGTGGGTGGAACTTTTGCGTCCTGCCATGGTTAGATGACCTCCGGTGCAAGGGAAACAATTTTGGTGAAGTTTTTATCCCGTAACTCACGGGCGACGGGACCAAAAACACGGGTGCCTTTCGGATTGCCTTCTGCATTGATAATGACAGCGGCATTGTCATCGAAACGAATACTCATACCGCTAGCACGGCGGAGTGGTTGACGCGTCCGCACGATAACGGCTCGAACGACATCAGATTTTTTGACACCCATGTTGGGAATTGCTTCTTTAACAACAGCGATGATTTGATCACCGATGCCACCATAACGACAATTCCCTGTACTCAGAACCCGTAAGCACATCAGTTTACGAGCACCGCTATTATCGGCAACATTAAGATAGGTTTGTTGTTGAATCACGGCTTTACGGTAAGGGTAAAGAAAATAGATTAGGGTCAACAGTTAGTAAAAACTATTGGTTGAGGATTTCGGCAATAGTCCAGCGCTTGGTTTTGCTGGTGGGAGGGGTTTCGCGAATACGAACGCGATCGCCAACTTTGCACTTATTTTCCTCGTCGTGGGCTTTAAAACGCTTGGTCTTAACCACGATTTTTTTGTATTTCGGGTGGGGAGAGCGGTTTTCCACAGCCACAATCACGGTTTTATCCATCTTGTCGCTGACGACCATTCCCACTCTTTCTTTCGTAGCCATACGAGATTCTGTCTCCTACTTTTACTGAGCTTGGAGTTGTCTTTGGCGCTCAACCGTCATCAACTGGGCGAGACGGTGACGAGCATGCTTGATCTCATGGGTTTTCTCCAGGCGACCAGTACCTTGTTGGAGACGGAGGTCAAACAATTGTTTCTTGACGGCAACGATTTCGTCAGCAAGCTCTTGGTCATTGAGTTTGCGAGCATCTTCAATCTTGGGTAAAGGCATGATTTAGATATACTCCTCGTTGCGGGTGATGAACTTGGTTTTAATCGGCAGCTTTTGGGCCGCAAGGCGCATGGCTTCACGGGCGATCGGCTCAGCGACACCATTCATCTCAAACATGATCCGGCCGGGCTTAACCACAGCAACCCAGAATTCAGGGTTACCTTTACCAGAACCCATACGGGTTTCCGCCGGACGCATGGTGATGGGCTTATCGGGGAAAATTCGGATCCAAATCTTACCACCCCGCTTGATGTAACGGGTCATCGCACGACGGGCGGCTTCAATTTGACGGGCGGTAATCCAACTGGGTTCCACGGCTTGGAGCGCGTAGTCACCAAATTGAATGTTGTTGCCGCGATACGCCATTCCCCGCATGCGACCGCGATGCTGCTTCCGGAATTTTGTACGTTTTGGACTTAGCATTGTTTCCTAAAGGGTAAACAGTGAGGGTAGAAAATTAAATTGCCAGTAGTTGGGCAATTTATTGTTCGCTACGGTCTTCAAACTGCTGACGTCGGGATTTACGACGGGGCAGAGGGGCAGCATTAGCGGCAGAAGTTTCTTCTTGACCCGGAATAATTTCGCCTTTGAAGATCCAAACTTTAATCCCAAGAATTCCGTAAATGGTTTGGGCAGTTTTGTAAGAGTAGTCGATATCAGCGCGGAGTGTGTGTAGGGGAACACGTCCTTCACGTACCCACTCTGTCCGGGCAATTTCTGCACCGTTTAAGCGACCACTTACTTGGATTTTGATCCCTTGAACTTCCGCTCTTTGGGCCCGTTGAACGGCTTGGCGAACAACCCGACGGAAAGACACCCGTCGCTCAAGTTGCTGAACGATATATTCAGCGATGAGGGCAGCGTCGGCGTCAACGCGGTTAACTTCGACAACGTTGATGCGGATTTGGCGCTGATCGCCAAGGACATCCTGGAGACCTGTTCTGAGGGCTTCGATGCCAGAACCACCACGGCCAACGACAACACCGGGCCGGGCAGTGTGAATCTCTAGGTCAACTTGATCGGCTTTACGCTCGATCAAAACTTTGGAGATACCAGCGTTATTGAGGCTTGCATCAATGTGCTGGCGGATTTTGTAGTCCTCCTGCACGAGGGCAGGGTATTGTTTGGGGTCGGCGTACCACCGGGAGAGGTGCTCTTTTGTAATCCCCAAACGGAAACCAACTGGATGAATTTTCTGTCCCACGGTTTGTTCCTTTTGATGTTTACGATCTACGACAGGTTAGGAGTACTATTCGGCAGCACCAGGGGCCACAGCAACGGTGATGTGACAGGTGGGCTTACGAATTTGATAAGCACGTCCTTGGGCCCGGGGGCGGAACCGCTTCAACACGGGGCCAGCATCAGCAAAGGCTGCACTAACAACGAGATCGGCGGGGTCTAACCCTTCGTTATGTTCCGCATTGGCAACGGCAGATCGTAAAACCTTCAGTACAGGTTCACAAGCGCGATAGGGCATAAATTCGAGAATGATCAAGGCTTCGCGGTAGCTACGGCCACGAATCTGATCGAGGACTCGTCTGACCTTGATCGGAGACATCCGAATATAGCGGGCGATCGCCTTGACTTCAGTTTGAGTATCGATAGTCATTGTTTTCTTTAACCCTTATCGACGTGCTTTCTTATCACTCTTGGCATGGCCCTTGAAGGTCCGTGTGGGGGCAAATTCTCCCAGCTTGTGACCTACCATTTGCTCAGACACAAAAACAGGCACATGTTGGCGACCGTTGTGAACGGCGATCGTGTGACCCACCATCTGAGGCAAAATTGTCGATGCCCGTGACCAAGTTTTAATCACTTGTTTATCACCGGAAGCATTGAGCTTCTCGATTTTTTTTAGGAGGCTGTCCGCGATGAACGGACCCTTTTTCAGTGAACGACCCATAGTTTCTTACAGCGTGTAATGAACAAAAATAGATAATTAACGGCGACGGCGCACAATCAAAGAGCTACTTTGCTTCTTCTTCTTGCGAGTCTTCTTACCGAGGGCAGGTTTACCCCAAGGCGTCACAGGACCACTGCGACCAATGGGTGCTCTACCCTCACCACCACCATGGGGGTGATCTACCGGGTTCATAACACTACCGCGGACTTGGGGCCGACGTCCCAGGTGACGGGTTCTCCCCGCTTTCCCAAGCTTCAGGTTCCGAGCTTCAGCGTTGCCCACTTTGCCAATGGTGGCGTAGCACTCTTTGCGAACCATCCGGACTTCCTTAGAGGGCAGCTTGATGGTGACATAATCACCTTCTTTAGCGACCAATTGGGCAAAAGCACCCGCAGAACGAACCATTTGGCCACCACGACCGGCATAAAGCTCGATATTGTGGATTTCAGTACCAAGGGGGATTTTGTAGAGCGGTAAAGCATTGCCGATTTCGTAGGGAGCTTCTTCCCCAGCGATAATCGTGTCACCGACGCCAAGGCCAGCTGGTTGCAGGATATAGCGTTTTTCGCCATCTTCGTACTGCACCAGGGCGATGCGAGCATTCCGGTTTGGATCGTACTCAATCGCAATCACCTGGGCGGTCATATCCCGCTTGTCGCGGCGAAAATCGATCAGACGATAAAGACGCTTATGGCCACCACCCCGGTGACGACAAGTGATCACACCACGGTTGTTACGGCCTTTTTTGCGGTGTTTGTATTTAGTAAGAGATTTTTCCGGTTTGGATTTGGTAATCTCCGAAAAGTCAGAGACCGTAGCCTGACGAGTTCCCGGAGTATATGGTCTAAATGAACGAATACCCATGATTTATTCAAGTGAATGACGACTATACTTCTGGGAACAATGTGATTGTATCCCCTTCTGCCAAGGTGATGACTGCCCGCTTGTACTGGGGTTTGAAGCCCATAAAGCGACCAACGCGCTTTTTCTTGCGGGGTGGCCGACTGGTGTTGACCTTAACAACTTTGACTTCAAACAGAGTTTCAATGGCTGCTTTGATGTCGGTTTTTGTTGCTTTGAGGGCAACATCAAACACATATTTGTTGTCTTCAAGCAGAATTGTCGCCTTTTCACTAACAATGGGCTTGAGAATTAGATCAGCGAGGTCACGGGTTGGAACCCGGCTCGCGGTAGGCATTCTACTAGTCATTGTAAACCTCCTGGATTTTAGCCAGTGCTTCGGAGGTGACTACGATTTTGCCAGCGTTGAGAATATCAAAAATATTCAAACCATCGGCAGGAACCATTTTCACAGAAGCAATGTTGCGGGCAGAGAGATATACGTTGTCAGTCATCTCAGCAAGTACAAGGAGTACTTTTTCCCCGGATGCGACGCCCCAGCGGGTCATGGCATTGACCAACTCTTTGGTTTTGGGAGCGGCAAATTGCTCGGCAAAGTTTTCAACGACGATGAGATCTTCGTTCCGGCTGTGGAAAGCGGTACGAAGTGCTAAACGACGCTCTTTGCGGTTCATTTTGAGGTTGTACTCTTTGGGTTTGGGGCCAAAGATGACACCGCCACCTTTCCATAATGGGGAACGGATTGAACCAGCTCTTGCCCGGCCAGTTCCTTTTTGACGCCAAGGTTTGCGTCCACCCCCACGGACTTCTGCACGGGTTTTCGTGGAAGAAGTTCCCTGACGTGCGTTATTTAGCTGACGTACAAGGGCGCGGTGGACAATATGTGCGGCATTTTCTTCTTTGGCGACTTTGAAGTCGAGGTTGGCCTGGCCAACTTCTTCTCCTTGCCAATTTTTTACTGCGCAGTTAACCATAGTGATGAAGTATCGGATTATCGGTTATCAGCTAATGAAATAAATAAAGCTGTGGTTTTTCGTAAAGGGGTTGCAAATGGCGATCGCCACGCAAGCCCAATTACTTTTGGCCCACAATATTGCTCGGAGCAATACTTAATAAATTGCCGGCTTTGCCAGGAATTGCACCTTTGATCAGCAATAAATTCTTTTCTTCGTCAACGCGAACGACTTCGAGTTTACGGACGGTGATCTTGGTTCCACCATAACGACCCGCCATGCGCTTACCGGGATAAACACGACCGGGAGTCGTCCCTGCACCGGTAGAACCGGGGAGACGGTGGTTCTTAGAACCGTGGGTCATGTTGCCTCGCTTAAAGTTATGGCGTTTTTGATAACCAGCGAAACCACGACCAATGGTATTTCCAGAAACATCGACAACTTGGCCGGCCTCAAAAATATTCGCGGTGATCGCTTGGCCAAGTTCATAGCCAGAAACGTCGTCGAGGCGATATTCCTTGAGGTGGCGGAGGGGGGCAGCATCTGCTTTTTTGAGATGCCCCAGTTGAGGCTTCGTTAAGTTCTTTTCCTTAACGTCTCCGTAGCCGATTTGCACGGAGGTGTAGCCATCTGTTTCGGAGGTTTTGATTTGGGTGACGGTACAGGGCCCTGCTTGGACAACGGTAACAGGAATCGCAGTTCCAGTTTCGTTATCAAAGATTTGGGTCATACCGAGTTTAGTACCGAGGATACCGAGTGACACGGAACAGAGACCTCTATCTACTAATAGACAACATTAAAAGGTGAGTAGAAATAATATGAACCGCTCCCGAAGGAGTTGTGGTTCTTGTCTTCTACTCTTGGATATTCAGAGTGTTTTATGGCTCTGAAAGGTTTTTGCCTACAGGTAGGTGTGCTACGTTTTACCCAAGACTTAAAGCGCTTGCTTCAGTATCTTGCTGTAACTGTAGGAGGGGGGCTGTCGCTTGGGGCGATCGCCTAAAAATTGTGACCGGAAAATGCAGCCTGAGGGAAGCCTGTTTCTGGGTTGAACCGATGCGACGAACAAGGGGGCAGGGGTTCTATGCTTCGTCAGGAAACTTCGTATAACTGGTTACATTTAGCCACAAGCGAGCATTATAAGCGGAGAAACTGAGCCTTGGCAAGGGGCGTATCAGAAAAACATGACAGTTCTTAATTCTTGAGACAGAGATTGACGCTTTGAAGGAGATTTTTGGGAGTTCAAGGAACCAGGGGTGATCGCCAATGCTGTCTAGGATCGGGGCCAGCATAAAGTGTTACGATTGCCACAGAACGAAGAAAAGTGATCATAAACAAAAGGACAACACGCAATAATGCAAGAACATATTCAGTCGATTTCTTTCGATGGGCGAGAAATTCGACTAAAAACAGGTTTGTTTGCGCCTCAGGCCGGCGGGTCAGTTTTAATTGAATCAGGAGATACAGCGGTTTTAGTCAGTGCAACGACAGCCCCTGGCAGACAAGGAATTGACTTTCTACCTTTGCTGGTAGATTACGAAGAACGATTATACGCAGCAGGACGAATTCCCGGTGGTTATTTAAGAAGAGAAGGCCGCCCCCCAGAACGGGCAACGCTCATTTCGCGCCTCATTGACCGACCGATGCGCCCGCTATTTCCCCAGTGGTTGCGGGACGATATTCAGATTGTCGCCACAACGCTCTCCCTCGATGAAGAGGTGCCGCCGGATGTCCTCGCTGTGACGGGGGCTTCTGTGGCTACATTGCTCGCGGGTTTACCTTTCTACGGGCCGATGGCCGCCGTCCGAGTTGGTCTGGTGGGGGATGATTTTATCCTCAATCCCACCTACCGAGAAATGATGAATGGGGATTTAGACCTCGTAGTTGCTGGCACCCCCGACGGTGTGATCATGGTTGAGGCCGGAGCCAATCAGTTGCCAGAAGCGGACATGATCGAGGCGATTGATTTCGCCTACGAGGCGATCCAAGAGTTGATCGAAGCCCAACGCGCGTTGATGAAGGAACTTGGCGTTGAGATGGTCAGCGCTGAGCCACCCGCTAAGGATGAGGAACTCGAAAAATTCATTGGCGATCGCGCCACGGACAAGATCAAAAAAGTCTTGAGTCAATTTGATCTCGATAAAAATGGTCGCGATGCCGCCCTCGATGAAATCAAAGCAACAGAAATCATTGAGGCCATCGAAGCTCTGCCGGAAGATGCACCACTGCGGCTGAAAACCACAGAAGAACCCAAGCTCATTGATAACACCTTCAAAGCGCTGACGAAAAAGCTGATGCGGAGCCAAATCGTCGAAGATGGGGTTCGGGTTGATGGTCGTAAATTGGATCAAGTGCGCCCCATTTCCTGTCGCACTGCTGTATTACCGAGAGCCGTCCATGGTAGCGGTTTATTTAACCGAGGTCTGACCCAAGTTTTATCCATTGCTACCCTTGGAACGCCCGGTGATGCCCAAGAGATGGACGATTTACATCCCTCCGACGAAAAGCGCTACTTGCACCATTACAATTTCCCCCCCTACTCCGTGGGTGAAACTCGCCCAATGCGATCGCCTGGCCGCCGGGAGATTGGCCACGGTGCCTTGGCCGAACGCGCCCTTTTACCCGTATTGCCGCCGAAGGATGAATTTCCCTATGTCATTCGGGTCGTTTCTGAAGTCTTATCTTCCAACGGATCCACCTCCATGGGTTCTGTTTGTGGCTCTACCCTCGCATTGATGGATGCTGGGGTGCCCATTGCAAAGCCCGTGAGTGGTGCCGCGATGGGGCTGATCAAAGAAGGAAAAGAAGTCCGTATCCTCACCGATATCCAAGGGATTGAAGACTTCCTCGGTGACATGGACTTTAAGGTTGCCGGGACAGCGGACGGGATTACGGCCCTCCAGATGGACATGAAGATCACTGGCCTGGCCGTTGAGGTGGTCGCAGAAGCGATTAAGCAAGCTTTGCCCGCTCGCCTCCATATCCTTGAAAAGATGACCGATGTCATTGCCGAGCCGAAGGAATTGTCCCCAGCCGCTCCCCGTCTGCTCACCATTAAGATTGATCCTGATTTAATTGGGATGGTCATTGGCCCTGGTGGCAAAACCATTAAAGGGATTACCGAGCAAACCCGTGCCAAGGTGGATATTGCCGATGACGGTACCGTAACGATCGCCTCCTCTGAATCGGAAAATGCCGAGAAAGCCAAGCGCCTAATCGTAAACATGACTCGCAAGCTCAACGAAGGGGATGTGTATTTCGGTAAAGTCACCCGCATTATTCAAATTGGTGCCTTTGTGGAAATTATGCCTGGGAAAGAGGGCATGATCCACATTTCGCAACTGGCAGAAGGTCGCGTGGGCAAAGTCGAAGATGAAGTTGCTGTCGGTGATGAAGTGGTGGTTAAAGTGCGCGAAATTGATAACAAAGGACGCATTAATCTCACCCGCCTAGGGATCCATCCTGATGAAGCAGCCGCTGCTCGGGTTGCTGCTCAATAAAAATATAAAACATCACTATTTTTCGGTGTTGTAATTTAATGTAATTTCCCTCAAGTGACTTGGGGGATTTTTTTTGTTTGGCACCAGAATTTATCGTTGTCAAATGGTCGGAAGAATAGACTAACCAATCAAATTGTTTCAAGGTAAGAAATTTTCAACAAAAGGTTAAGATTAGACTTTAAGAAAGTGTAATTTTCAGGGAAGCTAAATTAGATACAAGCTAGATTGAGGGAAACTGCCATACTCTAGGGTAACCATCGCGATCGCTTTAAAGTTATTCAGGGTGTGGATCGTCCCCACGCTGCACCTCAATTTTCCCAAACCCCTTTTCAACGGGTGACAACTGGGTCAATCTTTTTTCTAATCACTATAGTGATTGCGATTTGTGGCTATATGTTGTTTGGCTGGACTACCCTAGAATCCTTTTATATGGTGGTAATCACGGTGTTTGGGGTGGGATATGGAGAAGTCAAACCCCTGGAGACAACACCAGAGAAGCTCTTTACAATTTTTGTTATCTTAGCGGGGACATCAGCGGCCATCATTGACTTCAAAAAAAGATCTGGATATGATTTAAGGCGTTATCATTGTGTGGATTAATCAATTAGCTGTTGCCATGAATGTAAAAAAACTAAGCCTATATCTTTTCTCTATCAATTTAGTGACTAGTTTTTTTGCTGTGGCTGCAGCAGATGAAGTCAACGAATCTCTGATAGGAAATTCTACAGATGCCAATGCTTTCGACTTAGAAAATAGTGCTCAGATACTGATTTCAGATATTGTTGAGCAGGAAGATGCCGATACTCAAGAAGCAATAGTCACAGGGAATCGAGTCATTGAATATTCGACCAGTCCTTTCGAGGCTAATTTTTTAGAGCCTGCAACTATAGAATCAGCAACTACATTGCCTTCAGGCGTTCTTGATCTTAGTTCTGGATTTATTGTCTATCCTACTAATTCAGAATCCACTGGTGTGGGGTTACAAGTATATTATGGTTCTATTGAATATGGTGTTACGGACAGATTACAAATAGGTGCAGACATCTCATTTTTTGATGATGTTTTAGGTGATAGATTTAATGGAGAAAGAACTAATCTAACTTTTTCATCTGTAGCACCAAATGTTAAATACAAACTGATCGAAGAACCTTCCTATAGTCTTGGGATTGTTGGTTCACTTGAATGGATACAAGTCCGTTCCGAAAATGGTTTATTCAGTGAACAAGGTACTTCTGCCCGCCAAAAAGATAATGTTCTGGCTGGTACCATTCAATTACCAGTGACATATAATATTTCCGAAAATGCTCAGTGGCATGCAGTGGCTGGAGCGACGATTTTCCCTGAGACCGTTAATGGGGGAGATTTCTACGGTACTTTCTTTAATGTTGGTACAGGGATAACTTTTCAATTAAGCGAAAGATTTGGTTTGCTAGCGGACATTAATTTTCCGATTGGCTCTTCTGGCGGCAATAGCGTCAATACAGACGGTAGTATTAGCGAAAAAGTGGTTTGGAATGCTGGTTTTAGTTATTTGCATAGTCCGAACCTCGCCTTGGATTTTTCAGTGACCAACCGGCTAGGCACTACGCCAGCAACTAAGTTACTAACTTTTCTGCCCAATGGTGATGAAGTAGGAGCTTTATTTAAGCTTAGATATACACCTGATCTTGCTCAAACCTATCGGGGGAATTTTGGAGATAACCCTTTTCCTCCTATGACGTATCGAGAGAAGCAATTACTATTTGATGGCATTCTCCTTAGTAGTCCCACCACTGTTCGTAAAGGAATGATTCTTTTGGATGGTGGAATTACTACTGATGGAGACAGTGGTAGCGCACAGCTTAGTTTTGGTCTCAGTGATACTGCTCAAATAGAATTTCTAGCTTCGCAATTAGCAGATAATGATCAACCATTACAAAATAATTTTAAAGCTGGTGTTGCGACTAAACTTAATTTTTTGAATCAGGCCCAAGGTGATCCCTTTTCCTTAGGTTCGAGAATTGCACTTGTATTTCAAGATGGTACCGATTCCTTTTTAGGAGATTTATCTTTTGCTTATTCTCCCAATGATACGATTAGTTTTACGTTAAATCCGAAAGTAGCGTTATTTTCTGACGAGAGCATTGTTGGTGCAGGTTTAGGTGTTAATTTACAGCTGTCTCCCGGACTACAGTTAATTGGGGAAGTAACTCCTATGCTTAGTGATGATCCCTTTGTTTGGGCAGCTGGTGCGCGTTATTTATTCCCCAAATCCAATTTTGGTTTAGGAGTTTATGGTACCAACACCTCAGGCAAAGGAAATATTGGTAGCCTAATTCGTCAATCTGATGATGATGTGAGCGTTGGTTTTAATTTAATGTGGTTATTAGGTGGTGGTAGAAGTGATTAAACAGGTCTGATGAAATCGTCTCTATACTTCTAAAAAAATGACTGATGTCATTCATTTTGAGTTAAAGGAATTGTTTCTGGCAGCCTCGTCTACTCACCATCAAGATTAATGCTAATTTTCTACATTTTATCCCCTCAGTTTAGCTTCAGAATTTAGGAGTAACATCGTTATTTTTCAGGGTTTTTACTTAACATAAAATCCTCAAGCGGCCTGGGGACTTTTTTTATTTAATACCATTATCTATCCCTGTAAAATCACCAGAAGAATAAATTAATCAATTTTCTCCGGAGTAAGAAATTTCAAGCAAAAGGTTAAGGCTAAATTCCAGAAAACTACGATTTTCAGGGAAGCTAAATTAGATACAAGCTACATTGAGGGAAACTGTCATACTCTAGGGTAACCATCGCGATCGCTTTAAAGTTATTCAGAGTATGGATCGTCCCCACGCTGCACCTCAATTTTCCCAAACCCCTTTTCAACGGGTAACAACTGGGTCGATCTTTTTTTTAATCACTATTGTGATTGCGATCTGCGGCTACATGCTGTTTGGTTGGACGGCCCTAGAATCGTTTTATATGGTCGTGATCACGGTGTTTGGGGTGGGATATGGAGAAGTCAAACCCCTGGAGACGACGCCGGAAAAACTGTTTACGATTTTTGTCATCTTAGCGGGGACATCAGCAGCCATCTACGGGGTAGGAGGATTTGTGCAAATGGTGACGGAGGGAGAGATTAATCGGGCATTTGAGGCAGAAAGACAACGTAAAAGCATTTCCAATTTAGAAAATCACATTGTTATTTGTGGCTTTGGCTATATTGGCCAAATTTTAGCCCAAAAACTCGAAGATTCGGGACAAGCTTTTGTGGTGCTCAGCATTGATCCAGAACAATTGGCGATCGCTGAACAGCGAAGTTATCTAACCAAGGAGGGAGATCCGGCAGATGAGCTGATTCTGCAGGGGTTAGGCATTCGGCGGGCCAAGGCTTTAGCGACGGTGCTTGATAGCGATGCCAGCAATGTGTTTATTACTTTGACTGCCCGGGAATTGAACCCAGACTTAATGATTTTGGCGCGGGGGGAAGTGCCCAGTACCGAAAAAAAGCTCCGGTTAGCAGGGGCAAACCACGTCATTTTACCTGCCAGTGTCAGCGGGGCGCGGATGGCTAATTTGATTACGACACCTCCCGCGACGGATTTTTTTAGTCAGTCTTCTCAACAGGAACAACTGAATGATCTTTTGCAACAAATTAATGTGCAGATGATCGAGTTGGCGATCGCCCCCCAATCATCCCTCGTGGGGAAAACAGTCCGGGAGCTAGAAATTCGCGGCAAAGGGGCTTTTATTGTGGTGGCTTTACGGCGATTTCAAGGCGATTTTATCACCCATCCAAGTCCAACTTTAATGTTGACTTCTGGGGATATTTTAGTGGTTTTGGGTCACGAAGAAGACATTCCTAAATTTGCCCGGTTTTATCAATTATTCCAACCTAAATAGGCTTTTTTCTTCAGCAAAATTAATTTAATCCCGATGAATTATCCGTTCCTAAGGAAACCCATTACTTTATGATTGATCAACTGTGGTTGCTAATTTGTGCTGGTTTGGTGCTGTTGATGCAAGCTGGCTTTATGTGCCTCGAATCTGGCCTGACCCGCACAAAAAATAACATTAATGTGGCTGTTAAAAACCTCTCCGATTTTGGTTTGTCGGTGATGTTGTTCTGGGGAATTGGCTATGGTTTGATGTTTGGGCTATCCCAGTGGGGAGGCATCGGTGGGAGCAATTTCTTTTTGGGCACGACTGGGAACCCCGAAGAGGCCGCTTTTTTCCTGTTCCAGGCAATGTTTTGCGGTACGGCCACAACGATTATTTCGGGGGCGATCGCCGAACGGCTAAAGTTCGAAGCCTACATCATCATTGTGGTCCTGGTGTCGGGGTTTATTTACCCGGTTTTCGGGCATTGGGCCTGGAACGAAGCGGGTTGGCTGCTGCAACTGGGATTTCTCGACTTTGCGGGGAGTACGGTGGTTCACAGTATGGGGGCTTGGGTGAGCCTGGGCACCTTGCTTTTAGTCGGAGCCAGGGAAGGGCGATTTACCCCCACAGGAACCCAAAAAATCCAAGGATCGAACTTGCCCTTTGCCGTTTTGGGGGCGTTGCTGTTGTGGGTGGGCTGGCTGGGATTTAACGGGGGAAGTACCTTCGTTTTTAATGACCAGGTGCCCCAAATTATTACCAATACAGTGCTGGCAGGAACTGCGGGGATGGTGACGGCGATGCTCCTCAGCCAATGGTATCTCAAGCGCTCAGAGGTCGAGGAAATTATTAACGGTTCCCTGGCGGGACTGGTGGCGATTACGGCTTGTTGCGATCTGGTGTCGAGTCCCTTAGCGGTGGTGGTGGGGATAACGGCGGCGGGGGTGGCCCGATGGGTGTCGAGTCTTTTAAAGCGCTACAAAATTGATGATGCGGTGGATGCGATCGCCGTCCATGGGGGCGCGGGACTGTGGGGAACCCTCTGTGTCGGGTTATTTGGTAATGTCGAAGCCCGCCATAGTCAACTGCTAGTACAACTCTTGGGGGTGGCGATCGCCCTTGCTTGGGGGACGGGGCTGACTTGGCTAATTTTGCAACTGTTGCAGCGGTGGTATCCTTTGCGGGTTTCCCCGGAAGCCGAAGCCCTGGGTTTGAATATTTCTGAACATGGGGCCAAAACCGATGCCTACGAACTGTTTCAGGTGATGGATCACCAGGCCGCGACCCAAGACTTGACCCTGCGGGTGCCCGTGGAACCCTTTACGGAAATTGGCCACATTGCCACCCGTTATAACCAAGTGATCGACGCCCTCGAACAAAATCACCGGGAAAATGCCGAATCCCTAGAGGAACTTTATACAATCACCGCGATGGCCGTGGCCGCCATTGAGCACCAAAATTTTGATCCAGATTTGTTTGCCAGTTTTGGCGATCGCCCCGATGAATTGGGCATTTTAGGCCGCTCCCTCCAACAGTTGCTCCAGACCATTAACCAGCAAACAGCGGCCCTCGAACAACTACAACAGCAACAACAAACGACCCTGAAGGCGGTACTTGGAGAAATTTTCCAGCAGCGGTTTGGGGAACCGAGTCTCACCTATCAAGGACAATTACCCGATTTGCCCCCGGCACTGACCATGGCCGAAATCACCCACATGGCGATCGCCGCCACCAGCTTTGGGGAATTTTTAACACAAGTGCAGGCTACCAACATTGCCCCCAGTGAAAATCAGCCAGTTGCCGCAGATTGGAACGATTGAAAATATAAATTCACCAAGTCCTGAAACACTGACAAAGCCTCTACCCCTGGGCCTGCCTTTTTCCGGGAAAATTAAACCATAGGTCTTTTCGGAGAATTGTTAGCCGTGGTCATCGATGCTCAGGATCGTTACGAAGCGCGTACCCAACAAATTGCTAGGGAGTTAATCGCTGCCACCAGGGAAAAACGGTCATTTTTCTCGAAAATCCAAGACCAGATGCGCCTAGACGATAAATTGCTGGGCTGGGCCATGGAAAATCCCCATTTGCGGGTGCAACTGTTTCGCTTCATTGATGTGTTGCCAGCCCTCAAGGACAATACGGCGATCGCCCAGCATCTCCAACAGTATCTAGGGGATGAGTCGGTGGAGTTACCCGGAGCTTTAAAAAAAATCCTCAATTTCACCGAACCCCATTCTCCTCCGGCACAGATTGCGGCCGCAACCATTAGTAAATCCGTGGAAACCCTCGCGTTTAAATATATTTCGGGGGAAAACGTCAAGCAAGTGCTAAAAACCGTTGAACGTCTGCGTCGAGACAAAATGGCGTTCACCATTGATCTCTTGGGCGAGGCAGTGATCACCGAATCAGAAGCCCAAAAATATCAGCAAACTTACCTCGATTTAATGGCGGATTTGGCGACAGCGGCAAAACATTGGTCTAAGGTCGATGCCATTGATGCGGCGGACGGGGAGGATCTCGCCAAGGTGCAAGTATCTGTAAAATTGACAGCGTTTTATTCCCAGTTTGACCCCCTCGATCCGGCGGGCAGCAAGGAGAATGTGGCGGAACGGGTGCGGCTATTGTTACGCCATGCCCAGGAATTGGGGGTTGCGGTGCACTTTGACATGGAGCATTACGAATATAAAACCCTCACCCTCCAGATTTTGAAAGATGTGTTGCTAGAAGCGGAGTTTCGGCACCGCCGTGATATTGGGGTGACATTGCAGGGCTATTTGCGGGATTCTTACGCCGATTTAGAAAGTTTGATTGAGTGGGCTAAGGAACGGGGTACCCCTGTCACTGTCCGTTTAGTGAAAGGCGCTTACTGGGATCAAGAAACGATTACGGCTCTGCAAAACCACTGGGAACAGCCAGTTTTCAACGAAAAGGGCGCGACGGATATTAATTACGAACGCATGATCCGGCTGCTATTGGAAAACCATCAGTATCTCTACGGGGCGATCGCCAGCCATAATGTGCGTTCCCAGGCGGTGGCCTGTGCGATTGCAAAAGAACTCAATATTCCCCGGCGTAATTTTGAATGTCAAGTGCTGTACGGCATGGGCGACCAAATTGCGAAGGCGTTGGTAAAAGAAGGTTATCGGGTGCGGGTGTATTGTCCCTACGGCAGAATTTTGCCGGGCATGGCCTACCTAATCCGGCGTTTGTTGGAGAATACCGCCAATAGTTCTTTCCTCCGCCAGAACCTAGAAGAGCGTCCCGTTGAAGAATTAATCGCGCCCCCCACTGGTGATCTCAAGGCAACGATTCACGACCTTGATAGTAGTCATCTGCAATTTGCCGGGGCTGCCAACGTTGATTATGCCGAGCCAGAACTGCGGGATAAGTCCCAATTTGCAATCGCCGAGGTGAAAAAACAGCTTGGCAAACGTTATCTGCCCTACATCAACGGTGAATATGTACAAACCGAAAATTTTGTGGACTCGGTGAATCCCTCCCGTTCCACAGAACTCATTGGTAAAGTTGGTCAAATTTCCCTAGAGCAAGCAACGGAGGCGATCGCCGCCGCCAAAGCCGCTTTTCCCGCCTGGAAGAAAACCCCCGTCTCGGAACGGGCCAACATTCTCCGCAAAGCCGCCGACATCATGGAAGCCCGTCGCCACGAGTTGAATGCGTGGATTTGTCTAGAAACAGGCAAAATCCTTAAGGAAGCGGATCCAGAAGTCTCCGAAGCCATTGATTTTTGTCGCTACTACGCCGACGAAATGGAGCGTTTGCACCAGGGTTATACCGTTAAACCCGATGATTTATCCCAAGTGCAGGGTTTCAAAAAATACGATGTTTGCGGCGAAACCAACCGTTACCATTACCAACCGCGCGGCCTTGCGGTGGTGATTTCTCCGTGGAATTTCCCCTTTGCGATCGCCACGGGGATGACCGTTGCAGCCTTGGTGACAGGCAACTGTACCCTCCTAAAACCCGCCGAAACCTCCAGCGTGATCGGTGCAAAAATCGCGGAAATCCTCATTGAAGCGGGGATCCCCAAGGGTGTCTTTCAGTTTGTGCCAGGACGTGGATCCACCGTAGGCGCAGCGATGGTTAAACATCCCGATGTGCATCTGATTGCGTTTACGGGTTCCCGTGAAGTGGGTTGTAATATCTATGCCAATGCGGCGATCGTCCAACCGGGCCAAAAACACTTGAAGCGGGTCATTGCCGAGATGGGCGGCAAGAATGCGATTATCGTCGATGATAGTGCCGACCTCGACCAAGCGGTGGCGGGTGTACTCCATTCGGCCTTTGGCTATAGCGGTCAGAAATGTTCGGCTTGTTCGCGCGTGATTGTGATGGAAGCGATCCACGATATTTTTGTGGAACGTTTGGTGGAGGCGGTGAAATCAATCCAGGTCGGCGAAACGGATAATCCGAGCGTCAAGATGGGGCCGGTGATTGACGGGGCAGCCCAAGCGAAGATCAAGGACTACATCCTGAAGGGCAAGGAACAATCGAAAGTCGCCTTTGAAACGGCAGTTCCCAACAATGGTTATTATGTGTCCCCAACTATTTTCACTGATGTGCAAGCGGATCAGGCGATCGCCCAGGAGGAGATTTTTGGGCCAGTATTAGCGGTGATTAAAGTCAGTTCTTTCGATGAAGCCTTAGCAGTTGCCAACGGTACGGACTACGCATTGACCGGAGGCCTTTATTCCCGGACACCGCAACACATCGAGCGAGCAACGGAGGAATTTGAAGTGGGCAATCTCTATATCAACCGGGGGATTACGGGGGCGATCGTGGCCCGTCAACCGTTTGGCGGCTTTAAGATGTCTGGTGTGGGTTCTAAGGCGGGCGGCCCTGATTATCTCCTGCAATTCCTAGAGCCACGCCATGTAACTGAAAACGTTCAGCGTCAAGGGTTTGCACCCATCGAAGGGGTTGATTAATTGATGAAATAGTGGCGATCGCCTTTCTGTAGAAATACGGGAGGGCGATCAACTCAATTACTTTAATCGGGTGGGTGCCATCCTGCCAAAATCCAAGCTTGTCGTACCATGACTGCATAGGGATTATTCAGTTGAAGAGCAAGCACTGTCGCACGACCACAAGCAGTTAAACCACGAATCAAAGCACCTTCTCTTTCCCAGATGAAATGCTCTGACCACTTTTGAGTACGGGGATTAAACAAAGTAACGGTGGTATTCGTCACTGGATCGATGCCATGGGTTTTCGTGCCTTTGTAGGAATTACAGAGACGGCAAGCTAGCCACAAATTATCTTCTTCGTCTGAGCCGCCCGCTGCTTTTGGGATAATGTGATCGATTTCTAAGATGCCTAAAACATATTTCTGAAGGCTTTTGCAGTAACCACATTGATTATTGGCGGTTTCTCTCACCTGTTGGCGCAGCTCTTCTGAGATGTAGCTCATTCGCTGAGAGGTTGAATTAATCGACGTTTCACAGCTTCGTTTAATGCTGTCGCTTTACGCAGAAGTCCTTCTTGATAAACTTGCATCAGAGTCTGAAGTTCGGAGGAATCGGGATTGGACAGTTGCCCTGCTTGTTGTAAATCCAGTAGCTGGCTAAGGCGGGCATCTTGTTCTGGCTCCATCTGTAGCTCGGTTAGACCTAAAATCTCTTCATCATCTAAAGCTGTAATCGCAGGAGTTGCTGTGCTATTGGGATGGGAAGCAGGAATGAGAAGCTGAATACTCTCCGCCACAACACTGGACAAGTCACGATTGGCGAGATGGGCAAATTGCTCAACTCTCTGGTAAACGTCATCTGGTAACTCAATCGTAATGCGAGTGCTCATAAATTTTGACTACTTAATGAGTTGAACTCTGGCTAAAATTATATCGTGAGGTTTTAGTGTTCAAGCTGTCTGGTGTCGAGTCTAAGGCGGGTGGCCCTGATTATCTCCTGCAATTCCTAGAGCCGCGTCATATAACTAAGAATGTCTAGCGTCAAGGGTTTGCACCCATCGAAGGCGTTGATTAATCGATGAAGTAGTGGCGATCGCCTTGTTATGTTTGTAATGACCTCTGACGGATTTAGCCCATGTTGTTTGACTAGGATGATAATAAAGCAAGAATCAACCTAGACAAGCATGGAGTTCCGTTTGACGAAGCCAAGTCCGTCTTTGAAGATCCGCTGTTTTTGACCTTTGCGGACATCGACCACTCAATCAATGAGAGACGCTTTATCATAATGGGAGAGTCAACAAAAGACAGGTTACTGGTCGTTGCTTACACAGAACGTGGAGATTTTACCCGTCTCATCAGTGCTCGTCTCGCAACCCCTAAAGAACGTAAGGCTTATGAATCCGAACTCTGAAATGGATGATGATTTGCGTCCTGAATATGATTTCACGCAGATGACTGTGGTAGCGCGTGGACAAGGACGACGACAAAAAGCAACTGTGACAGTCGATATAGACCCCAGATGTCGCCAAACTGTTTCCGGACTCCAATGCCGTAAATGAAGGGCTACGCTTACTAATGCGTTTGATGAAACAAAATGCTTCGCAGTTAAATGAAGAAGTATTAGATACTTAGCACAATCTATGGTTCGAAAGACTTGCCATAATTTAGATTTCTATTTTTAAAAATTTTCATATAATAAAAATAACTAATGTCTAAGAAGTATCAAGTTACGGAAGTATTTGGAGTTAGTACTAAGTTAATTAAATCATATATCGAACGTCCTAAAGTCGATGATATGTTTAAGTCGGCTCTACATGAACAAAAGCAAATTGTTGTTTATGGAGCGTCCAAGCAAGGGAAGACTTCCTTAATATTAAAGCATCTCAAAAAAGAAGATTACGTCAAAGTCGAGTGCTCTCCTTCAACTCAAGCAATTGATATTTATAGATCGATTTTAAGACAATTAAATATCCGTTTTTTAGAGACATATACTAAAGAAAACAAGACTGAAGGAAGTCTTGGAGGGAAAGCAAACGTAACAATTAAGGTTCCCTTTGTATCTGAGGCAGAAGTTGAAGGAGATATTCAAGGAAATGCCTCACATTCACGTGGGACGACAGAAACTTTTATCGATTATAATCTTGCCTTAGCTCAAGATGTTTCCGAGCTACTCAATAAAAACAGTTTCAATAAAGTTATCATCTTAGAAAACTTTCACTATTTATCGCAAGAAACTCAAGAGACATTAGCGTACGATCTCCGCATTTTTCAAGATTATGAAATTGTATTTGTTATTTTAGGAATTTGGCGCGAAGCAAATCGCCTAGTTCAATACAATGGGGATTTATTAGATCGTGTGATTGAAATACCAGTTGAACCTTGGAGTAAAGACGATTTTCGTAGAGTCATTGATAAAGGCTCAAAATTACTAAATGTTGATTTTTCTCAAATCCAAGAAAATTTAATTGAACGTTCTTTTGATAGTATCGGCGTCGTTCAAGAACTGTGTAAAAAGTGTTGTTCTACTCAAGGTCTTTCTCAAACTAATGAAAATCGGATTAGTATATCTTTTGAGTCTTTAGCAACTTCAATACAGGGGAAAACCCAAGATTATGCAGCTCGCCATATAAGAAACTTTGAATCATTTTCAGATGTTTTACGGAAAACTAGCACTCAAAGTGGAAAATTATCATTGGGATTTCCTTATTATTTTATTAAGTTGTTATTGATAATAGACTTTTCCATTCTCCAAAAAGGATTGCCTAAATCTTTCATTTTAGAAGAAATCAGAAGAATACATCATAGGAGCGAGGATGTTCGATCCAGCGACTTAAGTAAATTTTTGCACAACATTACTCAACATCAAATCAACAAAAGTATTCGACCACCTTTTGTTGATTATGATCGAGGTGGGAAAATAATTAAAATAATTGATTCGTCATTATATTTCTTCTTATATAATTCTGACCGAAATGAAATACTGAATGATTTGTCTGATCCTTTAGAATGTGGAGAAGATGACTCTCAGATGAGTTTATTCTAAAAAAAGGCTACATATTTTATCTGGCAGATTACTGATCTTATTGTTCTGTTTAATACATGATGATGCGCTAGCACATTCTACTTTTGAGGAAAAAATACAGGCGATCGCCATTCAGTTGTGTGGAGAGAAAAGGGGCGATCGCCTTAGTTAGGTATTTTGAAAGGGGTTGTCAATTTTCAAGCCATCAATAGCTGAGTAACCAAAGTCTTCGGTGTACAGGATTTCAATATTTGCCTCTAAACAAGCCGCAACAATCATCGAATCCCAATGGGATAGGCTAAAGCGATTCATTAAATCTTCAGCACGATCAATCACATTCCAATTTGGCAAAGCCGTGTACCAAACTTGCTGCAAGTCACGAATATATTGATATGCTTGCGCTTTGTCATAGCCTAATGGTTCTAGCTTACGACTGGCAGCTAAATACTCACAAGCAACCTGCCAAATCAAAACACCGTCTGTTAATGAACATATTAGAGATGCAGCGATCACCTGTTTTTGCGGGTCACGAGGATCGTTAACGTAAATAAGAATGTTCGTATCAACCGCGTTCATGCAACATCTCCCGCGTAAACCGAGGAGCATCAGAAGGGATAGGAGTTTGTTGCATCCGTTCTACAAGTTGCATTAGAAAGTTTTGTCGAGCGGCAAGATCAGTAATTTTAGGAGGAATAACTTGAGAGGATTGCACCAAAAGCTCCACTTCAACGCCTTCAGGCAAGTCACAATCTGTCTGAAGGATAAACGTACCACTTCGATAAACGGCTTTTATGGCTTGGGACATGGGGAAACTCCTTCTGTAAGGCAGGCAACCTTGCGAATAACGACTCAAACTACTGACATAACATTATTTTAATCCAGATACTAATATAGATTTACTGAAACTGCTCATCATAAAATACATGCCTCAAAATTCGGAAATAAATGACGACTTGCGTCCTGAATATGACTTCACACAGATACCGATTGTGGCACGTGGACAACGGCGACAAAAACAAACTGAGACAGTCGATTTAGTACAGAAATTAGAGAATTTAGAAAAAGAAGTCAGTGCCTTCGAACTTGCTGGAGATATTGTTGGCTGCGTTGAGGCTCCAGAAGACTTAGCAACCAACAAGGATTACTTTGCAGATTTTGGTAAATAAACGGAAGTTCAGTCATGTGAAGAGAGAGAAGGGGGCGATCGTGGCCCGTCAACCGTTTGGAGGTTTCAATATGTCCGGTGTAGATTCTAAGGCGGGTGGCCCTGACTATCTCCTGCAATTCCTAGAGCCGCGTCATGTGACGGAAAATGTTCAGCGTCAAGGCTTTGCTCCCATTGAAGGCGTTGATTAATGACCGGAAGAATGGAGCTAAAACCCCGTCTTAACTTCAGTAAGTTCAGTCCCCTTTTAGGACAGCTTTCTGGTAAAGAGCATCGGGAGACCCTAAGCGGACATGGAGAGATGGCAAGGCTAATTGTGTTGCAACCCAGCTAAGTATCAAGAAATCTTCGACCGTTTACGGCGGGAAAGTATGTCAACTTTTTACTGGAATGTTCAATGGACGGTCATCCATATCGGCAACATTTGAACGTTGTTTTCCCTTGTGAATATGACCATTTTTGACCGTGTGGGAAAATGCACCGTTAAGACCGACAGGCATGGGGTTTGGCAACCAAAAAACTCCACTTTTCCACCATTACATCTTGAGCACGACCGAGTCGTGTCCTAGGGGTGGGGCATAATATTGGGGATATGTTGCCCATCACGGGGTTGCCACAAGGGAGTTGCAAAATCTGTAACCCAACGCTGGTCTCTATTTTTCTCACCTAAGCTGTAACTATGCGCCCTAGTCTCCAAGCCGTTCCTACCCCTGCGTCTTTTGCGGATTTGCCCCTGGCCCAGCCCCCCGATGGTCAGCAGCTAGAGAATATTAAAAGTCATCTGGACTTGGTCTTATTGGCGTTGGAGTCCTTAGCGGGCCTGAGTTCAGAGGCGATGTTACAGGCGGCCAAAGAGCTAAATTTAGAGGCGGTCATCGGCGATCGCGTTACCTTATGGCGACTGCGACAGTCTAACCCTCTCCGGAAAAGTAGTGGGGGCCGCAAAAAATTAGACGTCGAAGAAGCCCGCTCTTTGGTGTTGATCATCTGCCATTTAGCCCGCCAGCAGCAGGATGACATTCGCCGCGCCTGCGCTCTCCTGGAACAGATGACCGAACAAGGCCAGGAACCCCACCGAGCCGCTCTTTTAGGGGATTACCTCGATAACTTTAGCAATACCTACCAAGAACGCATGGAGGAAGGGGAGGCGATCGCCTCAGCCTCCTTAGTGGGACTCGCCCTGAAATTACTGATTGATTTGCTGTTCTATGGGGCCAAAAATGGACATCGACGCCTCTGGTTAGCATTAATCGATCAAGGCAAAACCTAGAGACTTGACCTAAACTCCACCCTTGATTTTTTCTCTTTTTTACTCAATTCCCCCGTAGTTTGTTTTCGTTCTTAGATGGTTCCTATGCTCTCTCCCACCCTCACCCGTCGCTATACTCCCCCCACCTGTAGCCTGGAAGTGGCAGCGAAAACCTCGGCCCTCTCCCAGTGGACAGGGAAGCCGCTGATTAAAGAATTGAATTTTGAGTTGAGTTTTGATGATCCGCGCCTTGGCCCCGATCAGCGCATCGTCATCAAAGGCGATCGCCCCCAATTGGATGCCCTCGCCACCGCCGTCAATGAGTATGTCCAAGGGTTTCTCCAAGACCTCAGTCCCGACTTAGAATGGCTGCCCCAAGCCACCTCTGTCTATGGCTACCACAACACCCCTGGTCAGACCGTCGCCACCCTGCCCCAACCCCAGCTTGTCACCCAGGGACTTTTGTCCCATACCCTCCACCTGGGTCGCCTAGCAACCAAGGAATCTGGCCCGGCCCTCCAACTCAACGCTACCCAACTCCATGACCTGGCGGAGGCCCTCGAAACCTACCAGACGGACATGGTGGCTTTACCCAGCCTCACTGCTAGCCAACAACGCCGGACTGTCACTCGCTGGGGGGCGATCGCCGCGTCTTTTCTCCTCGTGGTGGGGATTAGTAACGCCGTTTGGCAACAGCAACAAATCCCGGAAACCAGTAGTGCCCTAAACCTCGAAGCTACGGATGAAGCGGGCAACCAAGTGGAGCTTATCCCTCCAGATCCCCACGCCTCCTATACCTTCTCGCCAGTGCCATCCGCAGCCGATGCGCCCCTAGATGACCCACGGGTTGCTCCCCAAACCGTTGATCTGACTCAACCGACGCCAGGGGAAACCACGACTGCGAATCCGGCTCCCCCAACCGCATCCCCCCCCAGTCCCCCTAGTAATGATCCGGCCCCGATCACGGCTACTGCCCCCAGGGAGAACACCAGCCTGAGCGTCGCCCCCAGCTTTGGGGGACAAATGGCCAGAACCACCGCTGCCGATCAAGCAGAACAATTTGCTGATGCGCCCCAGCAAGAGGCGATCGCCCTGTCTCCCGCCAATGCCCCAAGGCTAAACCCCGAACAGCGAGTTGAACGTCATTTTCAAACCCAGTGGCAGAGTCCCGCCGACCTCGGTGAAGTCCTAGAATATCGCTTAAAGCTCAGTGAACAAGGGGCCATTGAAACAGTCTTTCCCATTGGTAAAGCCGCCGAACTGTATCAACCCCAACTTTCTTTTCTCTCTGTGGGTCGCAATGTTGGCGCTTCTTTTCCTGCTGAAAGTCGGACATTTCGCCTAGTGTTAAATCCCGATGGTCGTGTCCAGGCTTTTACCGAAGCACCCCGCTAAAAACAGCCTTGGTAAAGGGGAAGTTAAATTCGCGATAAGCCCAAAGAAATACGCAAAAAAGCGGCCTTAGCTCCACTATGATCGTGAATAGGCGGGCATTGGCTCGTTTTTAGAAATTTATTTCGAGAGTTCAGAAGGAACTAAATCATGATGGCGCATTTTGACTTATTTAGACATGACCACGACACCCAGGATTTCGCGGCGGGCACTGTAATTTTTAGCGCAGGCACCCCGGGCAATCTGCTCTACATTATCCAAACCGGGGAAGTGGAAATTCAGTTTCAAGGGCAACCCTTGAGTATCCTCGGTGAAGGGGAAGCTCTAGGAGAAATGGCCGTCATTGAGCCGGGTTCCCCCCGCAGTGCAACGGCGATCGCCAAAACGGATTGTCGCCTCGTGGTGATTGACCAAAAGCGATTTACCTTCCTCATCCAGCAAAATCCCTACTTTGCCATCGAAATCATGAAAACCTTAGCCGAGCGTTTAAGTCGCACGAACCAAAAGCTAGAGGCCCAGGGTTAGGGACGGTTGTTAACAAAAGTGCCTTGCGGTTGAATCCCGCTGAGAAGATTCACTGAGAAAAGCCGCTTAAATTTATCCCCTGGGAAATGGCAGATCAGGGGTACATTGGTAAACATCGCTGTAGTAGCCAGAAACCCAAACTTGTTCAGAAGCGCGGCAGTTTGACAGAGGAATCGGTTCAAAGATGTTGATCGACCATAATTCAAAGGGCGTTTGGGAAAATTGAGCGCTGATTCTGTCTAGATCGTCAGTGTAAGCTGCTGGCGCATCTTGTTTCGGTACAAAAGCAAAAAATACAGGGCGTTCTAGGGTGCGTCGTTGCTGTTCCCAGGCGATCCCCATCATTTCGCCAATTTGCACGGTGCTTTCCCGGGGGAGCACCATCAGTACAGGTTGGGTTGCTGTTGCGAGTCGGTCAACGATTTTGTCGGGGTGGTAGTACTTTTGGTAGCCCCAATCATGGACGACAGTTAAGGCACTACAAAAACTAATCAACACCATAAAGGCGATCGCCTTTGTCCCAGATTTCACCTGGGGAAACCGAGTCCCCATCGTTTCAACCCCTAGACAGCGAATCTGATCCCGCTGCCAAAAATAGCTCAGGCCAACGGCTCCCAAGAGAATTACCGCCGGAAAATACACAAAACTGTAGCGAGCCCCACGGGTAATATCGATGCCGAGGCCAAAACTGAGCACCCCAAAGAGTCCCCAGGCAGCCCCCACAAAACGACAGAGAAAAAATAACTCATCCTGAAACTGAGGCACTGTGCTTTGGGCCTTGATGCCTTGTCGCCACAGGGTCAAAAAACGAATACCCACCACGATCATCACCGCACCACAGACAATTACCGTCGGCAAAAAATCCACCTCGATGGGCAAAAGCATCACCATCGTGACAACGGTGGCCAACAACTGAAAGACCGGACTGAGCCATGCCAGCCAATCACTGCGATCAAGGCGAATCCAGCTAGTCATACTCATGCCATAGCTGTCGGGGAGTACTTGGGTTTTCCAGATCAGCCCCAAAAGCCCCACTGTCAGAATGATCGTTCCTAAACGCCACCATTGCTTCGGAATCGGATATTTGCGGTAGGTCACCATCCACCACCCCAGGGCGATCGCCTCGGCCAGAAGCGTCAGAACAAAAAAGTAATGCACTAACAGCCCCGCCCCACAGAGGACAATCCCCACAAAAACTTGCCCCCAGGACAGCGCCTGCCGGGTCTTAATTTGGCGCAGCACTAGGAAACTAAATCCCAAGGAAGCGATCACAAACAGACCAATTAATGTATAGTGACGAGCTTCCTGGGCCAGGTAAATATCAAAGGGCGAAAAAGCCATCAAAGCCGCCGTAAGTTGGGCAATTTTTTCCGACTGAAAGAGCCACTTTGCCAAACCATAAAGCGATCCAATGCCTAACAAACTAAGCAGCACCGAGAGGAGACGCACCCCATCAATGGAAATGTACCCCCCCATCTCTAGGGGAAATAGGCGCTGCCAGAGGTTAACCACCATGAAATACAACGGCGGGTGGTTATCGTAATGGATCAAAAAATGGGCCGCTTCAGTGACCCCTTGGTCTGGATAGCCGAGCAGGGGCGCTAAAAGCTCTTTCCCCGTGAGAATTTCGTCGTAGGGCAGTTGATTATAATTTTCGGCGCGACTGTAGAGGAGGGTCGCAAATTCATCGGTCCAAGAGGGTTTTGCACCAAGGTTTGTCAGGCGAATAATCCCGCCTAAAATTACCCAAAACCATAATAAAAAAACGGGCAACGTTTTGCTTGAAATAATATTTTTTGGGGAGGTATTTAAAAAGAATTGCAACTTAAAAATAAAGCCTTAACTAAAATGAACGGCAAGGGGATGCAACCCCAAGGAAGTCTTTGTCTTCTCGCAATGGTGAACGATATTAGCAGACCGCAGCGATAATTTCGACGATGGCAGAAGCGTGACAAAACTTGTTAGGATGTGGTTTTTATCCATTAAAATCCTTTTGTTTTTTCACCATGGAGGTTACGAGTGAGTCATGAAGTCCCAATCCCCCGAAGCGCTACTATTAGTGGATGGTTATAACGTCATTGGTGCTTGGCAGGAGCTTAAGGCAACCCGCGATCGCCACGGCCTTGAGATGGCACGGGACGAATTGATTGAAGTTTTAATTAACTACGCCTCCCACAACTGCTACCGGACAAAAGTCGTTTTTGACGCCCATTACCAGCAGACCCCTAGCCAAGAAGAAGAACATACGCAATTTGTTTCCGCTTACTACACCGCTTTCTCGGAAACTGCCGATACTTACATCGAAAAAGCCTGCGCCGCTTTTCGGCACGACTATAATACGCCCCGACGGGTAATTGTGGTGACCTCCGACCAGGCCCAACGGCATACGGTGGTGGGTTATGGGGCGGAATGGATGTCTTCTTTAAAGTTGCAATCGGATGTGGCCGCCGCCAATCGACGTTCCCGGGATCATCGCAAACGCCAACGCCAGCAGCGACGGGGGCAACTCTTAAATAGTCTTGATCCGAAAACCCAACAGATTTTACGTCAGTTACGCCACGGCCTCTAGGGTTTCAAGGTTTCAAAAAAAGGCGATCGCCAAGCCGACGATAAACGCGATAGACCGTGCGTACTTGGTCTAAAAAAGCATAGGGAATTTTTAATTTGAGACCAGCAATCAGGGGTCGATAAAGGCAATAATAGGCCCGTTTAAGATCTTTCCAGGCATAACAGGGCTCTGGTTTGAGGAAGTCGGAAATATCTACCACAAGTCCCCGACCATCGACCCCCAGCATCACATTTTTCCCGTGGACATCGTGGGGATTGAGGCCCTGGGCATAGACATAATCCAAGGCTTGATCAATATCTTCAATGACTTTTCTCGGAATTGGAATCCCCCGGTGGGCACAGTCGTAGAGGGTCGTGCCATGCAAACGCCGCAACACTAAAATGCCATCCTTGGCGTAATAACATTCCGAAAACGCAGCGTGGGTCCCTAGGCGACGATAAACTTCCACTTCTGCGGCAAATCCCTCCCGGTGGGGGGCATAGACCTTTACTACCCACGCCGGAAAGTCAGGGTGGGCGACAACCGCAGCATAGTTCCCGGTGCCCACACAATACCAAGGGTTGGGGCAATGGCGTACGATCACAGGATGGTGGGGATGCTCGCTAGTGAGATCGAGGTGGGGCCGGAGTTCCTGTTCGAGGCGATCACAAAAAACTTGGAGTCGAGATTGAGCCATAGATCCTTTAGGGGAGGATTTTTCGCATCAAGATTGCATGGGGCTGGTAAGTGAGGCTTTGGTAAAAGCTCTGGGCCGTCTGATTATTCGTAAAAACCTGGAGGGTAATTTGGCGATCGCCTTTGGTTTTCGCGTACCGTTCCGCTGTGGCCATAAGCGCCGAACCCAACCCCCGACGGCGATACTCCGGCATCACATACAACAGAAAAATATGACTGTGGCGATCGCCGCTAATCTGATCAACACTATTGCCCAGCCAGAGACAACCCACCACTTGCTCCGTTTCTGTCCGTACCCACCAGAGGGGCGTATCCACTGTGAAGTAATGGTTCAAGGTTGTACGGAGGTGATCGAAGCCCGTTTCCGGATAAAGTTCCTGGTAACTGCGGTGCAAAAACTTTAACAATAACGGTCGGTCGATCATCGCACCCCGTCTCAGAGAAAAGCCCGCTGGTAGCATGACCTAGCCCAAAAAACTAATGGGTGCTGGGGCGAGCATATCGGTGGGGAGAAAAATCCGGGCGCTGACAATCCCTAAAGCCAAGAGGAAGACCAGCAAAATTAAAAACGGCAGAATCTGTTGACGAAATAAGTCCATAGGTGGCGATCCCAAACAACACATAGAAAATATCTCTGTCAGTGTAACCTCTCCCCTTGGCATAATGGAATCTGTGCCAAATTGAGTATCCATGACCATTGCCATGACCCCCCTTTTGCAATACCACCAGCACCAAGGCTTTCCTTTAACAGCTTCCGGTGAGGCCGTTGTAACCTTTGGGAACGACGCCGACATTTCCCAAGATTTCAGCAATGGCTGTCTGCTCTATGACCAAAGCCATTGGGGTCTCCTCAACTTTACGGGCGCTGACCGTCAACGCTACCTCCACAACCAAAGCACCAATCAAATCCAGCAGCTTCAATCGGGCCAAAGCTGTGACACTGTCCTCGTTAATTCCACGGCCCGCACCATCGATCTCGCCACGGTGCATATTCTGGATGATGCCCTCTGGGTGCAGGTCTCGCCCCAGAAAAAAACCTTTCTCCTGGAATGGTTTGATCGGTTTCTCTTTCCAATGGACAAAGTAGAAATTAGTGATCTTTCTGGGCAGTTTAATATTCTGTCTTTGATGGGTGTTCAGGCCAAAGAAATTCTCGAAAAACTCACTGGTGTAACCTTAGCTGACTTTCCGGCTGGTGGTCATCAATTTCTAGAAATCCAGGGACAAAACATTCTCTGTGCGACGGGGAACAGTTTGAAATTACCGGGCTATACCCTGTATATTCCCGCCGAGGCTGGTGTCGAAATTTGGCAAGCTCTGATGAATTTAGGAATGATCCCCTGTGGCGAAGCAGCCTGGGAAAAATTGCGCATTCACCAAGGCAGACCCGCCCCCGACCAAGAACTCACCGAAGATTATAATCCCCTGGAAGCAGGGCTTTGGGATTGTATTTCCTTTGATAAAGGCTGCTACATTGGCCAGGAAACCATTGCCCGCCTCAATACCTACAAAGGCGTTAAACAGCGCCTCTTTGGGATTCAACTTTCTGCCCCCGTAGCAGTCCCTTGCAAAATTTTTGTGGGTGAAGAACGGGCCGGCGTCATCACCAGTATTGACCCGGATAACACCTTTGCCCTTGGTTATGTCCGTACGAAAGTGGGTGGAGAAGGGTTAGAAGTGGCAGCAGGAGAAGTGACTGGAAAAGTTGTCGCGGTTCCCTATGTGACCCATGCTTACCCCGAACCCTAGGGAACTGTCTTTGGTTGCTTTATTCGTCTAAAAAGATGAAGCTGCCGCCCCAAGAGCCATAGTCAGCAGTAACTACGCCATTGCGATCGCCGCCGGTGTAGCTGTCCTGACCGGGGGCAATTTCGATGGTGATCGGGCCGCCCGTAGCTAGGTCAATTTCTCCGGCATGCACCGCTGCCACACAGATTGCGGAATCGTTGGTGTAAATATCCGTCCCCCAGACCGAGGCCCCTAGTTCACCGTTGGGTGGGCAATTGAAACTGTAGCGATCGCCAACATTTTCGGCAATCCCGAAGGAGCCTGGGGTCGAATCCCACTGGATATTTGGCGTTGTTGCAGCGTTACCACTGGCCTCCGGAAAACGGAAGCTCCCACCCCAAGCGCCGTAGTCACGACTGGTCACTGCATTTTGTTGACTACCGGTGTAGAGGTCTTGGCCCGCGAGGATTTCTAAGGTTAAATTTCCCCCGGTCTCTGCGGCGAATAGACCTGCATGGACGGCGGCAGCACAAATGGAAGAATCGCTGGTGTAAACACCCGTACCCCAAATCCTTTGGCTGGGATCCCCCGGCGGACAGGAAAACTCGAAGGTCTGTCCCACCTGGTCTTGGATTTCAAGGCTAACGGGACTGGCTTCCCATTCCAGGGTAGTGAATTGGAGGGTTGGGGGCGACGCTGGGGTTTCCGGTGCTGCTTCTGGGGTCGCAACAGTTCCGCCTCCAGTGGCGTTAGATTCTGGGGTGGTGCTGTTTTGGGTACAGGCACCCAGGGAAAAAGCCAGGGCGATCGCCCCGAAAAAATAAGTCGTAGATTGCATCATGAAGCTTAGAAATAAGAAGAAATTCGTTTAGGGATGAAGGTCAGGATCTGGGTCTAGGCCAGTTGGCTATTGGCAAAAAAGGCGATCGCAATGCCCAAGGAAAGCCCCACAAATACCTGTACTGGTGTGTGACCGAGTAATTCCTTGAGCCGTTCTTCGCTAAATTCTTTTTCCTGGAACATATCATCAATGATCTGGTTGAGAATACGCGCTTGCTTACCCGCAGCTTGGCGTACTCCGGCGGCATCGTACATTACAATCACCGCAAACAAACAGGCGATCGCAAACTCAGAACTATCCCATCCTTTCGCCTGACCAACCCCTGTCGCTAAAGCCCCCACCAGAGCAGAGTGGGCACTGGGCATCCCCCCAGCACTGAAGAGGGAACGGAGGCTGGTTTTTTGATAACGAATCAAATCAATGGGAATTTTGAGCAACTGTGCCGTAATGCAGGCCACTAATGCCACAATCAGGATGTGATTTTGGAAAACTGCGCTGAAATTATCCATGGTGCTTGGCCGTGACGCGGGTTAGTTTTTACGGTTAACGATGTATTCCGCCAGGGCTTTAAGGGGATTGGCCTTTTCACCATAGGGTTCGAGGGAGGCGATCGCCTCTGCCACCAGCTTGCGGGCCTCAGCCTGGGATTTTTCAATACCCCATAGGCTCGGATAAGTCACTTTCTGGGCTTCGAGGTCTTTGCCCGCCGTTTTACCTAGTTCCTCCGCTGTGGCGGTGATATCGAGAATATCATCGACAATCTGAAAAGCCAGACCAATATTTTGGGCATAACGGGAGAGTAATTGCACTTCTTCCGGTTTCGCCCCGGCTAAAATTGCCCCCGCCGTAACGCACACTTCCAGCAATGCCCCTGTTTTATGGGTGTGGATAAAGTTCAAGGTTTCTACGGCAACATCGGTTTTCCCTTCCGATTCGAGATCCACCACTTGGCCACCGACGAGGCCTTCAGCCCCCACTGCTTGACCGAGGCGTACGATCACCTGCAACAGACGTTCTGCCGGAACATCCGGGGTGCGGGCCACATATTCAAAGGCGTAGGAAAGCAAGGCATCCCCCGCCAAAATGGCAATATCTTCCCCGTAAACTTTATGATTCGTGGGTTTGCCTCGACGGAGATCGTCATTGTCCATGGCGGGCAGATCATCATGGATTAAAGACATGGTGTGGATCATCTCCAGGGCGCAGGCCGTATTCATCGCCATGGCAGCGGTGCCCCCCAACATTTCACAGGCGGCAAGACAAAGAATCGGGCGTAACCGTTTCCCCCCAGCCAGGAGGGAATAGCGCATGGCTTCGTAGATGGTGACAGGCTCAGTGATAACTAAGGATTGGTCAAGGGCGGTTTCGACGATGGTCTTTTGTTCTTGGAGATATTGCGCGAGGGAAAAGCCCTGGGTGTGAGCGTCTGCAACTACCATAGCTACGTTTGGAAAACTGTTGATTTTTTCAAGAATATTCTACAGGGCTTTGGGGGCAAGTCTGGGGGAATCATCCTGGGTTGCTTACAGAGGGGTGCTAATTCTGGCCTCTAAATGTGAAGTTGTTTTGCTCTGTGTGGTTCATTACACTCGCCGGGAACGTTTGGGTTTAAAACAGGAAGGGTAATTGATCTGTTGAGATAAGTCCTGATCAACCCAGGCCCAGTTTCCATGCAACCAAAAATTATTGTCTGTGGTTTAGGACGAACGGGATATAAGATTTTTCGTCTACTGCAAAATCAAGGGGCTGAGGTGATCGGCATTAGCGATCGCCCCAGTCATCAGCGGGCAGCGGGCATTATTGTGGGAGACCCCAGGCAGGGACAACTCCTCGTGCGGGCGGGCATTCATGCGGCCCAAACCCTCGTCCTCGCCAGTAATGATGATGCTCTCAATCTTGCGGTGCTGACCCAAGCGCGGGTGCTAAATCCAAATATTCGCATTGTCAATCGTATCTATAACCAAGCCCTGGGCGATCGCCTCGATCAAACCCTGCCGGATCATGTGACCATGAGTGTTTCGGCCCTGGCCGCTCCCATTTTTGCCTTTGCCGCCCTGGGCAATAAAGCCATCGGCCAACTGCGTCTCTACGAAAAAACCTGGCCGATCTATGAAGAAGTGATCACTACGGATCATCCCTGGTTAGGCCAACCCCTCAGTGAGCTTTGGGAAAATCCGGAGCGGATGTTTATCCACTACCTACCAGCCCAGGGGGAAATGGATTTGGTGTCGGCGGTGGTGGCCGACCAAACCCTCCAGGTGGGGGATCACTTAATCTTAGGGACGCCGCCCCAGGTTAAAAGTCAACGTTATTCCCTCTGGCAAAAATTTCGGAAGGCGATCGCCAATCTACGGCAGTACCAACATCACGTGCGGCCAATGACCCTAGTGACGGTGGCGTTGTTGGTGACCATCTGCATTGCCACTTTTACCTATGTTTGTGTGAATTTTAATTTGTCCCTGGTGGATGCCCTTTATTTTTCAGTGGGGATGATCACTGGGGCCGGGGGAAAAGAAGAAGTCGCGGAACTCGCCCCCGATTGGGTCAAGGTTTTCACGGCGGTGATGATGGTGGTCGGCGCTGGAGTCGTGGGGATCTGTTATGCGTTGATCAATGATTTCATTTTGGGAAGTCGAATTCGTCAGTTTTGGGATGCGACAAAAATTCCCCACCAAAACCATTACGTGATCTGTGGCTTGGGAGGGATGGGCATGGCGATCGCCCGCCAACTGCACCACCAGGGCTATGACGTTGTTGTTCTCGAAACTGACCACAACAACCGCTTTTTACGCACCGCCAGAACCTTGGGGATTCCGGTCATTCTTGCCGATGCCAGTGTGACCAGCAGTTTACGGGATGCACGGATTGCCAAAGCAACGGCCCTCATTGCCGCCACCAGCCAGGACATGACCAACGTCGAAATTGCCCTGAGTGCCAAGGCGATCGCCCCCAAGGTCAATGTGATTGTCCGTATTCAAGATACGAATTTTGCCCAGTCGGCCCAGGAAGTCTTTTCCTTTGATCTGGTGCTTTCCCCGACGGAACTCGCAACCCATTCTTTTGCTGCCGCCGCCCTAGGGGGACGTATCCTTGGCAACGGCATGACCGACGATCTGCTGTGGATTGCCCTGGCAACCTTGATTACCCCAAACCATCCTTTCTGTGGACAGCGGGTTCAAGATGCGGCGATCGCCCAAAATTTTGTCCCCCTCTACCTCGAATCCCAGGGGGAAGCGGTGCACGGTTGGCCCCTCCTGCAACGGCAACTGCAACCCCAGGATGTCCTGTATATCACCATCGCCGCCAATGGTCTCCAAAAGCTGTGGCGTAAGGAACCCAGCAATTCAGAAGTGACCTTTAACCCCTTTCCGTCAGTCCAAGGAAGCGAAGCCTTTGTGCCCTAGCAATCAATAAAGTTACATCTCAATCCAGGCGATCGCCCAACTAAAAGCCCTAAAATCAGAGATGTTGAGTACAAAATGACCCACAGCTTTGAATTTTTGGACGTTACTGTTACCCCCTGTTGCTGGCACTGTGATTGGGTATTTCACCAATGACATTGCGATCAATATGCTGTTTCGTCCCTACAAGGCCATCTACCTTGGCGATCGCCGTTTACCCTTCACCCCAGGCCTGATCCCCGCCAACCAAGACCGCCTCGCCCGCAACATTTCCCGGATTATTATGGGGTCGCTGCTCACCCCCGAAGAAATCCAAAAGCTCGCCCAAAAACTGCTCCAAACCGAACGCATCGAAGCCGCGATCCGGTGGCTGCTGCAATTGGCCTTTGCACAAATCCAGGGCGAACAAGAACAAAAAACCGCTGGGATTCTGGCGGCCATTCTACGAGACTTAGCCAGCGAATCTTTGCCCCGCCTCATTAAAGTTTGGTCTCGGGAAGATACCTTCTTAGAAGCCCAGGTTTACCAACTGTTTGATCAACTGCTGCTGGACTTTAAACTTACGGAGGCCCAAGCCCGCCAGCTTACCGATTGGCTGTTGCGTACCGTTCTAACCCCCGATATTCTCCGTCAGGCGACCATTGATTTTCTTACCGACAAAAATATTGAAATTATCGACACCAGCCTCCGGGAAAAAACCAGCGGTACCTATTGGGTCGTTGCGAACCTATTTGGCGTTAAAAATAGCCTGACCCGCCTCCGGGCCTTCTGTTTAGAAGAACGAGAAATTGCCAACGCCCGCCTCCAAGAGTTAATTCTCACCCTCGAAATTCGCCTTAAATTGCGCCTCTGGCTCCAGGGTTTGTCCCTCCAAAATTTGCCTGTGTCTACGGTGCGGCAACTCCGTAAAAGTTTTCACCAAACAATCCGCCAGTATTTCCAGGATAAAGGGGCGGGCTTGATGGAATATATTGGTGAGTCGGTGGATTGGGATAATTTGTCGGTGGTGATTTTACGGCGGCTCCAAGCGTCTCAAGTCTTAGATAGTTCCCTGGGTGTCGTTAGCCAAGAATTATCTTTGCTTTTGGATCGCTATTTAGAAAAAGACCTCGAAAAAATTATCAGTCAAGTGATCCCGATCCTCGCCATTGATCAAGTAATCATTGAGCGGGTGAACAATACCAGCCCCAGGGAACTAGAACGCGCCATTCAGGGCATTGTTAAAAATGAACTCCAAGCCATCGTTAATTTGGGGGGAGTACTGGGCTTCCTCGTTGGTGTAGCCCAATCGGTTATTTTATTGCTCAATTGATGTCAAGGTATTTTCTGGGGTTGCTTGGGCAGATGATGTTTCGAGGGTGTTAATAATTTCCAGGAGTTCCCGCTCAAAGGCCACCTGAGCGCGATTGGTTTTTCCTCCCAGATAAAAGCGATCGCCAGCGGCCAGGGCCCACACTTGGGAATAGGAAACATAGCTCATCACGACACCAAGCATCACCAACAAAAAGCCTGCATATACCACAGGAACACCGGGATCAGCCTTAATCTGGAGACCAGTGCTACCAACAAGATCAACCAATTTCAAGCTAATGTCCCCCACATCTAGGCGATCGCCAACCCGTACCGCTCCGACCAATTCTCCCTGCTCGTTATAGACAATGGCACTGCCCTGGAGATCCTGCATCAAGATCGAGACCCCAGCACTCATATCTGGCCTAATGGGGACCCAACTGCCCCAGAGTTTCGCTCCATTCTCCGTGGGGATTTGGGCGGCGGGTAATTGAAAAATCGGGCTATTATTCAGTTGAACTTGGACACCACCAATAGACCAACTGGTTTGATAAAAGGTGATGCCATCGTAGCGGAGGGGGTGGTTTACCGAAATCGTTTTGCGCTCAAGCTCCTGGCCCTGTTCATCGACCACCGATAGATCTGAATAGAATTGATCAATGTCACCCGTGGGGGTGTAGTCGATCCAAAAACGATTCACGTTCACTGACCAAGGGCGATCGCTCTCGGAAAAAATCCCCGCCTTAAACACATTATTGACCTTAAAATTCACGCCGCTGGGAATCATCTCCTGGGCCATGAACCCCCCAAAGGCTCCCCAAATAGAACCCACCAAGGTGACGATCATGCCGATGTGGACAATAATCGGCCCAATACGCCCCACAATCCCTTTCCGGGCATAGAGCTTTTCGCCGTCCTGAAAAATTTTGTAGCGCTTTTTTTCGAGTTGGGGTTTTAGGCTCTGGAGCGAACCATGATCCAATTCCGTACTGAGGGCTAATTTATTAAATTGCCGGGCTTGGCTGTAGTAATTCCAATTTTGGGCTGTTTTCAGGGCAGGCAGTTGCCGCCGAAAGGTACAGGCGATCAAACTCACTCCGAAGGCGAGGAGTAAAACCAAGTACCACCAAGTTGTATAAACATGATCCAGTCCCAACCCTAATAGAACTTTCCAAGACAAAAACCCCAACAACGCCGGATCTTCAGGGTAGTTCTCTTGGTAAAACTGGATGGTACTGCCCTGTTCGATGACGGTTCCTAGAATGCTAAATACCGCAATGAGCAACAGCAGGGCGATCGCCACCCGGAGATCCGCAATCCACTTTAAACCCGTGCGCCAGACCTTGCGGGGAAAACTGTGCCACGGAGAATTAGGAGAAGAATCAGAAACTGTCATGGTTTAGGGGATGAGAAAAGACAAATTAACAAGAAAAAAGCCCGTTCAGGGTTAGGGAAAATCTAGGCGAGGCCAATGGGCAGGTGAATGAGGAGCGAAAACAGCCCAAATCCCAGGAGCAAAGCACCACTCACGGGGTTAATCCAGCCCGACCACTGCCGCAGGGACAGCAAGCGTTTGAGGGAAGCGGTAAAAATTCCGGCAATCAAGACAGGCACCACATAACCAAGGGTATAAGCAAGGAGCAATACCGCCCCCAACGCGAGGTTTTGGGTGGTACTAACCCAGGCTAAAAGGGTCGCCAGCACCGGGGTACTACAGGGGGAAGCCACCAAACCAAAGGTTAAGCCCACGAGATAGGCCCGCAGGGCTTTGGGGAAATCCGGCTTAATCCAGTCGGTCGCCCCCAGGGAAGGAAAACGCAGGGGGACAATTTCGAGCAAATTTAAACCCATCAAAATGGCGATCGCACTGACGATGATTGGTAAGCCAACGCCAATTTGACCGTAGATCTGGCCAAAGCCCGCCGCCACGATCCCCAGGCCCGCCAGGGTCGTCGCGAGCCCAAAACAAAACCACAGGGATTGGAAAAAGGCTTGGAGGCGATCGTTATCCTGGGTGCCGCCGATGTAACCAATGGTGATGGGCAACATGGAGAGGGTGCAGGGGGTCAAGCTGGTGAGGAGGCCCGCCCCAAACACCAAAAAGATACTCAACAAACTCCAATGGCTCAGCTGCTCATTGACCAGGCTGTCACTAAATTGCTGGAGGTGATACAGTTGCAGACTGAAATTTTCCCACATGGTGCCGTGCCCAAAGACTGTTTGCTATTGTATCGGGTTTCCTGGGGGCAACGGCAAAGGTATCTTCCGCCTAAACCAGGGATAATTCACCCACCACATCTAAACGCTTATAGGGACTAAGGGATAAAAATTGTTCCGCCAAAGTATCGGAGACCGCCGGGGTAATCCAGCCCAAACGGGTCAAAAGATAGAGGGCGACGGCATATTTAGCCCGTTTTGCGCCGTCTTTGACCTTGATTGCCAAACCTAACCCTTCACCGACGCGACCAATGCATTGAATTCCCTCGGCACCCGATTTACTGACGATTTCTCCCTCGGAGAGGCGCATTAATTCTGTGTCGAAGCCGCCCCGGCCAGACACCATGGTGGGGTGGTAGGTCATCGCCCGCACAACCCGCTCAACATCTAGGCGATCGCCAGACGCGAGGTGGGCATAGAGAGTGGCCATCTGGCTAAGCTGCATCAAATAGGTGGGGACACCGCAATCATCCCGTGCGCCGATAAATTCCTGGGCGGGCATCTGGAGTAATTCGGCAATTTTATTGAGGATCAGAGCCTGGACGGGGTGGGACTTTTCCATATAGCTACCGAGGCCCCAGTTGCAATGCTTACAGGTCAACAGCATCCCTGCGTGTTTTCCGGAACAATTGTGCTCGAGGGCGCTGTCTTTGCCGTGGGGAATCGGACATTGCAAAACGTCAGATTCTAGATCCGCCTGCCAGAGGATGCGAAACACCTGACGGGCGTGTTCCTTGGTGCCTTGGTGGGAACTACAAATGACGGCTAAATCTTTATCGGAAAGTTTGTAATGATCTAGGGCCCCGGTGCCAATCACAGCAAGGGCTTGGAAGGGTTTAAGGGCTGACCGGATAAAGGCAGAGCTTTCGGCATCCCCAGCCATGGACAGGACACGGCCTTTGGTGTCACACACTACGGCTTCGGCAATGTGGGTGGATTCTTTGAGACCTTCCCGGAGGAGGTTAATTTCAAGGGGGGGAGCTTGGACGCGTTTGCCTCTGGACATAACGATTGGGGATAAAAGTTCAGCAGTAAAAGGATAGGGGAAAAGTATGGGAGGGGCGGGAATGATTGTGAAGATTTAAGGGTTTATAGCAGCCACAGACCGCTGATCAAACCGATGGCGATCGCCACGACAATCAAGCTGGTTTGTTGGATACGGGCGAGGATCGGCGCAATTTGGTAGGACACAATCAGGCGATCGCGTTGGAGGACGGCTTCGGGTTTACGCCAAATTTGGCCATCGTACCAGCCGGATTCTTCGTAGGTGAGTTTCTCGGTTTGGAGGCGATCGCGGATGTAGCGCCACCCCAAGTAAAGGCGCAGTAAAACCAAACTCAATAAAAACATCCCGCCGAGATTGGCACTCAAGACCAATTTAATTGGATAGCGGTCGAAGGGAAAACTCGCCCAAGCAATAGGGGTAAAGATGAGGGTCGCCCAAAACCAGACCCAGGCTACCTTGCGGATGTAGCAGACCATTTCCATGTTGCCCCAACTAAAAAACCAGGATTCCTTGAGTTGGTCATATTCGTTGAGGGGCTGTTGCTCTTCCGGGACGGGACAAAAGGTAGTGGGAGAATTGTTCATGGATGGCGACGGGACAGAGAAAACCTATGTCCAACAGTGTATCGTTTTTTTCTGGGGGGGCGCAGGAGGCGATCGCCTTTGTATTTGCCAACAAAAAAGTGACCCAGATAGATTTGGATCACTGGCAATATTTTGAACTGTTGCGGGACGTGGTAATGCTCAAACGCGACCTAGTCCTTTTTTATTTCACGAGGAGATCTTCTCCTTCAATCACCCGCGCCGATTGAATGCGATCGCCCATTTCAATTTTGTCGATCACCGCAAGACCCTCGGTAATTTGGCCAAACACTGCATAGTTCCCATTGAGGAAATCATTCGGCCCCAAGGAAAAATAAAACTGAGACGAGGCGGAGTTCGGCAGTTGGGAACGAGCCATGGCGATCGCCCCTTTGTCATGCTTAAGCACCACCTGATTTGGATCAAGTTCTGCCTTGCCATAAACGGGCTGTTCCTCACCCTGGAGCTTGATTTCTAGGGGGACATCCCGACGAATGCCCGTCTCCGGATCCGTAAAACCACCCCGGCCCAGGGCATTGAGGGGCACTTGGCTGTCCTTACTGAGGGGATCACCCCCTTGGACAACAAAGGGTTCCGGCGTCCGAATTACCCGGTGGAAAGCGGTGCCATCATAGACGCCACGGCTGACTAAATCCACAAAATTCCCCGCCGTCACTGGCGCATCTGCACCATTGAGTTCAATGCGGATCGTTTGGCCATCCACTGCTTCAGATTGGCTCTGGAGTACCATTTCGACCACCGCTGTACAGCTATCTTCTGGGGTGGCCTCAGTAGAAGCTGGATTCGGGCAATTTAAACGGGGCTTATAATTTTCGGCACTGGGTGGGGTGGCCGTTGGATTATTGGAAGATGTTTCCGTTGTCGGCGCACAGCCACTCAAGCTGAGGCTGCCCACCAAGAGTGCGAGACATAATAGCTGCCAAGGTCGTTCCATAGAAATTTAGTCGTACTTTTGTTTTAGATAAAACCTGGAAAAATTATAGGAAGCAGCGAAGGCGATCGCCCACTGTCTTTTTTTCGTCTCAGGTACTTAGAAAGATCTAGAGACCTTCCAGGGGAATGGTTAAAAAGCGGGCCAACTCAGCCCCTTGATTCTCCAGTTCCGCGAGGGGAATCGGCTCTCCGACTCGGTTGAGGGGAATATCACCCCGATTTTTTACCCGGAGATAGAGCACTCGCCGGGGGTTTAAGCCCTCTTTGATCTCTGCTCGAATCGACAAAATATCCTTGAGGGGATACTGGAAATTAATAATCCGGTTTTTGCCCACAAAGCCATTCCGGAAAATAGTCACCTTGCCCGTTTCTTTATTAAATTCGTTGTAACCACCGCCCACATCAAGAAAAAACACAAACCAGAGGTAGGCAGACAATAGCGTTCCGGCAACGCCATAGAACGTTAAGGCAGCCCCTTGGGGAATGAATTGGATATTACTGGGGTCACTCACCCCCAGCAGATTTTTGTGAAAATAACTCGAAAGACCAGCTAACAGAAAACCAATGCCACCAATGGCAGAAACACTGGCCCAAAGCATATTACTAAAACGACGGGAGCCGAGGATCGGCTGCCGCAAAACTTTATCCGTTGAAGTTGTCACCTGTGCTGCCATAAACGTTTTTTGTAGAAAATTTATTTAATTTAAGCCCCCTCATTTTACTGGATAATCTTGACTTCCCTGCTTGGAAGCCATCACCTGGGCCATCAGATCCGCCACGGCGCTGGTGCCTTCTGAAGCTTCGAAGGTCACGGGAAATTTGCCATGCCACAACATCCGCCAACCCAACGGAAAAATCTCACCAACGCTTTGGAGGCCAATCACCATCAAAGCAAAGCGCCGTTCATCGATCCACCCCCCAGCTTGCACCAGGTGAAGGAGGGTTTTCCGGTGGCGTACCGCACGACTTTCAGCGGGATCTTTTTGCTGGAGGAGGGTGCTTTTGATTTGGGTAATGCGGTCGAGGGGGTCAACCTCTTGGGGACAGACATAGTTGCATTGATAACAGCGGGTACAGGCCCAGACGCCGACTGCTGGTTGGTGGTAGTGATCCAGCCTAGTGGTGGTTGTATCATCCCGGGAATCCTTGAGCAGTCGTTCCCCCTTGGCGAGGGCGTGGGGGCCTAAAAATTCGGGGTTGACAGTGACGGCATTGCATTCGCCATAGCAAGCGCCACACAAAATACAGTTGCCTGCTTGGTTGAGGGCTTCGCGCTCCTGGGGAGACTGACGAAATTCTGTTTCGGGAACCTGGGGCGATCGCCTTTGGACATAGGGAACTACCGCTTCTAGCTGTTGCCAAAAGGCGGTCATATCTACCACTAAATCCTTAATCACCGGAAAATTATTCAGGGGAGTAATCGTAATTTTGGGAATGGCTCCAGGATCAGAATCGGTGCCTTGTAGACGGGTAATTTCTTGGCGCACATTTTCTTTACAGGCCAAGGCCGCCCGGCCATTAATCCCCATGGCACAACTCCCACAGATGGTATTGCGACAATTTTTGCGAAAAGCTAAACTGCCATCCTGCTGCCATTTGATCTGATTTAGACAATCTAAAATTGTTGTACTTTCTGGCACAGAAAGCTGATAAGTGAAAAATTCTGGTGCGACGTTTCGTTGCCGTTGGCGCAAAATATTGAAGGCGATGTCCATATTGAAGGCGATGTCCATGGCCAACCTCTTTTTGCCACAAATTTCTTCCCTTCCTAGTCTATCGGGATGAATTCGGCAGTTAAAATCATTGTCGATAAAGTTAACAAATAATCAGCGCCACTCCGAAAACTTTAAAAAATTCCAGGGCCTCTTTTAAAAAACTTTTTAAAAAAACTGCGCAAAACAGAATTTTTGCAGTTATATTTACAAATGTGGTAAGTTTATTGCCGACAAAAATTTAGACTCAAAAAACAAGCGTTTTAGAAATATGAGTGACATCCCGACAACTCCTTTGAAAGGAAAGGCTCTGCTGAGTAAAGTAAAGGAATTATCCCATTTGCCCCGGCGAGAAACAGCAAAGCTTTGTGGATATAGCAGTACGAAAAATGGCTCGACTCGTGTCAATTTGACGGGTTTTTATGATGCTGTCCTTGAAGCAAAAGGACTCCCCCTAGACCCCGGTGGCAGTCAAGATGGCCGTGGGAGAGAGCCGACCTATCGGGTGAGTGTTCACAAAAATGGCCAAATTGTCATTGGTTCAACTTACACGAATCAAATGAACCTGAAACCAGGGGATGAATTTGAAATTAAAATTGGCTACAAGCACATTCACCTAAAACAGATCAACGAAGGCTAAAAAGGCAACAATAGTCAAGCCTTTCGGCAAGTTTTTAGCGTCCCTCCTTGACACGCCTGATTTCATTCCTGGGGTTTGCTAAATCTACGGGTTGATATTTAGAAGAAATCAACTGCCTTAAATGGATTCTCTCCGACAAAATTCTACGGTTGATGCACAAATCACAGGTAGAGATTCCGGGTAATCTGTTGCTTAATTTTTAAAGCTATTTTTGGCTAGTTTCGATGGGAGCTGTGGTCACCATGGCTCTTTTTTATTGTTTAGAGGTTTCAGGGAAAGGATTTGGAATCATGTTAAGGCGAGTGATTTTGGCGATCGCCATTGCCTTATGGTGGGGCTCATGGGTTGTTTGGGCGGCACCTCAATCGCAGTTTTTGACAATCGCAAAAACCGTCGCAACCCCTTGGAATTACGCAGATCTTGGCCCCCAGCGGTGGGGCGAGTTGCAACCAGAGTTCCAGACCTGTGCCGTTGGCGAAACCCAATCACCCTTGGCGCTTTTTCCTGAATCGTCTACTCCAGTTTCGGGGGCGTCGCTGCCTTGGCAGTATCAACCAAGTCTCGGGCTTATCCAGGCGACCAGTACCACTTTACAAATCCAAGTGACGGGGAATAATACCCTACAGCTCGGCGCTGACCGCTACAAGCTTGAGCAAATTCATTTTCATTATCCCAGTGAGCACCATGTCCAGGGAAAACAATATGCCATGGAAGTTCACTTTGTCCATCGGCGCGCTCCCCAAGAAGTCGCGGTTTTGGCGGTGCTGGTTGAGTCCGGAACAATGAATCCGACGTTTGCCCACATTTTGCAACGGTGGCCAACCCAGACCCATCCTAGTCAGGTGATTCATTTCGACCCGGCAGCATTACTCCCCCAAGGCGATCGCCCTTATTTTCGCTATGTTGGCTCCTTGACGACTCCCCCTTGCACGGAAGGGATTTCTTGGTTGGTTGTGGCACAACCTATTTTCCTGGGGGCAGCGCAAATCAAACATTACCAAGCTCTGTATGCACCGAACGCCCGCCCCCTCCAAACAATGACAACCCATCAAGTGCAGTATTATGTGCCGGGTCAGAAAATGGAAATTTAGGCCACTTTCACGAAAATATTCTCGCCTTCTTCGCGGACTTCGTAGCGGGGTAATCCGGCGGTGGCTGGCCCCTGGAGCAGTTCTCCATCTAAGGCAAACCGCGAACCATGGCAATCGCAAACCAGATCAGCATCGGCGAGTTTTACGGGACAGCCCCGATGGTTACAGGTGGGGTCAACGGCCACAAGGCTCTGGTCACTGGGATTACGGAAAACATAGACTTTTTGCCCATTGACCTCTGTGGAAAGTTCACCATTGGCATCGAGACTCCCCACGGCGGTGAAATCAGCCACAAGGCTCGCGGCATCTTCTGCTTCGGCGATCGCCCCATCATTGGCCGCAGCTTCTTCTGCCTCGTTGACTGCCGTTGATTCCGAGCCACCAGAACAGGCGGCTAAAATCGTCGGAAAAGAACTCGCAAGTAAACCTAAACCGAATAAACCTACAAATTGACGGCGTTCCATAATTGTTTCTCAAGGGATGTCGAAAATGATGTCTTGACTGTTATAACGAATTTGAACGGCGTTTTTCGGATTAATGGAGATTTCGTGAAAATGGCGGAGATTGGGATTGCGGTAGGCGATCGCCCCGGAAAAACCACTTAGCAATTGAGGGCTTGGCGTTGGGCTTTCGCTTTCTGTAACGACTCGGCCCATTCTTGCTCTGGATCACTGTCCGCAACAATACCGGCCCCCACCTGCCCGTAAACGGTGGCTGGCCCCTGGGCATTCGGCACATAAAGTAAGGTGCGAATCAAAATATTGAGATCTAAATTTCCCCGTTGATCTAGGTAGCCACAGGAACCATAAAATAAACTGCGCCGCACCGGTTCTAGGGCTTCGATAATCTCCATACAACGAACCTTCGGACAACCGGTGATCGTGCCTCCCGGAAACATTCCCCGAATTAGATCCACTGCATCCTTGTCGGCGGCCAGTTCCCCCACCACATTACTAACGAGGTGAATGACATGGCTATAGCGTTCTAGGACAAATTGCTCATCCACCACGACGCTGCCCCAGGTACAGGCCCGACCAAGATCATTCCGCTCTAAGTCCACCAACATGGTGTGTTCGGCCCGTTCCTTGGTGTTCCGCAACAGTTCTTCGCCGAGGGCTTGGTCTTCGCTGGGGGTTTGTCCCCTGGGTCTGGTGCCGCCGATGGGACGGGTCTGGGCAAAGCGTCCCTGTTTTTGGATCAGACGTTCTGGGGAGCAACTGATCATCTCCCCCCAGGGCGATCGCCAATAGCTAGCAAAGGGGGAGGGATTGATCTGCTGGAGGTGCTGATAAATGGCCCAACTGCTATGGGACGTTTGGGTACGGAAGCGCAGGGAAAGATTAGTCTGAAAAATGTCCCCCGCTTGGATGTACTGTTTCGCTTGGCGTACAGCATCGGTGTAGGCTTGGCGATCGCTGAGGAATTCAAGGGAAGGAGCTTCAGAGCCGACTTGGGATTGATCAAGGTCGGAGGATTCACTCGGTTGACTGAGTTGAGTTGTTAAACGATCAAGATCCACAATGGTGGCCGCCGCCAGCCAAAGCACCTGTTGATGGTGGTCAAGCACGGCAAAGGAATCAGGCTGGTACCAATAGGCCACAGGAAAGGGCAGGGGATCTGGATTTTCGTAGGGGAGCGTTTCAATTTCCCAGGCAAAGTCATAGCCGAGCCAGCCTAGATATCCCCCCGTAAAGGGCAAATGGGCGATCGCCGCCGGGGGATCTATTTTTGTGGCGAGGAGCTGCTTTAAACAAGCAGTAATTTCCCCTAGGGCGGGCGTAAATAGCTGTTTGGCCCTCGGTGCCCCGGCACAGATGGAGTAGCGGGAAAGCTGGGGATAGTCCTTGGGGGTAGGGTAGGGGCTTTCGAGGAGGGTGGCAATCTTGGCTTGGCCGTATAGTCGCGTGAAAATTTCTGCACCAGTGCGTTGTGCTAACGGTTGCGATCGCCAATGCCACATACATTCAACCCCAAGGAAAACTCCCTAGGATTTTGACATACTTTTTTGGCGCGATGATATTGTCGTCAACACCGCAAAAGCGGATTAATTTTTTGAGCCAGCTATCCTTGGGTGGCCGTACCCCAATCCAGACTACGCAGAAAATCTTGCACCAGTTTGCGACCAACCACATTGTCGCCATAGTCCCCGGAGTCATCATAGAGCACTGACCAGCAATCGAGAATTTCAGTATCCAAGGCGGCACGAATTTTTGGGGCGGCAATAATGATATCGGCGCTGCGGTGGAGGGGGGTCGGGGCCTCGGCGGTTGCGCTCAACAAACACAGCGGCCGTAGCCAATAGCTAGCCTGGGCTTCAATAAATTGAATAACAGCACCATATAAGCGGCGATCGCCAGCGGCTAAGCAAACAATCTGCTGGGGTTTAAAAGGTTCTGTCGTGGTTTGGGACATTGGCAGTTCCAGGGGCAAGTTCAATGATTGAATAATCAGGGTGGAAAAAATTGACAATCTAGTTCCCCAGTTTAAGGCGATCGCCTCATTTTTTTCGCAAATCCCAGCGCTAGAACAAGACATCTCTACCCGTATTTCTTTACAATGGCTGAATGTCTTTAACGCCTGCTAAATTAGCTTAAAAATTTTCAACTGAATCCCCTGAACATCCCCCATTGTTGCTCCCAGGGAGAGCCATCGCCCCCAAACCATGTCCAAACCGAACGCTGCCACTGAAATCCAAGGAATTTTTAATCGCATTGCGCCCCAGTATGACGCGCTCAATGAATGGATTAGCCTCGGTCAGCATCGCATTTGGAAAAAAATGGCGGTGAAATGGAGTGGTGTTACCGGAGGCGATCTTGCCCTGGATGTGTGTTGCGGCAGTGGCGATTTAACTTTACTGCTAGCGAAAACCGTCGGCGTTTACGGTAAAACCGTTGGCATTGATTTTGCGAGCCAACAATTGGCGATCGCCGCCCAAAAACAAAACCGTCTCTGTCCTCACCTCGATATCCAGTGGCAGGAAGGAGATGCTCTGGCTTTACCCTACCCCGACAATCATTTTGATGGGGCGACTATGGGCTATGGGCTACGGAACGTTACCGATATTCCCCAGGCACTGCGGGAATTACAGCGAGTGTTAAAACCAGGTAAAAAAGTGGCTATTTTAGATTTTCACCGTCCGGATAATCCTGGGAAACAAGTGTTTCAACAATGGTATCTGGATCGCTTTGTGGTGCCCCTCGCAGAACGATTTCAGCTCACCCCCGAATACGCCTACATTCAACCCAGTATCGAACGGTTTCCCACCGGAAAAACCCAAGAAAAACTGGCTAAAGAAGCGGGCTTTCGGAACGCAATTCACTACGGCATCGTCGGCGATATGATGGGTGTACTAGTGGCTACCAAGTGACGGGGATAGGGGACACATGGGTCAGCGACGAATCTGTATAGGAGATGTGCATGGTCATTACGATACGTTGATGGCCCTGCTGGAGCTGGTTGCGCCCGGAACAGAAGATGCGGTTTACTTCCTCGGTGATTTGATTGACCGAGGCCCCAAAAGTGCGGACATTATTGAGTTTGTGCGCCGTAGTTCCTATCAGTCTCTCCTCGGCAACCATGAAATGATGATGCTAGAGGCGATCGCCAACGATGGCAGCGTCCAGCAAGAAACCTTTATCGCCTGGTACCATAGCGGCGGTGCCAATACCCTCCAGAGTTATAACCACCGCATCCCGGCCGAACATTTGCAATGGTTGCGACAGCGGCCCACCCACCTCGATCTAGGGGATGTTTGGTTAGTCCATGCGGGCCTTTCCCCCCACCTACCCATCGAGCAACAGGGGGCGGAACAATTCTGTTGGGTGCGCAGTGAGTTCCATTCCATGACCCAGCCCTACTTTGCCAATAAGCTGATTATTGTCGGCCATACGATCACCTTCACCTTTCCGGGGGTACAACCGGGACAGGTGGTGCAGGGGCCGGGCTGGTTGGACATTGACACCGGGGTCTACCACACCAAAAGTGGCTGGTTAACGGCCTTTGATATTGATCAGCGCCAAATTTATCAAGTGAATAGCCACACCGCCGAAAAACGCCAACTCCCCCTAGATGCGATCGCCGTTACACCCTTTTTATCGTTCTAGTCGCCAGCCTTGGCCGCACAGGTTTTCTTAGAATTTTTCCGATCAGCAGTCGAGATTCACGCTATGATATTTCTGCTCATCACTTTTGGAGAGGTGGCAGAGCGGTTGAATGCGCCTGACTTGAAATCAGGTTTCGGGGCAACTCGGACGGGGGTTCGAATCCCCCCCTCTCCGTACAGATTTTTTAATTCATTTTTTCAAATAGCGGACTGTCGTCGCCCCAATTGCCGGTTCCTCTATTTGTGAATAAATAAAATTTTTGGGATATTTTCCTGCGCCGGGGCGATGGATTTAGGCAAAATAATGGGAAGCGCTTGCCTGAAAATAATTCTGTCTCTATGTCTAAACCTGATTTTTTCCCGACCCAAACTGAGCCGATGCTCGTGCGTTTAGTGCAAAGTATTGCCTATTGGGTGGGGCGTTTTAAATATCAACTGAAATTGCGGGTGAGCGAGGCAGATCTCGGTAAGATTCGGGATTTGGGAGATGCGCGCGTGATTTTTATGCCCAATCACCCCACCTTTGACGATGGTTTGGTGCTATTTTTGCTCTCGGCCCAGTTGGGAGAAATCTTCCATTACCTGGTGGCCTACGAAAATTTTACGGCGCAACTCGCTGGGTTTTTGCAAAAGATGGGCTGTTATTCCATTCGTCGGGGCCTTGGCGATCGCCGCAGTATTGCCCACACGTTAGATCTGTTAAAACAGGAACGCTCCCGGATGGTAATTTTTCCGGAGGGGGGCTGTTCCTTTCAAAATGATGCAATCATGCCCTTTCGCACCGGGGCGATTCAGTTGCCTATGCAAGCGATGTTGGCGATCGCCAAACAAGAGGGTCAATTTCCCCCCTGTTACCTGGTGCCCATTAGCATCAAATATCGCTACCTCAAGGCCCCTGAACTGATTATTCAGCAGAGCCTCAAAACCCTAGAGCAGAAACTAGAAATTACCCCCAGTGACCCCGAACCCTATGGCCGTCTGCGGGGGGTCGCCCAGGTGGTGATGCAGCAACTAGAAGCAGAATATAACCTCACTCCGGCGGCCGATGATGATTGGAATGACCGGATTGAGCGCATTCGGAACCGAGCCCTCAGTCTCTGTGAAACGGAATTGGGCCTAAATTTTCCAGAGGATTTCCCGCTCCGGGAACGGGTTTATAAAATGCAGGCGCTCCTCATTGAAAAAGCCGATGGAGAGATGGCCCTCGACCTCGATACCTATGAAGCCCTCTACCAAACAACGGTGCGTTTGCTGAACTTTGATGCGATCTACGATGGCTATGTGGGGGATCATCCAAGCCCCGAACGGTTTATCGATACCCTCACTCGCCTAGAACGGGAAGTGTTTCGGGTGGAAATTCCCGCGCCCAAGGGACTCCACGAAGGCTGGCTCCGGGTAGGCACGCCGATTAATCTCCAGGATTATGTGGCCCAATATAAAGGCGATCGCCAGGGCACCCTGCAGCAACTCACAGACGCAATGCAGTACGAAGTGCAGAACAACCTCCTCGATATGATTTATCATCCTTAGAATATTGGCAAAAATAAAAATTCCCCCAAACCAACCATCGATCTAAGCTGAAATCACCGTTCCTTGATAACGTTAAAACAGGGTGATTAAGACGCCTCTCAATCCCTTCTACCCCAGCCCTAAAGTGTGAGGAGAATCTACTGTGGATGCCGCCAGTCAACAAAAAATTCTCGGCTATTTCATTGAAGAAGCCAAAGAACACCTTGAAACCTTAGAACAGGGCATCCTGGAGCTGTCGGAGGTGGTGGATGATACCGAACGGGTCAATGAACTTTTCCGGGCCGCCCACTCAGTAAAAGGGGGGGCAGCGATGTTGGGCTACACGAGCATCCAAAAAACGGCCCACCGCCTCGAAGATGCGTTCAAGGTCTTTAAGGACAATACGATTACCGTCGATGAAACCCTCAAGTCTCTTTTTCTCAATGCCTACGATGTGCTCCAAGAGCTCCTCGAAAAGCTACAAAGTCCCTTTGGCCTCCAGGAAGAAGAAATTGAGAAAATCATGGCGGAGGCTGACCCTCAATTCAGCGAATTACAAAAGTATTTGGATCGTCTCGCCGTCAGCGATAACCGTAATCCTGTCGTTTCTCCAGAGGTTGCGCCGCCGCCGCTAACGCCTGCCCCTATGGAATCACCAACGGCGACGGGGTTTTCTTTTGGGCCGCAAGTTCGTGGCTTATTACAGCAAATGTTGGGACTATTTCGCCAGGATGCCACCCCAGAATGCCGCCAGCAACTCCAAAAGCTCTGTATTGAACTGGCTAAACTGAATAAAAAAGCGAAACCTTGGCAAAAATTACTCAAGGCAAGTCATAAGGCGATCGCCAATCCCGCCCATCGTTTTTCGACCCTCGCCCCCATTGTGCTTAAAAGCATCAAAGAAGCTGCTGACCATTTAGAACGCAACGAACCGGAGCGCATTAGCCTGCCAACGGATTTAAAAAATTTGGCGATCGCCCAACTCCCCTACATTCTGATTCCCACAGAACCCAAGGAGGCCGCCCAAATCTTGAACAGTGCCTTTAGCGAAGCCCAACTGGCCCAATTGGTGCAGGCCCTGAAGCATCGCGCTTAGTATTCTGCCAAGTTTCCGAACTGCACCCGAATCACGAAAATCACTATGGCGATCGCCCCCTGGGTAGTGAATGGTCAGTCTCTTAATGCTTGAAATGCCTATATCAATGTTGGTAGATAATCACAACAAAAGAGGCCCAACCCTGGGGCTGAACCTCCTTGCTTTTTTAAACTGAGTAGAAATTGAAAGATTGGTTAGAGGGTCGCGGTCAGACGCTCAATCCTTGCCCCTAGAGCCTTAAACTTCCCTTCAAGGTCATCATAGCCCCGATCCATGTGGTGTACCTCGCGCATGATCGTTGTGCCCTCAGCCGCTAAACCGACCAGAACTAAGGCCGCCGAAGCCCGGAGATCCGTCGCCATTACCGGAGCCCCAGACAAGAAAGGTACCCCTTTAATGATGGCGTTATTGCCCTTAACTTTGACATCCGCCCCCATGCGCTTAAATTCTGCGACGTGGTGCATCCGGTTTTCAAAAACCGTTTCCGTGACGACACTGCTCCCTTCACAGAGGGTGAGCAACGCCATGAACTGGGCTTGCATATCCGTGGGGAAACCAGGATAGGGCAGAGTTTCGATATCCGTCGCCCGGAGAATCCCTTGGGGTTTGATCCGCAGACGGTTCGGCCCTTCGGCAATCACCTTTGTCCCCGTTGCTTCGAGTTTGGCAATCACCGGTAAAAGGTGGTCTGGGACGACGGGAAAGACGCTAAATTCTGACTGGGTAATGGCCCCGGCCACGAGAAAAGTCCCGGCTTCAATGCGGTCGGGAATAATCGGGTAGTTGGTAGCGTGGAGGCGATCGCACCCTTGAATCACAATTTTGTTGCTGCCATCTCCGCTAATGTATGCCCCCATAGACCGACAGAAGTTTGCCAGATCAACAATCTCTGGCTCCTGGGCGGCATTTTCAATGATTGTTTCCCCTTCAGCGAGGGTTGCCGCCATCATCAGGGTTTCGGTCGCCCCAACGCTCGGATAATCTAAGTAGATTTTGGCCCCCTGGAGCCGTCGTCGATTTCCCTTGACTGTCGCTTGGACAACCCCATGTTCAATAATTACCTCGGCCCCCATCGCCTGGAGACCTCGCACATGGAGATCTACGGGCCTAGCACCAATGGCACAGCCCCCCGGCATCGGCACTTTTGCTTCCCCAAGGCGGGCCAGGAGTGGGCCAATGACAAAAAAGCTCGCCCGCAGCTTGGAAACCAATTCGTAGGGCGCTTCTGCTGTCCTAAGGTGGCGAGCATCGAAATCAAGACTGCCAGGGGTAGCGACGATTTGTACCCCAAGGGCGGCAATGACTTCGGCCATCCGTTTAATGTCCGCTAAATCCGGGATATTTGTCAGACGGCATTGATCGCTACAGAGTAGGGTTCCCGCCATGATCGCCAGGGCAGAATTTTTCGCGCCACTGATTTTAACCTCGCCACTGAGGGGATGTCGCCCTTCAATTTTGAGGATGGTTTCAGCTGTCGCACGGGTGGGGGTGAGGGGGGCAGAAGTTTTAATGGGTCGATCCTCCACAAATGGAAAGAAGATGGGGGAAATTTTGTCAAATTTTCGTCTTGATTCTACCGGAAAGTCTTGGCCTATGTTGCTCAGAATTACACTTTTTTGTTCACGGTTTAGAATAGGTTCCTTGGTAATAGATAATCTTTTGGCAATTGGCTTGACGCTTTTCGTTCTTCAAGTAATAATTGTTGATTGTGTAATTACATATTTACCTGCGGAACTGGCGGAATTGGTAGACGCGCTAGATTCAGGTTCTAGTGGGAGTTTTATCCCTTGCGAGTTCAAGTCTCGCGTTCCGCATCTACCCGGCAAAAATTATTTGCCTTGCCTGAAGCCTTTTGACGACAACGGTAAGGTCGATGGGGGCAAAGATGCTCACAAGTTTACAAAATCCACTGGTCAAGGAGATTCGCAAGCTGCACCAAGGGCGGGAGCGGCAAAAACAAGGTCGTTTGTTACTGGAGGGAACCAATCTAATCGAGGCGGCGATCGCCAAGGGATTTTCTTTCCAGACGGTACTGTTTACGGCAGCTTGGCAGACAAAATATCCAGCACTGGCTAGTCAACTCAAAGGCGATCGCCAAACCCTGGTTTCAGAAGAGGTGCTGCAAAAGGTGGCAACCACGGTGAATCCTGATGGCATTGTGGCCACCCTCGACCAGGCACTCATTTCCCAGACCCCACCCCAAACCCTCCAATTGGGGGTAGCCGTGGAGCGACTCCAGGATCCGGGCAACCTGGGGACAATCATTCGCACGGCGACGGCGACGGCGGTCGATGGCCTGTTGCTGAGTCATGACAGCGTCAATCCCAGTAACCCGAAGGTGCTGCGGGCCTCGGTGGGGGCTTGGTTCCAGACGACGCCCGTGGTTATATCCACCTTTGCTGAACAACTACAACGGTATCGCGCCCAGGGGGTACAGATTGTGGCAACGCTCCCCCAGGCAACTAAAACCTACTGGGATGTGGATTGGCGGCAACCGAGTTTGATTTTATTAGGCAATGAAGGGGCGGGTTTGTCCCCAGCGATCGCCGGCCTCGCCAACGAAACGGTACAGATTCCCATGGGGCCGGGGGTAGAATCGCTCAATGTGGCGATCGCCTGTGCCTTAATGCTTTACGAAGCCCGTCGCCAGCGGGATCATCAAACTCTTCCCTAATTTCCCGACAGTTGGGTTTGAAGCGTCTCCAGTACCGCTTGAGCGTGGCCTTTAACCTTCACCTTTGACCAGATTGCCGCCACTTGACCTTGGGGATCGATTAAAAACGTACTGCGAACAATCCCCATATATTCTTTGCCCATAAATTTTTTCAGTTGCCAGACCCCATAGGCCTCGGCGGTTTGATGGTCGGGATCGCTCAACAGTTCGATGGCTAACTCTTTTTTTTCAATGAAGCGGCCATGGGATTTTTCCGAATCGGGACTCACGCCCACGATCACGGCATTCAAGGCGGTAAATTCGGGGACAAGGGCCGTAAAGTCTAGGGCTTCGGTGGTGCAACCGGGAGTATTGTCCTTGGGGTAAAAATAAAAAACGAGCCATTTGCCACTGTAGGCCGCCAGGGTACGGGCTTCACCTTGGGCATTGGTGAGGGCAAAATCAGGGGCTGCTTGGCCAATCGTCAGGGTCGTCATGGAATTAGGCATTCACTTGAAAATTCATAACTGTATTATTCCTTAGGCCAAAGCAGATCTCTAGAGTGAGCTTTGAGCGAAGCCCTACATTGCCCCAAGATTTTTCCAGACGACCCAATCCTTGGGAAAAGTCTAGCGATTTTCGTACCAGTAGCCGATGAGTTTATACACCAGCTTGGCGGCGGTGTACTCAGAAACCACAGAGTCATCTAAGGGGGCTAGTTCCATGATGTCGCAGCCGATCACTTGTTTTTCCCGAAACAGGCGACGCAAAAAGCGCAGGGTGCTGTACCAATCCATGCCACCGGGTTCAGGGGTGCCGACGCCAGCGATGAGGGTCGGGTCAATGCCATCTAGATCAATGGTGAGGAAAACTTTTTCCGTTTTAATATTGGCGATCGCCGTTTCGATCCAGTTAGGGTCATTTTGCATCTCCCACGCCCAAATCACCGGAATTTCCTTCGCCGCCAATAAATCCGCTTCTTCCCGACAGAGGCTCCGGATCGCCACAGGCAAACTCGGCAACCCCAAATCCATTACCCGTCGCATAATGCAAGCATGGTTATGTTCAGAACCTTCGTAGCTCTGGCGCAGATCCGCATGGGCATCAATTTGTACCACCGTAAAGGATTCTTGGTAAAACTCCAGATGACCTTTCACGACCCCTGTAGTAATGGCGTGTTCTCCCCCCAGGGCAATCACAAATTTGCCATCTTGCAAGAGATTTTGGGTTGTTTCGCTGGTGACCGCTAACATTTCCTCGGCGGACAGTCCAGGATTCTGGCGCGTATCGGCGATCGCCCCATGGGTAAAAATTCCCACATCAAAACAAGTTTCCCGGCGCAACTCATCGTCATAACATTCCAACTGGTGGGACGCTTCTAAGAGTGCATCCGGCCCCCATTCACAACCTTTGCGATAGGTGGTTGTCGCTTCGTAGGGAATGGGCAAAATCACCACCGGAGATTCTGCATAGCTCCGTTCCACTTCAGAACCAATGAAATCTTGTAAGACAAATTGAGACATAGATATTCCCTAACCGCGATAACCGAAAAATAGACCTAAAACTATACGTCAAAACGGTCTCAAGGGATCTCTTGCGGGGGAAAATGGGGTAAAGTCACCAAATTCAACCAAAAAGCAATGATTTGCTGCACCACGGTAAAAAAATCATCCACATTACTAGGTTTGGTGATAAAGCAATTGGCCTGGGCCTGGTAGCAACGGAGGATATCTTGTTCGGCCTGGGAGGTGCTAAAAATAATCACCGGGATCGCCTGGAGGTAGGGATCTTGTTTGATGCGATGGAGGAGATCCACGCCGGATATTTTGGGTAAATTTAAGTCTGAAATGATTAGGGAGGGATAAATCCAATGGCTCTGGCTCTCGGCTGCCGACGGCGCGAGGGCTTGTCCTTGATTGAGAAACTGCCAGGCCTGTTCACCATTGGGGGCTGTTTGGAGGTGCAATTCTGGAAAGTATTCTTCGACGACTTCTGCCATCAACTCCAGATAGCCAGGTTGATCATCCACCATCAGAATGGAGCGTTGGATGGCGGTCAAGGAACAAGCAGAATAAATGGGGGCGTTGGGCGTTTGGGTCAAGGGCGTTGGGGTTAGAAGCCAAAGAAAGGGTCTAGGCTACGATGACTCTAAATTTTTCAAAATATACTACCGATCTCAATGGTATCGAACCTACCTAGGGGCATGACCCTGCGGATGCCTTAAATTTTTCTGTTATTTTGCGGCTAAAGGCGATCGCCCCTCAACTTGCTGTTAATTAATCACTCAATGGTGATAAATGGGCAGCGTGAAGTAAAAAGTTGCCCCTGCCTGGGGTTGGGAGGTGACCCAAATATCACCCCCATGGATTTTGACAATGCGGTGACAAATGGCGAGACCAATTCCAGTGCCGGGATATTCTTCCTGGGTGTGGAGCCGCTGAAAAATTTGAAAAATGCGCTGCTGATGTTTGGGATCGATCCCAATGCCGTTATCTGCGACCATAAACTGCCAGTGGTGTTCGGTCTCGGTGACGTTGATCGTGATTTTGGGTTGGCGATCGCCCCGGTATTTAATCGCATTACTGAGGAGATTTTGCCAAAGGCTCTGGAGTTGACTCCCATCACCCAGGACTTCTGGGAGGGTTTTGGGACAGTGGAGTTGGGTGTGGGTGCGCTTGAGTTTGAGCTTGAGGTTGGCGATCGCCCGTTGGAGACAATCCTCCATGGACACCAGTTCCGGTTTACTTTGACGGGTATTCAGGCGGGAATAACGCAGCAAGTCTTGAATTTGCGTTTGCATCGTGCGGGTGCCTGCAGTGATGTGCTGGAGATAACGTTGAGAACGCTCATCCAGGCGATCGCCATTGCGACGGGCTAGCAGTTGGGCATAATTGGCCACCAGTTGCAACGGTTCCTGGAGGTCATGGGACGCCACATAGGCAAACTGTTCGAGTTCTTGGTTAGAACGGGCCAGTTCATTGGTGTAATGGCGTTGGCGTTGCAGTAGTTCCGCTTGGTTGAGGGCAATGCAAATTTGATTGATGAGCTGGCGCAGGAGATGCAATTCATCGGCATTCCAAATTTGAGGAAAATGGCACTGCTGGACACAAATCAAACCCTTTAGCCGTGGTTCTCCTTCGGGATCATCCATGGCGCTTACGAGGACGGGTAAAACAGCGTAGGCGACAACGCCATATTCCCGGAGCATAGCATCGTGGGCCGGGGGAAACTTCGCGGCTTCTACGTCGATGCAGGTCTGGAGTTCTCCCTGGCGAAATAGGTCAAAATCACCCCGGTTAAAGGCCGCCAGGGGAAACCGATGGTGGAGCATCGAGCGGACATTGGGGTGAGTCGCCTCCGCCGTCACTTTACCTTCAGTTTCATTTAAGATCTCCCAAAAAATCACCCGGTCGGCTTGGAGGGTTTTGCGGAGTTCCTGCACCGTCGTGGTTAACATTTTGTCCATGTCCCAGGAGCGCAAAATTTTAACCGTCAAGGAAGCCAACATATGTTGATGGCGACTGTAGCGCATTTTGGTCAGTTCCAGTTGACGTTCTTCGGTGACGTCCCGGGCGCTGCCTTGGATCTGTTGGATGGTGCCCTGGCGATCACGAATCGGGATCAGACAAGTCCGCCAAATTTGGGTGCAGTCGGGGAGTTCGATCACTTCTTCAAACAGCAGCGTTTCACCAATTTCGAGGCAACCCTGGAAAGAATCACATAGTTGTTGCGCCAGCTTTTCGGGAAAGACGGTTTGGGGCGATTTCCCAATGATTTGCCGGGGATAAACCCCCATTTTTTCGCAGTAGGTGGGGTTGACCATTTCAAAGGTAAACTCAGTCACCAATTCGGTCAGGTCAACGGGAGCCGCAGCAGTAATAGCGATCGCCCGGTGGACACGGATCAAAAAAATGGCCTCCGCAGAATGGGTCACAATCCCGGCGTAGAGTGCTTCGGAGGCTTCTAGTTCCCGTTGGGTAGCGGTACGGATCAAATTGTGGTGGAGCAGTTCCGCCGCCATCTTTAGGGCTTGAATCTCTAGGGCTGACCAGGGATGGGCGCGGGCTACTTCGCTGGTAAAGATTAAATGACCCCAGTGGTGGCCTTGGTGGTCAAAAATCGGTAGTCCCAAAAATGCCTTGACATCTAAGAACTCCAACAGGGGGACTAATTTGGGGTCTTGGTGCTGGTGGGCGATCGCCACGACATCACCAAGCTCTAGGAGTTGTTGCCACCAGTGGAGGGGAAATTCTGCGACCTTTTTTTGGCAAGGAGGAGAACCGTCATAGGACCATTGTTCAACAATGTTGGGGGGCGAATTAATCTGACCTGCCCCATCCCAATGCCATTGAAAAATAGTGATCCGCTCCATCTGGAGGTGGCGTCCCAGGATTCCCAAGGCCTTATCTAGGGTGGCTTCAGGACGGAAAAGAGCCTGGGAAAATTTGACCAGAATGGTGGTGAGCTGGAGATGGGTTTCTAGGGGACGGGGGGCTGGCTGAAGCACCAAGTCAGAGGCTTTTTCCTGGAGCACAGCCCGAAAACCGAGTTCTAGGGTCAACGGCGATAGTTCTCCGGGGGGAATTGCGATCAAGCCAGGTTGCTTGGGGAGCGGAGCTGCGGTAACGACCACCACCGGGAGTGCCAGGGCCAAGCTTTGATCAAGCCATATTTCGGTTAGTGCCTCAGGACAAAAGAGAATGATCAAATCGGCGGGTTCTAGGGGGGTCACAAAGGGTTGCGATCGCCAACTCAGATCCCACCGAGAAATTTGCTCTAGGCAATCCTCCAGGGGCGATCGCCCTAAATCTTCCCCTACAATCAAAATATGGAGTAATGACTTTGTCAGGGTTGATGCTTGTGCCAGCGGAAGATAGGTCATTGGCCCGGTTGCGATAGATCAGTGCTCATCCCCATTGTCGCGCCTAATTTAAAAATTGCCCGCTGCCCCCTGCTGTGTCCTGTTTCGCCATGTCCCAAACAAGTTTGACCATTATTCCACCCGGTCAGCCCGGCGATCGCCATCTGTTGATCTGCCAGCACCGGAGTTGTCGTGAGCGGGGAAGTGCGTTAATTCTTCAGGCTTTTCAGCGATCATCCCTACCGCCACGGGTCTTGGCGATCGCCAGTCCCTGCCAAGGCCAATGCCACTTGGGTGTGACCGTGCGCCTGGTACCCACAGAGGTGTGGTATTGCCAGGTAACTCCTGCCGATGTGCCCCATATTTGTGCCGCACTCCACCAAGGCGATCCCCTAGGGCATCGAAATATCGCTAACCCCGTGCGAGCAAAACTTAACCCCAGAATTCATCCCCCAGGGTCGTTGATTTAAGAGGTAACGGCTTCCTGGGCGTTTTTTTGACGATGTTGCACCTCCAAATAAACCAGCAACGCATTAATATCTGCCGGGTTGACGCCACCGATGCGTGTGGCCTGACCAATGGTGAGGGGGCGCACCTTATTTAATTTTTCCCGGGCTTCCATCGACAGGGTTTCCACCGTCAAGTAATCCAAACCTTCCGGCAACTTCCGATTCGCATGGCGGCTAATTTGGTCAATTTGGTTTTGTTGCCGCTTGATATAGCCAGAATATTTAATATCAATTTCTGCCCCTGCTTGCTCTGCCTGGGTGAGCGCCTCATTCCCCAAGCCATAACTGGCGAGATCGGCATAGTGAAACTTGGGTCGCCGCAATAAATCCGCTAAGGTCACAGAACTTTTGATTTTCTGGCCCGTATCCGCCGCAATTTTCTGACCCAAGGGATCCAATTCTTTGACCCGCTCCGTGTGGAGTCGTTCTTTTTCGGCAGCAATATTTTCCTGCTTCGTTTGGTACAAAGCCCAACGGCGATCGCCAATTAAACCAATCTCTCGGCCCAGGGGCGTTAACCGCTGATCAGCATTATCGGAACGGAGAATCAAGCGATATTCCGAACGGGAAGTCAGCATCCGGTAGGGTTCCCGCAAATCCTTTGTACACAGATCATCAATCAAAGTGCCTAGATAGCTTTGTTCCCGGGGGAAAACAACCATGTCCTGACCCTGGGCAAATTTCGCCGCGTTGATGCCTGCCACGATCCCTTGGGCTGCTGCTTCTTCGTAGCCCGTGGTGCCATTAATTTGTCCCGCTGAAAATAAACCTTCGACGCGCTTGGTCATCAGGGTGGGGTAACACTGGGTTGCGGGTAAGTAGTCATATTCCACCGCATAGGCTGGGCGGAGCATCACACAATCTTCCATCCCCGGCAGACTTTGGAGCATCTGTAACTGGAGACTTTCGGGCAGTCCCGTCGAAAAACCTTGGATATAAAGCTCTGGAATCGTGCGCCCTTCCGGTTCAATAAAAATTTGGTGGGAGTCTTTATCGGCAAACCGGACAATTTTGTCTTCAATGCTCGGACAATAACGGGGGCCTTTGGAATCAATAAAGCCACCATAGATGGGAGACAGGTGCAGATTATCTTTAATCAATTGATGGGTCTTTGGGGTTGTTCGAGTCAGGTAACAGGGCATTTGTTCACGCTCTACCCAGGCTTCAGGATCAAAGCTGAACCACCGTACCTCTTCGTCCGCCGGTTGAATTTCCATTTTGCTGTAATCGACCGAACGGCGATCCACCCGGGCGGGGGTGCCTGTTTTTAAGCGCCCCGTCTCAAACCCTAACTCGTTCAAGGTTTCCGTCATGCCCACTGCGGCAAATTCTCCGGCCCGGCCCGCAGGCATCGATTTGTTCCCAATCCAGATCGTGCCCCCAAGGAAAGTCCCCGTTGTTAGGACAACAGCCTTGGCCCCAAAACAAGTCCCAAAATAGGTTTGAATCCCACAAATTTCATCGTTGTCGCCTAACACAAGATCCGTCGCCATCCCCTCGCGAATCACAAGATTATCTTGGTTTTCAACGATATTTTTCATCACTGCAGCGTACTCGCGTTTATCGGTTTGGGCGCGCAAGGCCCAGACGGCTGGCCCCCGGGACGCATTGAGCACCCGCTTTTGGAGATAGGTGCGGTCTGCCATCTTGCCAATTTCTCCCCCAAGGGCATCCACTTCGTGGGTTAGCTGGGATTTTGCGGGGCCGCCCACGGCAGGGTTACAGGGTTGCCAGGCGATTTTGTCGAGGTTGAGAGTCAACATCAGCGTGCGGCAGCCTAAACGGGCCGAGGCCAAGGCCGCTTCACAACCGGAATGGCCAGCACCAATGACAATGACATCAAACTCATCTTGAAAATCAACGGGGGTTCGCAGCATTGTTTTGTTTTGGGGAATGATTGGGTTAGGACTAGGGATTCAATATTCTATCAAGGCGAGGCAGATTGTTCGCTGGGCAAAATGTGAGTTTAGCCCCTGAAATTTTGAGGATATTTTTGGGTTTGATCGGGATTGTTTTCTACATTTCGTAGCCAAATTTGTTGGGATCAACGGCGGTTAAATCGATATCAGCGAGGCCATATTCTGCCCAACGGCGATCGCATCTTTCGGCAATCTTAGGATCGGACTCAAGGACTTCACCCCACTCGTGGTCAGTTTCGGGGGGAATTTTTGTCGTTGCGTCAATGCCCATGCGGCCGCCCATGCCAATTTTTTCGCTGGCAAAATCGAGGGTATCAAAGGGGGTATCCGGCAAAATAAACACATCCCGCACGGGATCAACTTTAGAACTGATCGCCCAGACAACTTGACGGGGATCGCGGATATTTACATCTTTATCCACCACAATCACAAATTTCGTATAGGTAAATTGGGGCAGGGCACTCCAGAAAGCGAGGGCCGCCCGTCTAGCTTGGCCAGGATAGGCTTTGTCGATGGAAATAATCGCGGCCTTGTAACTGAGGGCCTCCATCGGCAGGAAAAAATCGACAATCTCGGAAACCTGTTGCCGCAGGATCGGCGTATAAATCCGGTTCAAGGCGATCGCCATCATCGCTTCTTCTTTGGGAGGGCGACCGCTAAAGGTAGCCAGATAAATCGGATCTTTGCGGTGGGTCAGACAATGGAAGCGCACCAGGGGGGAATCCTCCACACCGCCGTAGTAACCCATGTGATCGCCAAATGGCCCATCGGGGAGCATTTCCCCAGGGGTAATCGTCCCTTCGAGGATAAATTCCGCATCGGCAGGGACTTCGAGATCGACGGTTTTACATTTGGTCAATGCCACCCCAGAACCACCATATAGCCCTGCAAACAGCCACTCTGACAAGTCCACCGGAATCGGGGTTGCCGCTGCCATAATCAGAATCGGATCAATACCAACGGCGATCGCCACCTCTAATTTTTTGCCATTTTCTGCCGCCTTCCGCAGGTGACGCGCCCCCCCCCGCACCGAGAGCCAATGCACCGTCATCGTATTTTTCGATTGCAATTGCAGACGATAAACCCCCACATTAGGCACACCCGTTTCACAATCTTTCGTAATCACCAAGCCGAGGGTAATATTTTTTCCTGCGTCCTTCGGGTAGGGACGCAACATCGGGATCAAACCCAGATCTAGTTCTTCCTGCTCAATCACCACCTGTTGACAAGGAGGGAAAAAACTCCCACCGGGTTTCGCCTTCAGCACATCAAACAGCACCTTGCCAAAATCAATCGCCTGGGAAATCTTTTTCGGTGGCTTCGGCTGCTGGAGCATCGCCAATTTTCGGCCTAGATCTTCTAATTCTTCGGGCTTTTCCATTTTCATCGCCCAACAGATGCGCTCCACTGTCCCCAGCAGATTTACCACTACCGGAACGGAAGTTCCCCGCACATTCTCAAATAACAACGCCGGGCCACCCACCTGGAGCATCCGGTTTGCAATCTCGGCAATCTCTAGATCCGCATCCACCAGAGCCTTAATGCGGCGCAGTTGCCCCCGTTCTTCTACCAGTTTGATAAATGCGCGTAAATCCCGTGCCATGTCTGCCGTCTGAAAATGAGTACGTAATATAGCTTAACGGGTTTGTTCCGCGAAAAGCTATCAAAATAAGAAGGGATGAAAATTATCTATAATGGAAACAGATTAAACTGATTCACCGAAAAAAATATTCGCAATTATTTGTCATTTTTTCGATATTAAATCAACTAACATGATCGACAAAGAAAGGCAAAATGAAATACTGTATTATCTAGAACAGAGATACCCTCATTATTGTGATGGAACAGAATTAATTCGAGATGATCATGAAGATCTTGATTTCGCAATTTTGTTCTACTTGCAAGAACACGGCTTGATTGAAGCTCCAAGATTAGGGAGAACTGCTGTTGGGTCTTTTATAATTTCCAGAGTCATTATCACCTCAAAAGGTCTGGATTATTTGTCGGATGATGGAGGCTTATCCACTGATTTACAGTTGAAATTCAATAATGTGACTGTTCAAATAAATGGAGATAGTCGAGAATTTTTATTGGAATTATTAGAGTCACCTGAAATTCCACAAGAACAAAAAAACAAATTTAAAGGAATAATTGATCTAATGACAGAAGAAGGATTAAAAACTATTTCCAGATCAATTATCACCGATGCAATATCTAATATTCCTGAGCATATTGCGAAAACACCGTTTTATTTAGAAAACATCATTCAATCACTTCTAAGCTCTTGATTGATGATTGCCTAATACTTGTTGATTAGATTTAATGCATTTCTTCAATATTTTTCTTGTGCGTTATGCTGCATCAACACTCTTTACAAGATGAAGAAATCACCTTTTTCCCTAAGACCACAAAGCACGCCAAACAAATTGTGGTAACGCCAACATCCGTCGCCAGCGCCAAGGTTCCTGATAAAGACGATAGAGCCACTCTAAATGGAGTTTTTGCCAAAGTTTTGGTGCCCGCTGTTTTACCCCAGCCCACACATCAAAACTTCCCCCCAGACCAATCCAAGTGCTGTGGGGACAAAGATGGCGATGCTCTTCGATCCAAAATTCCTGTTTCGGGACGCCGAGACAAGTGAAAATGAGTTGGGGTTGTAACTGTTTAAGTTGACTTTGCCAGTCTGCTGCCATTTCTGGGGTGAGATAACCGTGCTGGGTCGTGATATCTAAATCAGGATAGTGTTTGAGCCAATTTTCTTTTGCTTGGTCGGCAATCCCAGGGGAGCCACCAAAAAAGACGACGCGCCAATCATGGGCTGCGGCCTGGGCCAACAGTTGTTCTGCGAGTTCGATGCCGGGTACCCGGTGCTGTTTTTTGCCCTTGAGCTTGAGGTAGAGGACGATCCCTGCGCCGTCGGGAATAATCAAATCTGCCTGCTTGATCACCTTGGCGATCGCCTTACTTTTTTCCGTCATCATCGCAATTTCGGCGTTGAGGGTGACCACGTGCGTTCCCTGATGGTGCTGGATCCGCTCAGTCAGCCATTGGCAATAGTTGGGGTGTAGATGTACCAACACCTGAAATACAGGGACACTCGGCAGAAAAGATTCAGCAGTCAACATAGACGAACGTCAACACCTTAGTGAAATAGACAAAAAATTAGGCGTCAAGATATAGCATCCACTCTAGCAGGCTATTGATCGCGCTTGTCTAAAGTTCTTAGGAAGATTTGGCGATCGCCACCGATAAAACACTTTGCCTGGGCAGTTAGACGCTAAAATTCTAACTCAACCTCTGTTTTGTCCCCCGTCCGGCGCTGATGGTACACATCAAGCAAATCGAGCTTTCCCACTTCAAATCCTTCGGTGGTACCGTCGCCGTGCCCCTACGTCCTGGTTTTACGGTGGTTTCTGGGCCAAATGGTTCGGGAAAATCGAATATCCTCGACGGCATTTTGTTTTGCTTGGGCCTCGCCAGTTCTAAGGGAATGCGAGCCGAACGATTACCAGACTTAATCAATCATAAACACAGCCAAGGGAAAGGTGCTGCGGAAACGGTGGTGTCGGTCACCTTTGATCTCAGCGATCTCGCCCAGCAATATCAAACGGAAGCCACAGAAGCCTCGGAATTAAAGGAATTTTTAGCGCAATTCCAGAGCCACGATTGGACGGTGACGCGCAAACTCCGGGTTACCAAAAGCGGCAGTTATGCCTCGACCTATTACATTAATGACCAGCCCTGCACTGCTGCGGAACTCCACGAACAACTGAATCGCCTGCGTATTTACCCCGAAGGCTATAACGTCGTGCTCCAGGGGGATGTGACGCGGATTATTACGATGAACGGGCGGGAGCGGCGGGAAATCATCGATGAACTGGCGGGCGTGGCAGAATTTGACCGCAAAATTACCCAGACCAGAGAAACCCTCAATGCGGTGAAGGAACGGGAAGAAAAGTGCCACATCATTCGCCAGGAGCTAGAACGCAATTTAGAAAAACTGGCCGACGATCGCCTCAAGGCCGAACAATACCAACGGCTTAAAATTGACCTGGCCCGCCAGCAGCAGGAAGAAGTTCTTTTAACCTGGCGATCGCTCCAACTCCAGGAAGAAAAACTGCAACGGGATCTCGCCAGCAGTGCCCAGGAACGCACCCAGTTAACTCAAAATTTGAACGCTTTGGATGGGGAAATTTTTCAGACTGGTCAAACCCTAGAAAGTTTAAATGCGAAAGTAAAAGCCCTGGGGGAAGATGAACAACTTTCGGTTGCGTCCAAACTCGCCACCCAAAAGGCAAAACGGCACCAATGGAGCCAACGGCAAACGGAATTAGAGGAAGACCAACGGCGATCGCTCCAGCTCCACCGCCAACTTTTAGCAACGGTGCAAGTCAACCAACAACAACTGCTGCGCCTCGAAGAAGAAAAACTCACCCTCCAGGAGGAAACCCTCCCTCAACACCAGGCCGCCCAAGCCGCCGCCGCAAAGATCCTCCAGGACAGTCGCCACCGGGCCGATGAGTTAGCCAGTTCTTCGGAAGCTTGGGTACAGGAACAGGCGGCGATCGCCAAGGAAATTCAAGGCATCCAGGATCAACTCAATCCCCAACGCACCGAACAGGCCCTCCTGCAAGAACGCCTTAGCCAGCTTCAGCAAACAATTACCAGCCAAACTGAGCAAATTACCCAACTCAGCGCCGATATCAGCCAACAGGAAACGGAATTAGCCACGGCTCAAACGGAAATTACCCGTCAGCAGGAAACCATCCAAATCCTTGCGACACAATTCACCCAACTGGAAGAAAGTCGCAAACTCGACCAGGAAACCGGCGATCGCCTCCAACGGGAACAGCGGGACAAACAACGGCAACTCGATCAACTCGAAGCCCGTTCCCAGGCCCAACAGGAAGCCCAGGGCACCTACGCGACGAAGGTGATTTTGAACGCCAATTTACCCGGTGTCCATGGTTTAGTGGCTCAATTGGGCCAAGTGGAAAAAAATTACCAACGGGCCTTAGAAATTGCCGCTGGGGGTCGCCTCGGTTATCTCGTCGTTGAAGATGACGAAACGGCGGCGACGGGGATCAAACTTCTGAAAAATCAACGGGCAGGCCGGGCCACCTTTTTACCTTTGAATAAAATCCGCGCCCCGAAATTGCCCACGAACACCATTCCCCGCTACGCCCAGGGCTTTGTTGATTTTGCCGTTAACCTGATCCAATGCGATCGCCGTTATCTAGATATTTTTCGCTACGTCTTCGGCAGCACCGCCGTCTTTGAAAGCCTCGATCTCGCCCGGAATTTCATGGGGCAAACCCGCATTGTCACCCTTGATGGCGAACTCCTCGAAACCACGGGGGCGATGACCGGGGGCAGCTTCTCCCAAAAATCGACCCTCCATTTCGGTAGCATGGCCACGGGGGATTCGGCGGAAATTATTGCTTTACGGGAACGACTCGAAGAAATTGAGCACCTGTTGCGCTACACCGAAAATGCCCTCCTCGACAAAGGCGATCGCCTCCAGGATCTCAGCCAACAACTGACCCAAGCCCGCCAACGGGAACGGGAAGCCCAACTGCATCAGGCGCAACTCACGAAATCCCTCGAAAAATTGCGCCCCCAACTTGCCCAAACCCAACAACAGCAACAGCAGTGTCAAAACGAATTGGCGATCGCCGAAACTCACCTCAAAGATCTCACCCAGACAATTCCGCAACTCGAACAACAATTAGCGGCTCAACAACAACATCTAGCCCGACTCGAAGCCCAGCAAACCCACCGGGAGTGGCAAGAAATCCAACAGGAAATCAAAGCCCAGGAAGTCACCCTCCAAGCGGCTGCCCAGACCCTCAACAGCACCCAACAAACGATCCAAGACCGCGACGCCCAGCTAATTCGTCTCAGTGAAAAATTAACCAATGACGAACAACGACTCCAGGAAACCCAAACCCAACTAGAAGATCTCCAAGGCCAAATCGCTGTTATCCAAACCCAACTCGATCAAATTGATACCGAAATCCAAACCACTGAAACCCTGCTGGCGGAACTCTCTGCCCAGATGGGCGATGTAAAAAAACAACGGGATCAGGCGGAAATTCAGCTCAAAAATCTCCAAAAACAGCACCAAGACAGTCAATGGCGTCTGGAAAAACTTCAAACCCAGCAACAGGAACGGGCGCAACAGCTCGAAAAACTACAACAGCACCTCCAAGCCCAAGAAGCCGAACTGCCGCCGGATCTTGATCTCGCCCATCTGATCCTGGAGGTAGTACCCGAAAAACTCGACCAAGCGCTCCAGGAGATCACAGAACAGATTGAGAAATTGCAGCGGGCCAGCCGTCGCACCCAAAAGAAAATCGAAGATCTCGAACCCGTGAATATGCTCGCCCTCAAGGAATATGAACAAACCCAAATTCGCCTGGGGGAGCTATCTGAAAAATTATCCACCCTCGAACAGGAACGCCTCGAAGTCTTGGCCCGCATTGAACGCTTTACCACGCGCCGTTTCCAGGAATTTAAAAAAGCCTTTGACGCCGTTAACGAAAATTTCCAAAAAATCTTTGCCACTCTTTCCGACGGTGATGGCTACTTACAACTTGATGACCCAACGGATCCCTTTGCGGGGGGCTTGAACTTGGTGGCTCACCCCAAAGGCAAACCAGTACAGCGACTCAGTTCCATGTCTGGGGGCGAAAAATCCCTCACGGCCCTATCGTTTATTTTTTCGCTTCAACGTTATCGTCCCTCTCCCTTCTATGCCTTCGATGAGGTGGATATGTTTTTAGACGGGGCGAATGTGGAGCGTCTTTCCAAGATGATTAAGCAGCAGGCGGCCCAGGCGCAATTTTTGGTGGTCAGTCTACGGCGGCCAATGATCGAAGCTTCCCAGCGCACCATTGGTGTCACCCAGGCCCGGGGTGCCTATACCCAGGTTTTAGGGATTCAATTGTGATGCTTTTTGGGAACTTTGTCAGGGATATTTTTAGGGCTCATTTAATAGACAATCACCCATCGCTAGAAGGTAAAAATCAAGAAATCTGGATTGCGGAATAGGTATTTAAACTTAGTTGGTGAAATAAGTCTATCTTTAGCTAGTTGCGCTTTTTGGAATATTGATAAATGTTTTCTTTGGTTTCGGTCTGTAACGATTTTCGCTGAAAACCAGAAGAAACGCTGTTATTTTACCCAAAACAGACAAAAAATCGATCCCCTGAGGAATCGACCCGAACGAAACAAGTTGAAAAGAATTTTAGTAGTTTATTATGTTGGGATCTATATATATCAGGTGATCCCTTGTTATATTTTCTGTAAAAGATTATGCCTGATGATTGCCAATCTCAACAGATTCGTAACATTTTTTTTATATTTATCGAGGTTTACTTTTGTGGCCTTTTGTAAAGGTTTGTTTCATGTCATCAAAGGAGGCCCCAAGGAATTTTGAAATCCAGACTTCGATATTCCGCACTGGGTTTTGGCGTGTCGCCACGAGGGGATCAATCATCGGCTCCACCAAAATCGTAAATAAACCCAAGCGATTGCCAGCGAGGACATCTGTAAACAGGCGATCGCCAACCATCGCCACTTCTTGGGGGCGCAGATCCATGGCATCCATCGCTTTACGGAGCTTTTTCCGAGATGGTTTTTTCGCCCCGAACAAATAAGGTAACTCCAGGGACTCGGCAATCCGCCCAATCCGTTTTTGGCTGAGGTTATTGCTCACGAGCCAAATATCCGCCACTCGTCTGACTTGGGTCACCCACTCCAGCACATCATCTGAGGCATAACTCTGGCGCATCGAGACCAACGTGTCATCCACATCGAGGATCAAACCCTTTAAACGGTGATGACGGATAATCTCTGGACTGAGATGCAAAATGGTTTTCCCTAAAATTAAGTTTGGCTCCAGTAAATTGGAATTAAATAGCGCCATAACACCTCAGTTGCTGTTGATTTCCAAGCTTTTATTTTAGCGGCTCACTTCCCGGTTTTCGGCTCTGGATCATCTGCAAACTTCCGCCCGCATACTGTTCCTGTTTATGGATTTCAAAGCCTGTGGCGGTGAGTTTTTCGGCTAAATCAGTTTTGATCAGCTGCCAGGCGGTCTCGGTCTCAAAGAGAAACATGAACGTATAGAGACTGGGAACGAAAAAAGGATTGGTCGGCTGGTGCAAATCGATAAAGGTAAAGATACCGCCGGGCTTAAGGACACGGTACACTTCCTGGAAAATTTGGCTCAGTTGCGTCGGGGTCATTTCATGGAGGGCGGCACTGGTATGAACCAAGTCAAAGTGTTGATCCGGCAGGGGCATTTTTTCGGCGGGGGCAACGACATAATTCGCTTGGGGGACATTTTTTTTTGCCCGTTCAATGGCGAGGGGGGAAATATCAAGCCCGGTGACGTCGTCGCTATATTGGGTGAGAAATTGGGTGGTTTGGCCAGCACCGCAACATAAATCGAGGATTTTTAGGGTTTTGTCTCCGGTTAAGCCCTGGAGAGCAAGGTTCCGAAAACGGGTCTCACCACCGACAGTTAGGGCCGCGAGGCGGGAAATGGTGTCGTAAAGCCATTGATAACGGTAGCTGAGAGTCCGGAGAAAGGTAGCCATGGCGATCGCCTCGGAAAAATATCGTCAAAAAATGCACAGAGTCCAGAACATAAGCTAACAAAGAATCCCCGACGCTGCCGCGCTATTGCTGGATGCCTCCCTGGTGATAGAGGGCTGTGATTTCTCGCAAAAAATTAAGGCTCTGGGGGCCGGTCATCGAAACGGGCGAAAAGGTCTCTGAATGGGAATATTTCAGGATAATCTGCCGCACTTCGTCCTGATTATTCAGTTGCAACACCTTCATCGACCAGATCCCAAAGTCGCGCTGGTCAATTTCTGAAAACTCGATTAATTCGGCGTTGGTGTGGCGCGAATCTAGCAAAATGCGATTGTAAGTTTCACTAATGGCCCGCCGACTCCCTTCCAAAATTTGTAAAAACATCAAATCGCCAAAGGCCAACATCCCCGTAATTCCAGCTCGACGATTGTTAAACTCCGATTTTTGCAAAATTTCGATGAGATCGCGGTACTCTAGCTCGGCGATCGCCTGGCTAACGTAGATAAGTCGATAAAGCGCCATGGTTTTGTGTTTCCACCCCGAAATAACGTGTATAAGACTACCAAAAAAAATTCATCTCCGGCGGTGATCAAGAAGGCGATCGCCTTAGTGCCTTCAGGCTCAAGGACGGCTCTTGGGGAAAATGCAACCCCTGGAATTGAATAAAGCAAGGTCGATGGGGCAAAATCAGTAATGGTTTAGTTGTGTAGTTGAGATTTACCGTGACTATTTGGGAACTTGATTTTTATTCGCGCCCGCTTTTGGATGACAACGACAAAAAACTGTGGGAAATCCTCATCTGCGAAACCCCCACCCGCATCCAGCAGGATCCGACGACCCTTTTCCGTTACAGTGAATTTTGCAGCAACACCGATGTGAATTCGATCACCCTCAAGACGGCCATCGAAAAGGCGATCGCCACCTCCGGCCAAAGCCCCACCAAGATCCGCTTCTTTCGCCGCCAGATGAATAACATGATCACCAAAGGTTGCGAAGATGCAGGCATTCCCGCCGCCCCCTCCCGTCGCACCTATACCCTAATGACCTGGATCACCCAGCGGGAACAGGAAGTCTATCCCCAGGAAGCCAACTACGACGAGAAATCCGCCAAATCTAGCTCCGTCCAATATCCCGCCCTTAATGCGATCGCCCTCCCCGATGCCGTCCGGGGGGATAAAGGAGACAAATGGGCGATCGTTTCCCTCGAAGCTAGTGCCTTCAGTGATTTTGACGAATGGGACATTGCCTTTGGCGAACCCTTTCCCCTGACCCACCTCGACCCCACGACAAAGATCCCCGGCCTTTTGATTTTTTCTCCTCGGGCTGTCCCCCTCGCTGGCTGGATGTCTGGCCTCGAACTCGGATTTCTCCATCTCCAAAAAAATCCCCGCAGTAGCCTCGTCCTCGAAACAGGGGTGAGCGACAGTTGGATCGTCGCTGATCTACCCAACGCCCAAACCCTCAAGGAAGCAGAATCATTTGAAGCCGCCAAAAAAGCCGCAGCAGGAATTCATTTCCTTGCTATCCAAAAAAGCCCCGACGAAGAACAATTTGCCGGGTTTTGGATGCTCCAGGCATAATCCTTAAAATTCTTCCTTAGAAAAACAAACTTTCCCTAGAAAGCGTTCTCTAATGGGCATCAGCCTTTAATTCCTCAACCAAGCGACTCAGGTGATCCACATCCGCGTGGTACACCTCGTTGCAGAAATTGCAGGTGGCCTCTGCCCCACCATCTTTTTCGATCATATCCAGCAACTCATCCTGGCCCAACATCTTCAGGGCACCCATCATCCGCTCAAAGGTACAGCCGCAGTCAAAGCGCACCATTTGTGTCTCTGGGAAAATGTTGAGATCTTCATCGCCGAGGAGATCCTGGAAAATATCATGGAGAGACTTGCCCTGCTGCAATAGCGGCGTAAAGCCCGATAATTGTCCCAGCCGACTTTCTAGTTTGGCCACTAAGCTCTCGTCACGGGCCGCTTTCGGTAAGATCTGTAGCAAAATTCCCCCAGCGGCGGTTACCCCCTCTGCACCGACAAAGACTCCCACTAACAACGCCGAAGGGGTTTGTTCCGAGGTTGCTAAATAATGGGTAACATCATCGCCAATCTCCCCAGAAACCAACTCTACCGTACTGGAGTAAGGGTAGCCCCGACCAAAATCTTTCACCGCATAAAGAAACCCTTTGCCCACAGCGCCGCCCACGTCTAACTTTCCCTTCGCGTTCGGAGGCAACTCCACGCCTGGATTTTGTACATAGCCCCGCACGGTGCCATCTGGGCCAGCATCCACCAATAATCCCCCCAGGGGGCCATCGCCTTTGATGCGCAGATTGAGGCGGGCTTCATGTTTTTTCATACTTGAAGAAATCAACAGGGCCGAAGCCATGGTGCGACCTAGGGCAGCCGTCGCCACATAGGATAATTTATGGCGTTGTCGGGCTTCCTCAGTGAGGTTCGTGGAAATAACGCCCACTACCCGAATGCCATTGTCTGCTGCGGTACCGCGAATGAGTTGATCTGCCATAGGTCTAGGAAAAGTGAATTTTTGTAAATTCTATTATGGCAACTCCTCCGTCACAAAATCGTGGTGGGGGTCGGAGATTCTCGTTTTAGATTTAGGCCAGATTATTTCGCAATGCGGGTGGCAAAATTTTCTGCGCGGGTCGGAGAAAGGGCACGGGCCTTGAGGATTGCCGCAGCAAGGAAAGCATAGGAGAAAACCCCCACCACCGCCAATAGGATACTACTGAAGGAACCGACGGTATTCCAAAGGGCATGGAGTAACGAGGAGGTAAGGCAACCAATAATTAAGATCTGTACAGACTTTGAAGGTTTGAGGACACTGAGACCGATGAAATAACCGAAATAACCGCTGTAGGCCATGTGCCCAGCAACGGAACCGAGGATTCTGGGAATGAGCAGTTGTAAACCGAGTAATTCCCCTGTGCCGGGATCGACTTGAAGGGAAACTTCGTTAATGATGTTGGGGACGTACTGACCGAGGGTTTCAATTAAAGTGAAGCCTACGGCGGAGGCCGCTCCGAGCAAAATGCCATCAAGGGGTTCGGTGACGCCAATTTTTTCGCGACGTTTCGGGCCAAACAGGTTGCCAATGCCCATGGCGACGAAAATAGGAATTGCCTTCAAAATTTCTTCCATCAGGCCAGCACCAAAAAACATGCCGACGAAGAGCCGACCCACGCCATCAGCATCACTGATATTGCCCGGCAGAATGACTCGAAATACAAAAATGAATAAATCAACAACCGGGGTAACTAACATGAGGGCTGTAAGGAAGCCGGAACCAAGTATAACGATCCAAGCTTTACGCTTACCACAGAGTTGATAAATGTAGTAGAAAGCAGCCCCAGCAATATAGGTTCCCAGTAAAAAATTAAAGAGTCCAGGTGCGCCAATGGTGGCGAACATGAGGACGACAAAAATAACGGTGAGGATCCCCGGCACGAGATAGGCTTTGCTGGAGAGGTCTTTCCCGGTGGCGGCGATGGGAAAAAGTTGGGTCAGGGTGAGGTTGGAGTTGGGACTGACAATGGGGCCGGGGACAGGGATGTGGGAACCGGGATCGACGGGAGGCTGGGGATTGTGGCCTTGGCTCTGGAGCTCGAAACTAAAGCTGGGGCCATTGTCTCCGAGGGTGAGGCGATCGCCTGCTTGCAGGATTCGTGAACCCTGTAACCGTTGACCATTGATAAAGGTGCCATTCGCACTGCCGAGATCAACGGCTTCCCAACCTTGACCCTGGGGGCGAATCAGAACGTGGCGACGGGAGACAACGGTGTAAAGATTGGGGTTGAGGGCAATCTGGCAACTGGGTTCGCGGCCAATGAGAATTTCTTGACGATGATCAAGGGAAAAATCGGGCAGCAGTGGGGCTTGAACACCGCCAGTGGAAATTTGGCGCAAAATACCAGAAGCTTGCATCGTAATAATTTTTTTCTAAAACGCAAAAGACGGAGGAGTGCCCCGCCTCAACTTTAGTTATAACGATAGATTGCCGGATCTTAAAGATATTTTTGTAAATTGATACGGGCTGTTGAACGCTTAGTCTTGGTTGGCACGGGTATCTTGGACGGCCCACAAAAAAGAGGCAATGGTCAGGGGAATACTGAGGGCCAGGATAATGGTGGTATTGGTCGCACCGAGATCGGGTTCGCCGGAGCTGAGTTCAAACACACAACCCACAGCGGCGATCGCAAAGACGCAGCATAGTAATAATAGAACACCACTTTTGGGGGTCATCGAAACCATGGTTTTATGCCTCAAAGATTTGGTTTAGGGGATTATAAAAAAGAGTGAGATAAGGGCAAAACAGAGGTTTTCCTTTGAATCTATTCAGCGAACAACCCCTGTTTTGATGCCAAATTCTAACGTAATTTACGCGGTGACTTTCGCTCGCTTATAGGCTTCGTCGAGAACTTCCGAGAGGGTCGGGTGGGCATGGACGTTAAACGCCAATTCTTGGACGGGTTTTTTCTCGGCGATCGCATTGGCGGCCTCTTGGATCAGATCCGAAGCGTGGATCCCCATAATATGAACGCCCAATAATTCCCCGGTATCTTTACGGTAGATAATCTTGGCGATGCCATCGGTTTCTTTTTCAGCGAGGGCTTTAGAATTTCCCTTGAAATAGGTTTTAGCCGTGGCAATTTCAAAACCACCAGCAGCGGCGGCTTCCTTCGCTTGGGGTTCGCTCATCCCCACATAGCTAATTTCTGGGTGGGTAAAGGCTGCTGCCGGAATCGCGGCATAGTCTACGGTCATGGCATTGCCGATCATATTTTCCACAGCCACAACCCCCTGACCAGAGGCAGCATGGGCCAGCATCATTTTTCCGGTGGCATCGCCCACAGCCCAGAGGTGGGGTACAGGTTGACTGTCTTTGGTCACCTGCATTTTGTCATTTACCTCAATGAAGCCCCGGCGGTCTGTTTCGACGCCAACGGCATCTAAGCCGAGGTTTTTTGTGGCGGGGACGCGCCCGGTGGCGACCAGACAAGCATCTACTTCGAGATTTTCGACGACTTCTTTAGTTTTTGCGTCGGTGAGTTCGATCTTAACCGGAGAGCCAGGAATAACTTTCGTGGCAAAGACGCCAGTATAGGTTTCGATGTCACGGCTATCAATTAAGGCGCGTTTCGCTAGTTTCGCAATCTCTGGGTCAAAGCCAGGCATCAGATCATCGAGGGCTTCGATCATCGTAATTTCGCAACCGAGAGCGGTGTAAACGTCGGAAAATTCGAGGCCGATGTAACCGCTTCCAATAATCGCCACCCACTGGGGCAGGGTTTCTAAACGGACTGCATCATCGCTAGTAAAAACGGTTTTGCCATCGACTTGGATGCCGGGGGGGACAAAGGGTTTCGAGCCAGTGCAAATCATAATTTCTTTGGCGGTGATGTTTTTCACACCGTCTTCGCCAATGACACAGACCTTCTGGACGCCGTCAATTTTTCCCCAACCGCGAATAATATCGACATTCAAACGCTTGAGGCTATTGGTGAGATCGCTTTGGATTTTGTTCACCAAATCGGTGGCATGGGCGGCGATCGCCTCACGACTAAAATCAACCGCACCAACATTAATGCCCATCTCGCTGAGGTGCTTCTGGTCGCGCATTTCCCGGACTTTTCCGGAGGCAGCCAACAGCGCTTTAGACGGAATGCAACCACGATTGACGCAAGTCCCGCCCATGTCTGCGGCTTCAACGATGGCCGTTTTTAGACCACATTTCACGGCATGGAGCGCGGCACCGTGGCCACCGACCCCCGCGCCGATAATCACCAAATCATAATCAAACTGTGTTTCACTCATGAAGTTTTAATGCTCTCACTCAGCCAATTTCCTTTTGTTAGCTTATCCTAATTGCCGTCCCCCACAGTCATCTCCCCCGCAAAACCGCAATGGGCGATCGCCTGTTGTATTTGTCGATCTCTAAGGGAAAAAAGCAGTGGGGTTATTCGGTCAATCAGGTTGAACCATGATGTTGCATTTCACACCCCAGAAGTTACTGGCCCTCAGCGTGGCCCTACTGCTGTTTACTTCACCGATGTCAGCGGCGATCGCCACACCCCTTGATCCTTGCCTGCTGCGGGAAGAAAGTTTTGGCTTCACCATCGATGACTATGCCATTGAGCACCAAGATTGGGCAATTCTCAATATTGCTGTCGATTTTCGCTACGTTGACCAACCCACAGCCCAGCGGTTAAACTACATTAATTTTGTGCCCCTCGCCGCTGAAATTGAGCGTTTTCTGCGGGAATACCCCAACGAAACAGATTACTGGGAAATTATGAACCGGAATTTAGCCGAATCTATTTTTGCAGATCATCCCCAGATGAGTGCCCTAAAAGTCAAGTTAGACATTGCCAAAAGTTCTGGAGAAGAACCCTATTCTCGCCATAGTGTTGTTTCCCTCACCCGTGATCAGGGTTGTCCCTTGACGCAATAAATCCAAAAGTGAGTATTTAACTTGTGGGATCTATTGCTTCCGGTGTGATGTCAATATTGAATACTTAAACAGCACTATCCACAACCCTTGATCGCTATATTCTTCCGCAGTTGTAGCCGTCATTATTTCAGGTCTAGGAGCCCCTGTTCCTTGAGCTTGGGCTGAAAGCGGAGGTCAATTTTGAGGCCCCGCCCGATTAGGTATTCTTTGATAGTTGCTTCCCGCTGGCGAGCATAGTTTTTCAGGTGTTTGACCATTTCTAATTCGGTGCTCTGCTGGAGGGCTTCCCGTGCTGCTGGGGGCAAATCTTCTTTAATGTCGATGGGTTGCGTCCAGAGGGATTCTGCCTCGCCGTTGCCGGGGGGGACAGTGCCATTTTCTGTTAACCAAGCAGCCCGCATTTCCTCTAGGAGAGTCCGGCTGGGGCGATCGCATTGAAAAATTTTCACCCAATGGCATTGTTCCGGACAACGAATAAGGTGCTGCTGCAAGCTTTTGGACACATCACGAGAATAACCGACATAGCAGAGGGTCTGGCTCCCATCGAAGATTCCATAGAGGCCAATCTTGCCCCCCAGGGTCGGGGCGATCGCCCCATCAGCATCGATATAGGGCAGAAAGTCTAACTCAGCGAGTTTGGGCAAAGACATAGACAATTGGGAACAATGGAAAGGGGCATTACTATTGATCCTAGGTAAGGCCGTCCCCCGGCGAGGGGCGATCGTAAACATCCTTAATGGTTTTCTCTTCAACCTATGGCACAACCGCAGCATAATTTTTACCTCAGCCTCGAACGACGTTGGGTCGCTCCCGCCTATGGGGGTGGCATTTTATTTGTCATTGCCCTCTGTTTTTTTGGGGCCGCCACAAATACGATGGCGGGCTGGCTATATGTCCTCAGCGGTACGATCCTCGCCATTTTATGTTTAGGGGCAATCCTGCCAGTGCGAGCCTTGAGGCAACTTGAAATTCGGCGATCGCCCACGGCCCCGGTTAGCGTTGGGGAAGTTTTAAGCCTCCATCTAACCCTGACCAATGACAGTAAAAACGCCAAAACCCTCATTGCTGTCACAGATCAAATTTCGTCTGGCTTGGGGGCACCCCGGCGGACAGTCCTAGAAACCCTCGCACCCCAGGAAAGTTTAGATTGGGTCTACGAGCTTGACGCCCAAAAACGTGGTGTATTTCAGTGGGAGGGAGTCGAGTTGCGCACCGCAAACCCCTTGGGCTTGTTTTGGTGTCGGCGGCGGCGTTCAGTACCGGGCCGCGTTGTGGTTTATCCGCAAATTTTCCCCCTGAGTAGTTGCCCGATCATTGACCACATCGGCAGCGAAGATAGCACCAAATTTCAGAGTGAAAATCTCTATCAAAACGCCACCGAAGGGATGACGAAGGCAATTCGGAACTACCGGATGGGCGACCCAATGCGGTTGATCCACTGGCGCAGCAGTGCCCGCTTTGGGGAATTTAAGGTACGGGAGCTAGAAATTACCACGGGCGGCGAAGAACTGATTATTTGCCTGGATCATCATTTTGTTTGGGAGGCCGATAGTTTTGAACAGGCGGCCAGTGCAGCGGCGTCTCTCTATTTTTATGCCCGGCGATCGCAATTGAATGTGAAATTTTGGACAGCCCAAAGTGGTCTGCTCAACAGCCGCGCGACGATCCTCGAAGCCCTGGCCCGGATTAATCCTGAGCCATTGGGAGAAAATACGTCTCTATCCCGCCCGGAAGGTTCATTATTGTGGTTAACCCAAAACCCCCAAACGCTCCTGGAGTTAAACCCCGGCAACCGCTGGCTCTTTTTCCAAGGAGCGCCTGAACAGACGGTGACCGGGGGCCATTGTCCAGGTCTCATCATTAATCCCATCGATCCCCTGCCCCAGCAGCTACAACGGCAAAGCGATCGCCTTTTGTCCTAGGGCAATCCCAAGCAAACCAGGGCAGCGTGAGCAATTCTCCACAATTGCCACGAAAAATCCCGGAGGCCCCCTGTATAATGGCTTGCAACCCATCTAGCGTTGACGAAAACCATGGCAAATTGGCACAAAATTTCTGGCAGTGTGACGGCTCCCAAGGGCTTCCGGGCCGCAGGGATCACCGCCGGACTCAAACCTTCGGGGGCACCAGACCTGGCGCTGATTGTTTCTGACACCGAAGCGATTACCGCCGGGGTGTTTACCCAGTCAGAAGTGCGCGCCGCCTGTGTCGATTATTGCCGTCAACGCCTCCAGGAAAAACCCAGCAGTCGGGCGATTTTGTGTAACTCTGGTCAAGCCAATGCCGCCACTGGAGAAGCCGGTTGGCAAGATGCGCTCCAGTCGGCCCAGTGGTTAGGCAAAGCCCTCAATGTCCCTCCAGAAAGTATTTTGCTGGCCTCCACAGGGGTGATCGGCCAACGGATCAAAATGGCTGCCCTAGAAACGGGAATCCCCCAGGTGGTATTTGCCCTTTCCCCAGAGGGAGGCGATGCAGCGGCCCAGGCGATTATGACCACGGATCTTGTGTCAAAGGCGATCGCCCTGGAAACAGAAATTGAAGGGCGGCCTGTGCGGATCGGCGGCATTTGTAAAGGCTCCGGGATGATCCACCCCGACATGGCGACAATGCTGGGTTTTATCACCTGTGATGCGGCGGTTTCGACACCACTGTGGCAAGGGATGTTGAGCCGGGCCGTGGCCAAAAGTTTTAATCAAATCACCGTCGATGGCGACACCAGCACCAACGATTGCGTCATTGCCCTGGCCAATGGTCAGTCCCGCACCACGGCAATCACCGATCCCCAGTCCAAAAGTGCCCAACAACTAGAGGCGATGCTCACGGAAGTGTGCCAGTATCTCGCCAAGTGCATCGCCAGGGATGGGGAAGGGGCCACCTGTTTAATGGAAATTCAAGTGTCTGGCACCGTAGATGATCAAGCGGCCCGGAAAATTGCCCGTACCATTGCCGGATCGTCTTTGGTGAAATCAGCGATTTTTGGGCGAGATCCTAACTGGGGGCGCATCGCCGCCGCCGCTGGCCGGGCTGGGGTGACCTTTAACCAAGCAGATCTGCAAATTTCCCTGGGGGATTTTCAACTCATGGATCAAGGACAACCTCTTTCTTTTGATCGGGCAGCAGCCAGTCAATACTTGGTGGATCGCGCTGCCGGAGCCTATCTCACAGACGATACGGTGTTGATTGCTGTTTGTGTGGGCAATGGTTCTGGTAAAGGTACGGCCTGGGGCTGTGACCTCAGTTATGACTATGTGCGCATTAACGCCGAATATACGACCTAATCGATCTGGGGTTGCCAGGGCATGAGGGCATAGACCTGCTTGGGATCATTAAGCGATCGCCACAGTTTGATGCTGGCCTGGAGCCGGAGCCATTCTTGGGAGAGGGGATCGCTCGCTTCGATCTGAGCCCCAAATAGATTACTAAAAATTTCTTCTTCCCAAGTTTGGGGTCGGGGATATTCCTTAACGGTAAAATCTTCCCCTAATTCTGCGGTGTCCACGGCATAGGCAATCGCCGCCGATAGCCCCCCCAATTCATCCACGAGCCGAATCGCCTGGGCATCTTCCCCAGACCAGACCCGTCCCTGGGCAATTTGGCGCACCTCAGCTTCCGTAAGACCCCGCGCCGCACTGACCCGGTCTAAAAATTTGCCGTAAATATCATTGACAAAATTTTGAAAAATCGCCATTTCCGCTTCGGTTTTCGGGCGAGACGCAGTGCCTAAATTCGCCAATTCCCCCGTTTGGACGCTATCCCAGGTGAGGCCATTATTATTACCAATGGTTTGGATATTGGGCAAAATGCCAAACACCCCAATCGAGCCAGTAATGGTATTGGGCTGGGCAAAAATGCGATCGCTTTCGGTGGCAATCCAATAGCCCCCAGAGGCCGCCAGATCCCCCATGGAAACAATCACAGGCTTGTCCGCCTCGCGGATCAGTTTCAACTCCCGCAGGATAATTTCTGAGGCGATCGCACTACCCCCAGGACTATTGATGCGCAGCACGACGGCTTTGACCTCAGGGTCCTGGCGCAACTCCCGCAGTTGTCGCGAGAGGGAATCCCCGCCAATGGTGTCCGGCGTCCCTTCCCCACCGACGATATTACCCTCGGCATAGACCACCGCCACGGTATTTTCCGAGGTAACCCCGATCTGGGCTAAATCCTGTTCCAGACTGTAATCGGCCAGATCCACCTGGGGTAAATCTTCGTCAAGTTCTGTGCCCGTAAAGGTTTTGAGCTCCGCCAGGATTTCATCGAAATAGGCCAGGCGCGTCACCAATTGCTCCTGTTGGGCCACCTCTGGCAGAAGAATCCCCTGGGTGTCGGCCAGGCTCTGGGGTAGGGTCGCGGCAAAGGGGCGATCGCCAGCCACCGTATCTTTAAAATCTGTCCAGAAATCACTGAGCAGGGCCTCGGTTTGTTGACGATTTTCTGGACTGAATTCCTCTTGGGTAAAGGGTTCTACGGCACTTTTATAATCACCGACCCGCACCACCTGCACCCCGATCCCATATTGATCCAGGGCTCCCTTAAAGAAAAGCTGCTCACTACCTAAACCGTTCATTTCCACAACCCCCAGGGGATTGAGCCAAATTTCATCGGCCAAGGAACTCAGGTAATATTCCCGCTCCGTCATTTCCACGTCATAGGCATAGATTTTCTTCCCGGCGGCTTTAAAGTCCTGGAGGGCTTGGCGCACTTCCCGCAGCGTGGCATAACCGTTCAAGCTATTTTGGCGACCATCGAGAAAGAGGCCCGTAATTTTGTCATCCTCGGCGGCGGCGCGGATACTTTCAGTGACATCCCGCAGACTGAGGGTTTCGGGAAAATCTCCGGCAATGACATTACCAATGGAACTAGAGGGATCCCGGTCTTGGATGATCGTGCCCATATTGAAGATCAAAATACTGTTTTCCTTAGGTTTGCCGCCGCCTTCTTGGGCAGAGAAGAGGGCAATCAGGGCAATAAACGCCGATAAAGAGAGGGTCGATAGAAGGCTGAGGGCGATCAGAGTACCGAGGCAACTGCTAAAAACCTGTTTAAAAAAATCTTTCATGGTTGAGGCATTCGGGAGAGAGGTCTTAGTTTTTACCTTAGAACTTGTGCAGGCAATTCGCCCGTTGCAGTTGCTGAAAATTAGCATTGCCCGTACAAAACAGCACTGTCCGCAATTCCAGTAGCAGCAGTTCGACCCACTCGGCCAAAGCCTCTGGGGATTCACTCGCCGCCTTGAGAAAGGGTTGGGCATAGCCCACGAGGTCAGCCCCCAAGGCGATCGCCTTGGCCCCATCTAAACCATTCCGCAGGCCCCCAGAAGCAATGAGGGGAATTTCGGGATCATAATGGGCGATCGCCGCCAGACAGTCCGCCGTGGGAATCCCCCAATCCCCGAAGGTTTGCCCCAGATTGCGCAAGAGTTGGTTTGGCGATCGCGCCGCTTCTACCTTGGCCCAGGAAGTGCCGCCCGCCCCAGCCACATCAATCACCTGCACCCCCACGTCCCGGAGACGCTGCACCATTTTGACGGAAATGCCATTGCCCACCTCCTTCGCGATTACAGGTACGGGCAGTTGGTGACAGACCTGTTCAATTTTGCCCAATAGCCCCTTAAAATTTGTGTCTCCCTGGGGTTGAATGCATTCCTGGAGGGGATTGAGATGGAGAATTAGCGCATCAGCTTCGAGCAAATCAACAACTTTGCGGCATTCTTCTACGCCATACCCATAATTGAGCTGCACTGCCCCGATATTCGCAAACAGGAGGGCATCTGGGGCTTTTTGACGGACTGCAAAAGTAGCCGCCACCTCTGGTTTTTCGAGGGCGACCCGTTGGGAACCAACCCCCATGGCGAGGCGATGGGTTTGGGCAACTTCTGCCAAGCGAAAGTTAATCTGTTGGGCCTGGGCTGTGCCGCCGGTCATCGAAGAAATCAGAATCGGTGCACCAAGGCTTTTCCCGAAAAAAGAGGTACTCAAGTCAATATCGGCGCAGTCCAATTCAGGCAGACAGCAGTGCTCAAAACGGTACCGTTCAAAACCGGCGCGATTGTGGTGAAATTGGACATCTTCTTCGAGACAAATGCGGATGTGGTCGGCTTTACGAACTTGAGTGCTGTCAGTCATGGGTTAGGTAAGGTTTAAGCTCCCCAAATTGTACAGAATCCCCTCTGGGTTCTCGGCGTTAGGCAATGGATTGCAATATTTTTAAGCTGCCAGGGCGATGGGTCTGGCTTCACTTATGCGTCAAAGACTCCAGATTTATCTCCTAGAACAGGGGTAAGATCAGCCTAAAATTTCGAGTATTCCTTCGCCAAAGACCAATAACGATTCCAGATGAATGCCAATTTTCTGACTGCGGTGCTGCTCCCCCTAGCTCTTTTCGTGATTATGCTGGGCATGGGTCTGGGTTTGACCCCCACTGATTTTAAACGGGTCTTGGTTGAACCTAGGGGGGTGATTGTCGGGGCGATCGCCCAATTGTTACTGCTGCCCTTGGTGGGCTTTGGCCTCGCAAATTTGTTTCCCCTCACTCCGGAATTGGCTGTGGGGGTAATGGTAATAGCGGCCTGTCCTGGAGGATCAACTTCTAATCTAATTACCTATCTCGTGCGGGGGAATGTGGCCCTTTCAATTACCCTCACGGCGGTCAGCAGCTTGATCACAGTTTTTACCATTCCCCTGGTGATTAATGGGGCAATGCAATATTTTCTGGGGGCCAGCGCCACCCTCCAATTGCCATTCCTCAAAACGGTGATCCAAATTGCGGTGATTACCCTGATTCCCATTGGGATTGGCATGGTGCTCCATCGTTACGCCCCGAAATTTGCGGCCACGGTCGAAGGCTATGTGAAGTGGTTATCGCTCTTTTTCCTGGGTTTGGTCATTGCGGGTTTGCTGTTGGCAGAACGAGCCAATGTGTTGAGTTTCTTCCTCCAGGTGGGCTGGGTAATGTTGGCGCTCAATGTGATTATGATGTTTTTGGGTTATGCGATCGCCCTCGGCACGAAGCTGGATGGCCCCAGTGCGAAGTCTATTAGTGTAGAAGTGGGGATTCAAAATGGCACCTTGGCGATCGCCATTGCCAGTACACCGACCCTTTTAAATGCGCCAACAATGGCGATCCCGGCCGCGATTTATTCTTTGCTGATGTTTATTACCAGTGCGGCCTTTGGTTGGTTTATTCATTCCCAAACCCGGTCGCCAAGGCCAACGGAGAAGGATTCTCGTCCCTAAAAAATATTTTGTTACAAGAACATAGAGCCAAGGCAACCAATCAATACAATGGTTCAAGTCTGCTTGGCTCCTCCGTCATGGGGCTGACTAACGAATTGTGAGGTGTAACAACAATGCGTGTAATTGACTGGGCGATTGTGGCGATCTATGGCTTGATTGTCATTGCCATCGGCGTCATCGCCAGCCGCAAACAAACCAACACGGACGAGTATTTTCGGGGCGCCCGGCAAATCCCCTGGTGGGCGATCGCCTTTTCGATCATCGCCACCTCCTTTTCTGCCGCCTCACTCTTGGGAGGGCCAGGGGAAGGCTATACCAATGGCTTTCTATACCTCCAACTCCAACTAGGCGATCTTCTTGGCTATGGCCTCGTGATTGCCCTACTCCTCCCATTTTTTGTGCGGCTGAACCTCACTACCGCCTACGAGTACCTCGAAAAACGCTTCGATGCCAAAACCCGTTCTCTCGGCTCCCTCTGCTTCCTGCTGTTTGTCATTGCCCGGCTAGGGGGATTACTCTATGCCGCTTCCCTCGTGGTCGCCACGGTGACAGGGATGCCCACCGGCATCGCCATTCTTTTGGTGGGACTCGTCTCAATTGCCTACACCGTCGCTGGGGGCATTACCGCCGTCGTTTGGACAGATGTGTTGCAGTTTGCGATGATTTTTGTCGGGATTGGTGCAGGGATCTGGACGGCCGTGACCGGGGTTCCCGGCGGCTTTGGGGAGCTATGGCAAGTGGCGGCGGCCAATGATAAGCTTGCAGTCTTTAATTTTTCCTGGGATCCAGGCTCCATCCGGTCTTTACCGACAGCTCTCTTTGCCTACGGGATTCTTGCCTTTGCCGTAGCTGGCACCAATCAGCAATCTGTACAGCGTTATGTTTCCTGCGCCGACGAAACTTCAGCCCGCAAAGCGATTTTACTCGGTTGGTTTTCCGGTCTTGTGGGAGTAGCGGCGACGCTTTTACTAGGGGTGCTGCTATTTGGGTTTTACAGCATTAATGGGGGTTTACCCGCCGAAGTGCCCGCCGACGGTATTTTGTCCCACTTCATTATCAATCAAGTACCCCCAGGGGCTTCTGGCTTTTTGGTAGCGGCCATTTTTGCAGCAGCGATGTCTTCCATTGACTCGGCCCTCCATTCCCTCGCGACTTGCATTACTGTCGATTTCTATGACCGCTACCGTCAACCTAAAGCCAGCGAAAAACAATCTCTACGCATTGCACAGATCCTGATCGTGATTTGGGGCCTAGTGGGCATTGGGGCGGCATTTTATGTGGCCTCAACGGGGAAAGATTTACTGGAATTTCTGGTGAGCTATACCACCATGTTCCTGGGGCCATTGCTCGGTATTTTCTTGATGGGGGTTTTGTGTCCTCGGGTCAACGGTACGGGCGCTTTTTATGGGACGGTGGCCGCAGTCATTTTGGTGATTATTGGCTCGAATGCGGGGTGGCTGACTTTTCCTGGTATTTGGCGGTCGGCGATCACAGCTCCCCTGGGGATTGTGCTGGGCTATGGGATCTCCCTGTTGGGTCAAATTCCGCCCCGGCGATCGCTACAGGGGCTCACCCTCTGGAGCCAAACCCAAGGGACTAAACCCCTAGGAAGACCGGGCCTAGAGGAAGATGTTTCTCGCTATGAGGATTATTAGGCATTTGTATCAATAGGCCGAGAGTAAGGTCAAATGGCACGTTGCACCACGGCTTCGCCCAAAAGTTTAACGACAGGGGCTAGGGGAATCCGATATAATTTTTTGGCAAGTTCAATCCATCTCAAGATCGTAAAACCATGGCACTTCTGACCACCGGCAAAAGCTTCATTCGCACCGTAGAAAAGTCTGGCGCAGTTGCAGTCTATGCTCCCCTTGAGGGTGGTTTTGAAGGCCGCTATGTGCGTCGTTTACGTTGCTCTGGTTATTCAGTGGTCAATTTGACGGCGCGGGGTTTGGGAGATGTGGCGGCTTATCTAACGCAATACCACGGGATTCGCCCCCCCCACCTGGGTAAAAAGGATATTGCTGGCAGTGGCGCGGCGGTGGGCCTCCGGTATTATGTGCCGGGAATTGCGAGCTACCAATTGGAAAATCTTCCCCAAAAGAGCAAAGGGATTATTCTCTGGATCATTGAAGGGTTTGTGCTTTCTCGCCAGGAACAGGAATACCTCGTGAGCCTGACCCAAGACAATCCTCAGATTAAAGTGGTTGTAGAAATGGGTGGCGATCGCCAATTTTCCTTTAAGCCCCTGGCTGACCTCTTGGTTTAATTAGAGAGCCGGGCGTAATTTTAAATAACCGTACAAAGCAGTTACGCCCACCACAATGCCGACGACCATTAAGCTGCCGTTAAGCCCCCACAGCCACATTGCGCCATTGGCGATCGCCGCCAGCCCGATAAACAGCAACCGAAACGCAAAGCTATTCAGGGAAATCAGGGTCGCCCGTAGGTTCGAGGGAATTCGTTCATTGAGATAGCTCAAGACCAACGGAGTGTTGCAGCCCCGCACAAGATAAATAACGACAATTAATAAAATCCCCCAGAGGTTTTCAATCAGGCCCATCGCAATGTAGGCGATCGCCATGCAGCCCGGCAGGAGCGCAAATAGACGTCGATAGGAAAACCAACGGACAAGGGTGTGAATGCGCCAAGAAATAAGCGCCATTGCCCCGTGAAACAGTAGCCAAGCCAAGCCCAGTTGGGTCACATCCAGACCCCGTTCTACGAGATAGTCCTGGGAAACCCACACCACCAAAAAAGAACCACAACTCAAGGACGCCGAAAAGAGCAGGAGCCACCGGAGCGATCGCCTTTCCTGAAAAATTGCCCGAATCTGCGGCAACAAAGTACGCCAGCCCGGTGTTTTCTCAGAGTGCTGTTGGGGCGGTTCTCGGAGTGTCAATGCCAAGGCTAGATAAGCGCCAATGCAGAGGGTTTGCAAATAGAACGGATAGCGTAGATCCCACTGGGCGACCCAAGCACCACCGAGACCACAGATCGCTTCTGTGATGCCCATGATTGCTACCCCTTTTCCTTCCCAGGCGGCATATTTTTCGGTGCGACCGAGGGACAGCAAACTATCGTAGGCGATCGCACTATCGGCCCCAGAGATTAAACTGCCACCAAGCCCCGCTAAAATTTCGGCCCAGGCAAACCAACTAAAACTGCCCTGGGTACAATAAATCAGCCAACCTACCAACCACAAACTCGCCCCCAGTACCAAACTATTTTTGCGGCCAAATTGATCGGCAAAATAACCCGAAGGAATTTCCCCCACAAAAATCGCCGCCGACAAAATCGCCTTAAGGAGCATCGCCTGGGTAATGGATAATCCTTGGGATTCGTAAAACAGCACAATTACCGGAATGGGAAACCAGGCAGATTCAAGGCCCTTGAGCAGCCAGAGGGTTGTTAAATTTTTAGCGGTTAGTTCTGCTGGTCTTAAATACGCCATGTTTTGTCAAATACACCACTGGTTTTACCGGGTGTTGCGAAACGCTGATTTTCATTGCTCGCCTGAATCGCCCAGCCCTTGTATCCACTGGCGATTAAGAAACAATAAGCAACGACTGTCAAGCATAAATCGTCACTACAATGACAAATATTTCAAGGTGCTGCAAAAGACCTCAAAAAATTCAAATCTTACCCTAAGCAAACGTTTTTCGATCGGTTGAGACCGCCCCAAAAAGGCAGTTTATTTGAGGTTGCTTTAAGATTCGCCCTTCTTTATTGTCGATTTTTTAACTGATTGATCATGGTTCGTTTCACAAATTCTTTTTTACAACCGATGCTACGGGCCGTTGCTCCCCTCACGGTGCTGACCCTCGCTGGCTGTTCTTTTTCCGTCGAAGGCTTATCCTTTGGTTTCGGCAACAGAACCCTCGATGCTGAAAAACTCGAAACAGAAATCTCCCAAGGACTTACCACCCAAACGGGATTGGCGACGACAGCAGTGACTTGCCCTGAAGATCAAGCCACCGAAGCGGGCAATGTGTTTAGCTGTGAGGCCGCTTTGGAAGGAGGCCAAACCCTCGCCATTCAAGTCACCCAAAATGATGACGAGGGTAATGTTAACTGGAGTGCCGATGAGGGCCTCGCAAATCTTCGGGGATTAATCTCCAGTGAGACTTTAGAAACACAAATCGCCCAAGGTATCGCTGAACAGTTGAACATCGAGGCGACCATCGATTGCGGTGCTCCCTACCGTATCCTGCTCACCGGCGAAAGTTTTAACTGCACAGCCACGGATAATTCTGGTAATTCGGCTTCTGTGGCAGTAACCGCTGAGGATGATGCGGGCAATGTGGTGTGGCGACTGCAATAAATTAGGCTTCGGGATTCCCGGAGTGCCCCAAAAGGCGATCGCCACCTTGTAAAATACCCACTTAACCACTGAGTTTTTCAACAGCAAGCACCTCAAAGCATTATGGACGCAACAACGCGGGTAGAACTGGGAGAAAATAGCTACGATATTGCGATCGCCAAAGGAAGCCTCCAACAAATCGGGACTTTTCTCCGTCCCCTCGACTTGGGTCAGAAGGTCTTAATCATCTCCAACCCGGAAATTTACGGCCACTACGGCGAAACGGTGGTGAATTCTCTCCAGGCCGCTGGCTTTAGCGTTGATACCCACCTAATCCCTGCTGGAGAACAGTATAAAAATCTGGCCTCCATCGAAAAAATTTACGACACAGCCTTTAAAAATCGCCTTGAACGCTCCTCGACGCTGCTCGCCCTTGGGGGTGGTGTGATCGGTGACATGACCGGATTTGCGGCGGCCACCTGGCTCCGGGGCATTAACTTTGTGCAGGTGCCCACAACTCTATTGGCAATGGTCGATGCGTCCGTCGGCGGTAAAACAGGGGTCAATCATCCCCAAGGCAAGAATTTAATCGGTGCATTCTACCAGCCGAAATTTGTCCTCATCGACCCGACGGTACTCAAGACTTTGCTGGTGCGGGAATTCCGGGCGGGCATGGCGGAAGTGATTAAATACGGTGTGATTTGGGACGCCGATCTATTTACGAAACTCGAAGCCGCTGAGCAGATTGATAGCTACGAAACCATTGACCCCGATTTGCTGGATCTGATTCTGGAGCGTTCTTGCCGGGCAAAGGCGGAAGTCGTCAGTCAAGATGAGCGGGAATCGGGTTTGCGAGCCATTTTGAACTACGGCCACACCCTCGGTCATGCCGTCGAAAGTTTGACCCACTACGAAACCTTTGTCCACGGGGAAGGGGTTGCCATTGGGATGGCTCTGGCAGGGGCGATCGCCACCCGGATGAACCTCTGGACGACGACTGAAACCCAACGCCAAGATGCCTTGATTAAAAAAGCAGGTCTTCCCACCGAATGCCCCAATAATTTAGTGATTGAAGCCATTCTGGAAACCCTCCAGAGCGATAAAAAAGTGAAGTCGGGGAAAGTCCGGTTTGTCCTCCCGACCAAAATTGGGGAAGTTTTGATCACCGATCAAGTCAGCGCCGACCTCATCACCGACGTTTTAGCACCCGCCCTTTGCTAGAAATTTAGGGGGATGTCTGCTCTGCCACCCATTCGATCACCTGTTTACCGATGGAGACCCCATCGAGGCGATCGGCTTCCCGGACACCTGTGGGACTGGTGACATTCACCTCCGTCACATAGCCACCGATAATATCGAGGCCGACAAAATATAACCCATCGGCCCTGAGTTGGGGAGCTAAGGTTGCGGCAATTTCTCGGTCGCGCTCCGTAATATCCACCTGGGCGATGCGACCACCAACGGCCATATTGCCCCGGAAATCGTCCCCTGTCGGAATCCGGTTTACGGCTCCAATCGGGTCTCCATCCAAGACGATCAGACGCTTATCCCCTTCCTGGGCAGCGGGCAAAAATTCCTGCACCATCACCGGCTCTTTACCCTGTTTGGTGCTGATTTCTACGAGGGAATTAAAATTGCGATCGCCTTTTTCGATTAACAAAATCCCTTCCCCTGCTTTCCCACCGAGGGGCTTTAAAACGGCTTTTCCTTTGGCTTCGATAAATTGTCGTGCCACTGCTTTTTCTGTGGTGATAATGCTGGCGGGAATCACCGTGGGAAACCGGAGGGCATAGAGTTTTTCGTTGGCGGCGCGGATCCCCTGGGGATTATTCAACACCAGGGTTTTGGTGGGGATGAGCAAATCCAAAATGTAGGTGGCATAGAGATAGGCCGAAGTCACAGGCGGATCGGTGCGCATAAAAACCGCATTCATCTCCGTGAGGGGCAATAATTTCCGTTCTCCGAGGCGAAACCAATGTTCCTCAGCAACCCAGAGACCATTTTCCAAACGCACTGGCTCTAATTGCACTGCCTGCAGCGTTGCCCAGGCCTGGTGGTCGACCACACTCAACTGCTCCATGGTCGTAATCCAAACCTCATGGCCGAGGAGTTGGGCCGCTTCCATAAAAGCCACCGTCGTATCATGGCAGGGGTCAAGGTTGGCAATGGGATCGAGGATAAAAGCCAGTTTCACAGGGGGTTGCTTCCTAAACACAATGGAACCCACTGATCATAATCAATCGCTAATTGAAAAGGCAAAGGATTAGTTTTACCCAAGGGAGGCGATCGCCGTGGCAATATCCAAAACTAAAAACCGATCCAGGGCTTGGTACATCCAGTGGATCGAACCTAAATCCCCTTGCTGGGTCGGCTGAAAACCCAGGGCTGTGGCGAGTTGAGCATAGCTCGGATGGATGATTAGAGTATGCAGATCACAAAGATTGGGAAAATCCCCTTGCATTTTTCGTAAGGTTTGCTGGGCATCCACCAGGAAGGTCAGTCGATAAGCCGTTAAATATGTCGGGTCGATCACCCAACTACGAATAAACACCGATACACAGGTTTCGTCGCCCACAGTGGCCAGGGTAAATGGATCGACGGCGGCCATCGTACTGAGGTGCAATGCCTTTTTTGCGGGCCGAAAAAAATTCACATCGGAGCGGGTAGCCGTCGGATAGAGCAGATAAAAGCCCACCGGATTTTGATTATCCACACGCCTTAACACGCGCATTCCCCTGGGATATTGTTGTCCCCACTGGCGCAATAGTCTGGCAATCCGGTGGGGCACGGCATCGTTATTTTTGTTCATCCAGTTGTAATTGACTGCGAGCAAATTCGCTACGGGAATCGCATCACAGCGGGGATTAAACTCCCCCAAGGTTAGGGAAACAACATCGTCGGTTTCAGCACTCAAAACCTGTTGCGGTAACGGCAAAATTTCAATGCAGGTGGTGTTGCCGTCGAAATATTTGCGAATTAACCCTAAGGCTGCCAGCTTATCTAACATCATGCCTGCGGCGCGATCGCCGCCTTTTTCCTGATCACCATAGAACAATTCTGCCGCCTCCCGATGGGTACAAATAATCGCTCCAAATTGAGTTTGCAGTTCCGTTAAGGGGGGCCGTAGTTGAGGCTGTTGCGTTAGTCTCGCCTTCACCAGGAGATAGATCCAAAGACGCAAAAAATATTCAGCCCGCACCCGCGTGAGGCCCACCACCTGCTTTAACTGGGTCAGCAAGGCCTGTTTTTGGGTAGTAGGGAACCAGTGCTCAAGCTCCTGGAGGGTAATCATGGCTTTCTCTGGAAGTCTAATTACTTCATCCTACTTCACCTTACTTCTACGGGCTTGGGTTTGCTCATTGCGACTACAGAAAATCTTTCCCGACAATGAAAGTAAGCAACGACAAGTCTTCATTGAGGTTCCAGATCATGGCCACTCCTAAATTTGATGCCCCAGCCACCCACACCAACGCTTGGATTTTTCAAACCTGGTTAGCGTTTATTCTGTCCCTCAGTGCCATGGGGATCGGCATTTATCTGTTGCCCCTCAACGGTTGGATGAAAAGCTACCTGGGCATGGGGTTTGTGTTTTCGATTAGCTCTACCATTAGCCTGGCGAAGACGACTAGGGACTTAGAAGAATCAAAACGAATCTTTAATCGGGTTGACGAGGCTAAACTCGAAAAACTATTGGCAGAATATGATCCGTTTAATAAATAGGTCTTGGTTCCCAAAAAATTGGGGAGAGCAATAATGTTCTCCCCGGACTGAAGATATGGGGCGATCGCCTTTATTTTTTCCTTTATTCCACCGTGACAGATTTGGCGAGGTTACGCGGTTGATCCACATCTAAGCCCCGTCGTGCGGCGATGTGATAGGAAAGGAGCTGGAGAGGAATCACCGCCAATAGGGGTGACAAAATTTCGTCCACCGCCGCTACAGGCAACACTTCATCAAAGGTTTGGGTCGCTTCCGTATCATCCAGGGCCGTCACACCAATTAAAAGGGCATCCCGTGCCTTCGCTTCCTGGGCATTGGAAATCACCTTTTCGTAAATGTCCCCTGGCATGGCGATCGCCACCACAGGCACCTTCGCGTCCAGGAGGGCAATGGGGCCATGTTTCATCTCCCCGGCAGGATAACCCTCGGCGTGGATGTAGCTGATTTCCTTGAGTTTGAGGGCACCTTCTAGGGCAATGGGAAAATTAATCCCCCGACCAATAAAGATGAAGTCCTGGGTATCAGTAAAATTGTGGGCCAATTCTTCGATGCTCTTTTCTTGATCCGCCAGGATCGACTCAATTTGGGTCGGAATCTGCTGTAATCCGGTGACAATGTGCTGGAGTTTTTCAGGGGCGAGGGTTTGATGTCGGGCCGCCAACTCCAGGGCCAGGCAATAAAAGCTCATCAGTTGCGCCGTAAAAGTTTTGGTGGCCGCAACGCCGATTTCAATGCCGGCATGGGTATAGAGCACTTGGTCAACGATGTGGGTGATCGTGCTTTCCGAACGATTGGTAATGCCTAAAAGTCGGGCCTTGAGGTGGTCGTTGTGGTGGAGGCGACGCTCTTTTTCCATTTCCAGGGCGGCGATCGTATCGGCGGTCTCACCGGACTGGGTCACGCCAATGGTCAGGGTATTGGGCATGATCGGTGAAGGAGAATAGCGAAACTCCGAGGCATAGTGCACAAAGGTGGGAATGCCGGCGAGTTGTTCGAGTAGATATTTCCCCACGAGGCTGGCGTGCCAACTGGTACCGCAGGCCACGATTTGGATATGGTCGATATTGTCGAGAAATGTGGGGTCATTAATACCGAGGTTGATCGGCTGGGCTGCTTCCGGATTGAGATAAACTTCGAGGTTGGTGCGCACCACCGCCGGCTGCTCATAGATTTCCTTGAGCATATAGTGCCGGAAGCCTTGTTTTTCCACTTGGCCGGGGTTCCAGTCGAGGGTGCGGGGGGCTTTTTTGAGGCGATCGCCCGCAAAATTATAAATTTCCATCCCCAGGGGCGTCATCCGGGCCATTTCGCCATTTTCGAGGGTTAGAACTGCCCGGGTGTGGGGAATTAATGCCGTAATATCCGAGGCACAGAAAAATTCTCCCTGGCCAAACCCCAGGGTCAAGGGCGCTTGTTGCCGGGCAACGATCAATTCATCAGGATAGTCCACACAAATAACGGCGATCGCAAAGGCTCCTTCTAACCGTTGCACAGCCTTTTGTACCGCAGCGAGGAGGGGTTCCGGTTCAGATTTCGTCGTTTGGAGCAGATCCGCAATCAGATGTGGGATGACTTCCGTATCTGTTTCCGACAGGAAAGTATAGCCTTTGCCCTGGAGTTCTTCCCGTAGCTCCCGGTAATTTTCCACGATGCCATTTTGAACCACGGCCACCCGTTGCGCCATGTCCAAATGGGGATGGGCATTGTGTTCCTCTGGTTTCCCATGGGTCGCCCAGCGGGTGTGACCAATGCCAATGGTGGCGGGGGTACTGTTCCCTTCTAATTTTTCCCGGAGACGATATAGTTTGCCCTTGGCCCGTACCGAGTGGAGTTTTTCTTGCCAGATCGTCGCAATGCCCGCCGAATCATAACCCCGGTACTCTAGCCGTTCTAAGCCTGAGACCAGAATATCTGTTGCCGCTTGCGTGCCTAAATATCCCACAATGCCACACATAAAATCAGGTCTCCCTACACGAAAAATGAGCCGTTACTATCCTATAGTCTTTAACCTTGAATTTTTGTTTTTGTTCCCTAGAAGCGGTCAGATTCTGGGACAGTGGTCGTTCCGGGTTGATTGAGGAAGAGATTCCCTGCCGCATCATTTTGATAGATACAGTTAATACTCGGTGATCCTTGCAGACTACCGGTATAGCCAAAGGTATTCATGCGCCGTTTGCAGTCGTTGACCTGTTCTGAGGTGACCAGGTTTTGGCGTTCGAGAATCGCCCAGTTATTTTGCCGAATTACACAGCCTGGTTCCATCTGCGGCTGAGTGACAAAGACGTTGAAGGGGTTGAGGGTCACAAAGATTTTCATGTCCGTCACAATGGCACTCGCACCAAATTGTTGGCAAAGTTCAGCATCCGGAGCCTGACGGTCAATTTCCAGGCGAGAATCAATGCTTGTCGGGTTAAGATTGGTACTGGAGCTAAAGCCGATGCCCACCGTCACCCCTAGGACAAAAATTCCCCCAAACAGTGCCAGGGTTGCATAGTTGAAGTTAAAGAGGGACTTTTTGGGTTCCCGTTCGGGATACCTCGGACGGTCGTAGGGAGGGCGATCGTAACGTGAACGAGTTTGACGTTTCATCAGCGGATATCTATGGGGAACAGCGGCTCCATCAAGTCGATACGATACTTTGTTAAGTGATCATTCTATCCACTATAGCGATTTACTACTCCACCCGGAGCTTATCTCGAGGTTTTCCATGGCGGATCGGCACACATTAGTTTTATTGGATATTCTCATTTCGGCGCGGCTCGCGATTAATTATCTAGCGGATCTGAGTTGGACGGAATTCCTCGGCAATATTGTGGTTCAGGATGCGGTGATTCGGCGGATCGAAATTATGGGTCTGGCGGCGCGAAATATTCCCAAGGTGATGCACCCAGAACTCCCCCAAGTGCCTTGGTTTGAACTAGAGGCGATCGCCAAAACCATGAGTGAAGATTACGAGGCGGTCAATATTGCCTTTGTCTGGGATCTGGTGCGTAATGATCTCCCGGTTTGGGCAGAGGCATTGGAAGTGATCTTGCCAGAAAATCTCCACGTCTAGGGATGCTGTTTAAGCCTGTTTCCCATAGCGCCTGGGGCCGACAGTTGTGGTTTGTGCGTCACGGAAATCGCTTAGATTTCGTGCAACCGGCTTGGTTTACCACGGCCCTCTATCCCTATGATCCGCCCCTTTGTCCCGCTGGCCACCACCAAGCTCAGGAGTTAGGCGATCGCCTCGCCCCAGAAACAATCCACCATATTTTCACTTCTCCTTTCCTGCGCACGATCCAAACGGGTCACTATTGCGCCCAACGTTTAAACCTCCCTCTGAAGCTAGAGCCGGGCCTGGGAGAATGGCAAAATCCCCATTGGATGACTCGCCCGCCGCTGACCCACCCCAAAGCTTTTTTACGCCAAAACTTTATCCATATCGACTGGCGCTACCAGGAAAAATGTTTCCCCGACTACCCCGAAAATGCCGCCCAGGTGCAGCGACGGACGCTTCAGACCCTCAAGCAGTTACTAAAATCCTATTCCGGCAACTTGCTTTTGATTGGCCACAAAATTCCCCTGGGCATTTGTCTGAATTATCTACTGGGAACAAACCAAACCATTAGCCCCGATGTGTGTGCCCTCAATCAACTGGTTAACCTTGGCGATCGCTGGCTCTGGCAACGGCAAAATGAGACTGATTTTTTGACAGACCCAGGCATCAAGGTGGCCCCTTAAACCATCAATCCGCCCAGTCGCCATCGAGGAAATTCCCGGAAATATTGTAAGATTGCTCCCATTACCGGGCAAAAATCACCATGAAAAACGAAGCGAACGGCCAACCTTCCCCTTGCTTTCCTGTTAGCCTCAGCGAACAGACCATGAGCTATGACATTGTGCAAGAAGCCGTGTTATCCCTCTGGCAAGTGGTCAATGGCCTGAGTAGTATTCAGCCGCCCCGCCGCGATCGCTATCGCGTGACAATTTTTGGTTCGGCCCGGATTACCCGTGACTCGCCCCTCTACCAAGACGTGCGCCGCTTAGCCAGTGAGTTGACGACCCTCGGCTGTGACATTGTGACGGGGGGTGGCCCTGGTTTGATGGAAGCAGCGAACGAAGGCAGTGTTTTAGCAGATCCCCATGACCGGACAAAATCCATTGGTATTCGCGTGGATTTGGGGTTTGAACAGGAGGTTAATCCCTTTGTCGAAGAGGTGTTTCAGCACCAGACTTTTTTCTCACGCCTGCACCATTTCGTTTTGGTTTCCGATGCGTTTGTGGTGATGCCGGGGGGAATTGGGACAACCCTCGAAGCGTTGATGATTTGGCAATTGCTCCAGGTGCGTTCGATCCATAATATGCCGTTTATTTTGGTGGGCGACATGTGGACAGAATTAGTCCAGTGGGCCGAACAAACCATGGTGCCCCAGATGGCCGATGCAGTGGATTTTGAAATTCCTGTGTGTGTTGGGTCGGTGGATGAGGCGATCGCCCGTTTGAAACTCTCCCATCAGGCCTGGGCGCAATGCTCCCCCTAGCTTTTTTCTGCCCGGTAGGTGTAGAACTGCTGGAAGATGCCCACCGTCTCAAAGGAGTACCGTGGAAAGGGCTCCGGCAAAACGATATCCGTTTGGTAGATGCTAAAGAAAAAATAATTATTGACGCTGGTTTGCCGACTGACGATTTCGCCCAATTGGGCCTGGCTCGCGTCCACTAGGGTTTTGCAGTAGTTGCGCAGCAAATCGCTTTGGAGATTGCCTAAACCGAGGGGCAGATCATCACCCGAATTTTGGCAGACATTATCCTTGAGATAGATGGCAATCTGTTCGCCCGCATAATTGCGATACTGGCTCAGGGGAGGATTGGTTAAGTAGGCGATCGCCCCAAGGGCAACAACGCCGAAGCCGCTGACCACACCGCTAATTTGAGAAAATTTCATAAAAAACCTGGACAAAATAAAATCAATTCGATAACATTATTAATCGTGATTATGGCGAGCGTAGCCAAGTGGTTAAGGCAGCGGATTGTGGTTCCGCCATTCGGGGGTTCGAGTCCCCTCGTTCGCCCTCTCAAATCTAAACAATTTTATAACCGAAGTCAGGGTTCCCTCACAGCCTGTCCCAGGGGATATTTTTTCAGTCAGTACCGAATTTTTATCCTCTCGTAGACCAAGCACAGGGTCATTCAGATAGTGATTTAAGCTTGCAAAAAGTAGACCTTCGTTGAGAGCCTTGGCATAAAAAACCTTAGCAACAACTTACACCCACATTAAATCCAGGGAAAACGACCAGAAAATTAATTCCCTAGAGCCGATATTGTCTTACTGCGGACGATTCCCCACCCGACTGTACCGGACGTTGCTGGAGTTGTTGGTTGAACCAAAGGGCGATCGCCAAACTCGAAAAGAACAGCAGAATCGGTAACCAACGGGACGCTTGGGTTGAACGCTGGGTTTTGCGTTGGGGCGCTTGGCCACGAACCCGTCTAATTTTTTCGGGCCATTCGGCAAATTCCCGCTCGGTGGTCATGGTGAAATTCTCTAAAACTTGAATGCAGCAATAATTTGTACTTGTGTTTTTTATTATACAAAGTGGCAATCCGGCCTTGGGGTTTGGGTCGTTGCTGGGATAGGGGAACTCTTCTATGCTTTAGGGACAACCATTTTGACCGAAACAATGCAGGACATTCGCCTACTGGTGTTGGATATTGACGGCACGATTTCCGGGAAAATAAACCAAGTGAGTCCCCAGGTTTTAGAGGCGATCCAAGCGGCCCAACGGAAAGGGATCAAAGTGGCGATCGCCACCGGGCGTATGTTTTGTTCGGCCAAGCGATTTTACGAAGCCATTGCCTCCGATGTTCCTTTGATTGCCTATAACGGCGCTTGGATTCAAGACCCGCTACAAACTCTCCCCCATCAGCAGCTTTCAGTGCCAGCCGATATTGCCCTTGATATTCTCGATTTTCTTAGCACTAAGAATTGGCGATCGCAGCTCCATTTGCACGTCTATCACAACGACGAATTATATGTCGATGACTTCAATGAGCGGACTGCGGCTTACCAAGAGAGAACGGGTTGCAAGGCAAATTTGCTCACCGATTTGCGGGATATTGTGGCCCAGGCTCCCACAAAAATTCTTGCGGTTTGCCACACAGAAACGGTACCGAAAACCCTCTTGCCCCTCGTGCAAAAACGCTACACCCAGCAGCAAATTTACTGTACCCAGTCCACGGCTGTATATGTAGAATTCACCTCACCGACGGCGACGAAAGGCCAAGCGGTAAAATTTCTCACTGAAGAAATTCTGGGGTTGCAGGCTGCTAACGTGATGGCCATTGGCGACAATTTTAACGACCGAGAAATGCTCGAATATGCAGGGCTTGGCGTAGCCATGGGGGATGCTCCTACTGCCCTCAAAGCCGTTGCGGATGCGGTGACAACCTCCGTCGAAGAGGATGGAGTCGCCGAGGCGATCGCCAAATTTTTGCTTTAAGTTAATCAATCACACGAATCGTTTTTAAGCTGGGATCACTAGCCCCGGTGATCACCCCTCCCAGTTGTAATGTCTGGCGCAAGCTGGCGAGGGTGGCTGCCGTAATTTTTTCGCCGGGCATGATCGCCGGAATCCCAGGGGGATAAGGACAAATCAACTCCGCGCAAATTTGATTGAGACTGGCTTCAAGGGAAACGGCTCTACTGGTGGCAAAGAAAGCTTGGCGCGGCGAGAGTTGTGGCAGCCCATAGCAGGTTTCAGGCTGATCGGTTGAAATGTTTGGCTTGTTTAAAGGCTGTTGTGCTTGATTGTTTTGACTAAGAGTCTGAAACGCATCGATTAACCGCTGAATGTCCTGGTTTGTATTGCCAAAGGTGAGGATAAAAGTGAGCGATCGCCCCAGGGGGAGTTCTGCAATCACCCCCAAAGTTTCCGTCAAAATTTCATCTGCTGCATAACCCGTTAACCCTAAACTCGAAACATCAACTGTGAGGCGGGTGGGATCAAAATATTCGATGCCTACCTGGGGTTGGGGATCAAAAATTTTTAATCCTGGAATCGAAGTCAAGGCTTGCCGTGCTTGTTGCGCCAAAGTGAGTGTTTCTGACCAAAGGGTTTCGCCCTGTGTTGCCATTTGGGCGCGGGCCGCATCCAGGGAAGCCAGAAGTAAATAGCTGGGACTGGTGGATTCGACGAGTTGTAAAGCGCGGTTGATTTTCTGGGGATCAACCCTGACTTCTTGTCGATGGAGCATCGAAGCTTGGGTCATCGCTCCCAGGGTTTTGTGGGTCGATTGGATCACCAGATCAGCACCGAGTTCGAGGGCAGTGGGTGGGAAATTAGGATGAAATTTAAAGTGGCTACCGTGGGCTTCGTCAACGATGAGCGGAATATTGTGGCGCTGGGTAATGGCGGCGATCGCCTTTAAATCTGGACAAACTCCTTGATAGGTGGGAGAAAGAACAAAAACCGTTTTAATATCGGGATGAATTTGCAAGGCTTGCTCAACAGATTCTGGCGTTAAACCATAACTCAAATCCCATTGGGGATCGTAGGGCGGATTCACAAAAACTGGCATCGCCCCAGACAAAATCAAGCCGGAAATGGCCGATTGATGGACATTGCGGGGTAAGAGAATTTTTTCCCCTTCCCCCACCGTCGCTAAAATGGCGGCGATAATCCCACAGGTGGAACCATTGACCAAAAACCAGGTTTGATCGGCCCCAAAGGTTTCGGCAGCTAGGGTTTGAGCCTCTAAAATCACCCCTTCTGGCGCAAATAAATTATCGAGACCGGGGAGCTCCGGTAAATCCGCCCGAAAAATTTCCTTCCCCCAGGCTTGTGCCAACCCAGAAAAAATCCCCTGACCACCTTTGTGACCGGGGGCATAGAAGGCTGCATGGTTATCGTGGGCGAGGGCGAGCAGGCGCGAAAACAGGGGCGTCATTAATTTAAGTCAGGGAGGCTAAGGTTGTGGTCACCAGGGCAGTGACATCATGCACCGCAGGTAAACTATCCACCACCATCGCTGTACAAAGCAACATCATGTAAAGGATCGAATATTTAAACATTGACTTTGCTAGGGGCTGATCAAAGGGATTTTGCTTCAATTCCCAGGCTTTTTGGATAAAAATGGCTCCCAGCACTAAGGCGGCGATCGCATAAAACAGCCCAGATGCGTGGAACGGAAAAACCAGCAACAGACTAAAGGGCACAACGATTAATGTATAAATCCAAATTTGATCGACGGTTATTTTCTCTCCCTTGACCACGGGCAGCATCGGCACCTCAACTTCTGCATAATCTTCTTTGATCATCAAGGCCAAGGCCCAGAAATGGGGCGGCGTCCAGAGGAAAATCAGCGCAAACAAAATCCAGGCCGACCAATCCAACTGACCCGTAACCGCTGCCCAACCCACCAGGGGCGGAATCGAACCTGCGGCCCCACCGATCACAATATTTTGTACGTGGTGCCGTTTCAGCCAGTGGGTATAAACCAGCATATAAAATACAATGCCCGATAACGCTAAACAGGCGCTGAGCAAGTTCACAAATACCGTTAACAGGGAAAAGGACAAACTCCCCAAAATCAGCGCAAAAATTAAGGCATGGCGTGGCTGGACGCGACCAGAAGGAATGGGCCGCTTACGGGTGCGCTGCATCGAAAAATCGATGTCCTGGTCATAGATGCAGTTGAGGGTTTGGGCAGAGGCTGCAGCGAGGGTCCCCCCCAATAACGTAATCAGCAACTTTACCGGGTCAATGTGACCATGGGAGGCAATCCACATCGAAGCAGCGGTGGTAATCAGCAGCAGAGGAATAATGCGGGGTTTGGTGAGTTGGTAATAGCTTTTGATAACCGCCCAAAAGTTTTCATGGTGCGGAGAAAGGCTGGTGCCGAGCATAAAAATACCTGAATTTAATTAAAGACGCAGAGGAATGGAGAGATAGGGTTTGACTTAACTGGTGTGGGGCTGGCGATCGCGGAACGCAAAAACAGAAAACATCGCCAAAGTTCCAAGGAGGCTCGCCCCAACGGCCTGGTGGGTCACGGTGAGAGGCTCCACTTGCAGATGTAGTTTAAAGGTGGCTACCCCAATGAGAATTTGTAAGCACACCAGTAACATTGCGACATTGGCCAGGCTGCGGAGAGCAGGGTGGAGCGCTGGTGTCCGCCAAGCCATAATCACAGTGACGAGCGTTGCAAGGGTAGCAGGGACAACACCGACAATGTGACTGTCCATCACCACACACATATCCCCTTGGAAAAAGCACTGGTGCAAGGCCCACTGGGAGGCGACTAAACCTCCGGACAGGCTTTGGAGATAAATAAAAATGGCTGCCGTCAAACCAAACCAAGGTAATTTTCCGGCGGTGCCGTTGCCGCGATAGTCACTCAAACAACTGCCAATGGTGAGCAGGGTAACAAAGAAAAAGAGAGCCGTCCCCAGGTGGGCTGTGACGATATCAAAGCGTAGCAGTTCGGTGACGGTTAATCCTCCTAGGATCCCTTGGAACACAATCAAAAACAGGGCAAAGCTCGCAGCCCATGGCAGCCAACGGGGTAGTGCCGTCCGGAACCAGAGGGTGAGTCCCACCAAGGCGATCGCCGAGAGACCGATCAACATCGCGTCTAAACGGTGGAACCACTCCAAGAAAACCTGTAAATTCATCTGTTGGGTCGGCACCAGTTGCCCGTAGCACAGGGGCCAATCCGGACAAGCCAGTCCCGCATTCATCACCCGTGTTGCACTGCCAATCGCCATTAACAACAAGGTGGCGATCGCCATTTTCCAAACCAAGCGACGAACCCATGTTTTCACCTGATCACTCGCTGTCGAAAAAGAATTTGGAGATGAAATGGAATGAGCCATGAAGCCTCCTCACAAAACGCTTAACAATCTACGGAGTCAGAACTGCCACAGATGTAAATAGCTACACAAATTAGATTTTAGGCTAAGAAAAATAGCTAAATCTCGTTAATTAACACTGTAGTGAACCCATTTAGACGCTGCTGTTCAGCGACCTATCCTGTACAAATTCTTTACATTTAAGCAACGAATAACCGAGAAAATCTAAATATAATCTTAAGTTTTTGGCCAGATAGATTACATAATTGAGTTTTAAATAACCTTGATACAAAATCATCAAGATTTGTCATCAGTCAACCATGAAGATTGTGACAAACCAAAGGCATTTCCAAACAGTTTGTTTTAACGTGGTAACCAGCAGTTATTCCAAAAAAGCTCCAACATTTCCCGTGAATATTCCCAATAGCATCACGACCTTGATCGCTGGAATTGCCATTACCCTCATCAGTCTCTGGTACGGTCAAAACCATGGTTTACTACCCGTTGCCGCCTCCGCCGACGCCAATGATGTCGATGAATTGTTTAATCTGATGATGACCATTGCCACTGGTCTTTTTATCTTGATTGAAGGGGTTTTGGTGATTTGTCTAATTCGATTTCGCCGCAAACAGGGGGATTTAACCGATGGCCCGGCGATCGAAGGCAATGTTCCCCTAGAGATTGTCTGGACAGCGATCCCCACCGTCATCGTCTTTATTTTGGCGATCTATAGCTTTGAAATCTATAACAAAATGGGCGGCCTCGACCCGATGGTTTCTGGGGGCGGTATGACCATGGCCCACCATCATCAACATAACCCCAATACCATGGACAACATGGTGGCAATGGAACCAGATTCTAAAATTGCCATTGGCATTGGTAAATCCATGTCGGCCAATGAGGAAGATCCTTTAGTGGTTGACGTGAATGGCCTGCAATATGCCTGGATTTTCACCTACCCCGATACGGGGATTGTCTCCGGGGATCTCCATGTGCCTGTGGATCGTCCAATTCAACTCAACATGAAAGCAGCAGACGTGATCCATGCTTTCTGGCTTCCGGAATTTCGCATTAAACAAGATGTGATGCCCGGCCAGGTTTCACAACTGAGCTTTGTGGCCAACCGAGAAGGCACCTACCCAGTTATTTGTGCAGAATTGTGCGGCTCTTACCATGGCGGCATGAAAACTACGATGACCGTTGAAACGGCAGAGAGTTATGACCAATGGGTGCAGTCGCGCACAGTGGCGCTGCAAGATGGCGAGGGTCAACTGCTACCCGTCGATTCTACGGCCTTAACCGATGCAGAATTTCTCCAGGCCTACGCCGAGGAGATGGGGATTATTGAAAATACCCTAGAGCAGATTCCCCATCATCCTTTGGGAATGATGTCGATGGCCCAGTAAGGTCAGGCTTTTTCCAACAATTAAACCAACTAAACCTGTAACTAATTTTTTAGTAAACGCACGATAACTAATCAACGATCAACCATGAGTGACGCGACAATACACCATGCGGGCGATCGCAAATGGACGGACTACTTCACCTTTTGTACTGACCACAAAGTAATCGGGATTCAATATCTTGTTACGGCCTTCTTGTTTTACTTCATTGGTGGTGCATTAGCAGAGATTGTCCGCACAGAACTTGCGACCCCAGACCCAGACTTTGTTTCCCCCGAAGTCTATAACCAAATGTTTACGATGCACGGCACGATCATGATCTTCTTGTGGATTGTGCCCGCCGGAGCCGCCTTTGCCAATTACTTGATCCCGCTGATGATCGGTGCGGATGATATGGCTTTCCCCCGGTTAAATGCCGTGGCCTTTTGGATGCAGCCCGTCGGCGGTATTCTCCTGATTCTGAGCTTCTTTGTAGGTGCACCCCAGGCGGGTTGGACGTCCTATCCGCCCTTGAGTTTGATCTCTGGGAAGTGGGGCGAAGAACTCTGGATTTTATGTCTGCTGATTTTGGGGACGGCTTCAATTTTGGGGGCGATTAATTTTGTCACCACAATTTTTAAGATGCGCGCCCCGGACATGGACATCCACAGTATGCCGCTGTTTTGTTGGGCGATGTTGGCGACTTCGGCGTTAATTTTGCTCTCAACTCCGGTCTTGGCTGCAGCTTTGATTTTGCTGTCCTTTGACCTGATGGCGGGTACGGCCTTTTTTAATCCCACGGGCGGTGGCGATCCGATTGTGTATCAGCACCTCTTTTGGTTCTATTCCCACCCGGCGGTGTACATTATGGTGCTGCCGTTCTTTGGGGTCATTTCAGAAATTCTCCCAGTCCATTCCCGTAAACCGATCTTTGGCTATCGGGCGATCGCCTACTCCGGTTTAGCAATTAGCTTTCTCGGTTTAATCGTCTGGGCGCACCACATGTTTACCAGTGGCACCCCTGGCTGGCTGCGGATGTTCTTTATGGCAACCACCATGCTCGTAGCCGTACCGACGGGGATCAAGATCTTTAGCTGGTGTGCGACCCTCTGGGGTGGCAAATTACAACTCAACTCCGCGTTACTCTTCGCCATTGGCTTTCTTTCGTCCTTCCTGATTGGCGGTTTAACAGGGGTGATGTTGGCAGCAGCTCCCTTTGATATCCATGTCCATGACACCTATTTCGTGGTGGGTCACTTCCACTATGTCCTCTTCGGTGGCTCTGTCTTTGCCCTCTTTGGGGCGGTATACCATTGGTTCCCGAAAATGACGGGCAAAATGTACAACGAAACCTGGGGCAAAATTCACTTTGCGATGACCTTTATCGGCTTTAACATGACCTTTTTGCCGATGCACTATCTGGGTCTCCAGGGGATGAACCGCCGCATTGCCCTTTATGATCCCCAGTTCCAGCCCCTAAACCAAGTTTGTACCCTAGGGTCTTACATTTTGGCCTTATCAACGTTGCCCTTCTTGGTGTCAATCGTCTTGGGGTTAGTCAATGGGAAAGCAGCCGGACGGAATCCGTGGCGTGCTCTCACCCTGGAATGGCAAACCACCTCTCCGCCGAGTATCGAAAACTTTGATGAACCGCCCGTCCTTTGGGCTGGCCCCTATGAGTATGGCATTGATGGAGAACCCAGAGATGAGGATTCCATTGAAGAGATGCTCGCTGAAGTGGCAGAAATGAGTTAGAGGAGTCATAAAAATGCAAAGTTCAACCACCAATACGGCGATCGCCACCGATTATCAAGCGCCCCCGACGGAACACCATGGTCATCCTGACTACCGGATGTTTGGCCTCGTGATGTTTCTAGTCGCAGAAAGTATGATTTTCCTGGGGCTGTTCGCCGCTTTTTTGATTTATAAGGCGACGATGCCTGGTTTCACAAAGGAATTAGAATTGCTCGTGCCCACGGTGAATACGATCATCCTGGTCAGCAGTAGCTTTGTGATGCACAAGGGCCAAAGCGCGATCAAAAACGACGATGTTAAAGGTCTCCAGCTATGGTTCGGGATTACGGCACTGATGGGGGCGGTCTTCCTCGGCGGCCAGGTCTATGAATATGCCCACATGGAGTTTGGCCTCACGGAACATCTGTTTGGCAGTTGTTTCTATGTGCTGACGGGGTTCCACGGTCTCCACGTGACGGCAGGGCTGTTATTTACCTTGGCAGTGTTGTGGCGATCGCGCGAAGCCGGTCATTACAGTGGCCAAGCCCATTTTGGTGTCGAAGCAGCGGAACTCTACTGGCACTTTGTGGATGTGGTCTGGATTATCCTGTTCGGCCTTGTCTATCTGCTGTAATAGCTTCATTTCTTAAATCAATCCTTAAAAAGAGGAGGCCAATAATGTCTCCTCTTTTTTGTTGCTGCATTTATTTTTCACGCTGCAATTTCAACATAGGCAGAAGAAACAGAAGGCTGTGGAATTTCTAAGCCTTCTAATTGCAATCCTTCAAGGTGAAAGGCGATCGCCTCTTGCATATTTTGCGTCACTTCAACTTCTGTTGCCCCTGTTGCGACACAACCAGATAAATCTGGAGAATAAGCTGAATAACCCGTATCGGTTTTTTCGATGACGATTAGATAGCGCATCATTTCTACTTTGTTACTTTAAACCAGCTTGTTTGAGAATACTATTTTGGGTTCCAGGAGCTAGTTCATCACTGAATTTTCCTGCAACTGTTACTAATCCTAGTTTAGTTGGATGCCTGTACTGACGGTGACTTCCGCGAGTTCTAGTGAGAATCCAACCATCTTGTTCTATGAGTTTGATAATTTAACTTTCATTATCCATGACTCATACTTGCACTAACAGGGCGACAGCATGGACACAAATTCCCTTTTCCTCACCCATGGCATCTAGTTTTTCATTGGTTGTGGCCTTAACACCCACCTGATCCGGATCAACTCCCAGGGCTTCAGCAAGACATTGAGTCATGGCTTGGATGTGCGGTTTCAGTTTTGGGCGTTCGGCAACAATTACAGAGTCAATATTGCCAATTTGCCAGCCCCGTTCTTGGATAAGTCGATGTACCTGCTTGAGCAATTCAATGCTGTCAGCCCCTTTCCACTGGGGATCCGTAGGCGGAAAATAATGGCCAATATCCCCCAAACTAAGGGCACCCAACATCGCATCCATAATCGCATGGGTCAAAACATCTGCGTCGCTATGGCCATCTAAGCCGAGGTGGTGTTCTAGCTGAATGCCTCCCAAAATAAGGGGACGACCAGGCACGAGACGGTGGACATCGTAACCGTTACCAATGCGGATTTTCATAGGAGTTAGGGGCGGGCATAAAGTCACTGGTTAGGGTAGCATATCTCTTTTTATTTTCTGGGTGTGACGGCGATGAATTTCTGGGGCTAAGCTAATTTCTGGGGGAAAGCTGCCTTAGAATCACCTTAAGTAAGTTCACACATTCTGAGCACAATTTTTTTTGTTCAAGAATCCTATCGCAGGAAAAGAGTATGGCAATGAGGCAAGGCTGGCACAGTTTAATCCTGGGAAGTTTACTGCTGGGCACAGACGGATCGGCACTGCTCTCACCTGCCCTAATTCCAACCTTTGCCCAAGAAGCCACATCCACTACCCAAGGGCGTTCATTCCTTGCGGAGTTGTGGTTATTGAACCAAGGTTTTGTTGGTCTCCGGCCTGACCTAGAAGAATTCCCTGACAATTTGGCGGCGCTCAACACTGGGACAGCGGCCTTCGATGCAGAAATTTTTCGGAATGATCGGGCTGGCCTGCAACAACTCCAGGAACAGATCCGGTTGCTGGAAGGGCAACTGGCAACGATTCAAAACCCAGCCCAACGGGAAGCTTTAACAACGGCGATCGCCAACCTTGATCAGCAGCTCAATAATCTCACCAACCTGATTGAACCCTTTACGGATGGCTTTAATCCAGAAACGATCCGGCGGCTCCAGGAATTTTTAGACTTTTTTGAACGGCGCAACCTCAGTGAAGCAGACTATGGTTTCTACGGTAGCGTCACCCAAACAGAGCTCGAAGAATATCTTGCACAACAGTTAAGTGACCTCAGCGAAACCCTCAAAACCCTGAATGAAACCGCAGCCCAAGGGGCGATCGCCCCGGATCTAGCCACCTCGATTGATTATCTCTACACGAGCCTAAGTCTGGAAAATACCGTTGTGGATGATGGCACGACTTTTTCGGCAATGATCCAAACCCTCCAGCGGGATAATCAGCGCCTGCGACAACGCCTGCGTACCACCAATTTTCTCCTGGGGCTGCTCCTTCTGTTAGGCACCGCGACCCTTGCCCTGTTTTATCTACGGAAACCGACCCCAGCAGCTTCGCCTGTAAATCGCTATTTCCCGGATGCGGAACCGGATTCCTTTGATCTCGATCGGCTAGAAGCAAAGCTTATCAAGCGACTCCAAAACACCTACGATCTTTCGCCCAAGGAAAATTTTGCGGCGATCGCCCCGTCGCCAGTAACAACCCAACCCACCACTATTCCCTTCAGCGAAACACCGCATTCACAACCGCTGGCCACGAATATCCCAGGCGACCTAGAGGCATTCAATCCAGCTTCACAAACGCTCGATTACCTAGAGCCGAATCCTGTGGAAACAGAAATCGATACAGACACAGACGCTGATTTTCCGGTGCAATTTCTCAATGTCTACGATGCCCTAGTGGAAACCTATAACGCCGATGCCATGGGCCTGGCCCCAGAGGCGATCGCCTTGGCTGTCCAACCGCCTGTGACCCAAGACCCCGAAACTGACGGAGAAACTGAAAATTTCCTGAGCGGGTTATTATTCCAAACCGATGACCAAGGGGACTATTGGGCCATCGAAGTGCAAAATCAGTATTACCTTGTGCCCCGCGCCCAGCTTAAAATCACCCCCGATAATTATGCTTTTTTCCAGCAAACTTTTATCTGCTACGGTAACCAAAAGCCAGATTTACAGACAATTAAATTACTCAAACCTGCTCGCATTGCCACCACAGATCAAGACAATCTTTGGGAATTGGTTCAACCGGGCATTGTTGTTTTAGAAAACGTTGAATCTCTAGCCTAAATTTTGGACGAAATCATTTGGACAAATAATATTTACTCAACCTAGTAACGGCCCTTAATAAGTCCTTTGCGCCCCCGAAACTCTGTGGTAGAAAGCTAAAATTTACCTTAAAATAGCAGCAATTCTGGACAATTTCCGTCCCCTGGTTTTGAGGAGTATAAACATGAGCCTTGCTTGCATCGGCCGACAGCATTTAAGTCACTTGGCGATCGCCACGACTTTACTAACAGGACTCACTGGCGCGATTTACCAATCCACAGCCCAGGCCCAGGCCGCCTATGGTAGCTATGTGGGTGCTGGAGCGAGCGTTGGCGTTTCCTCTGACTGGAACGGCGAAGGTCAACAACTCAGTGCTGTTTTGGCGGCCCGTTATAAGTTTCTAAAATTACCTATTTCCCTCCGGACCCAAGCCTTTATCGGTTCTGGCAGTACCGCCATTGTGCCGACTATCTCCTATGATGTACCCTTAACCTGGCAACTCGATGCCTATGTGGGCGCTGGCTATTCCTTCGCAACCGGAAACAACCCTTCCCCCGTCGGTGATCGAAACACCTTGGTGATTCAACCGGGACTTGATTATGCACTGCCCAATGGCAACACGGTGCTCTTTACCAATGCAGTATTTGCCTTTGATGCCTATGAAGGTAAAAATGAAAAAGCCGTTGCGCTCCAAGGAGGGTTAGGTCTCCGCTTCTAAACGGCAACCCGTGGCTTTAAAAAAGTACAATTGAACCGTATGTTAGGCGATCGCCAACCGAGACGAAATGAATAGTTGTGTATTAATGGCGCGCATCCTAGGGGAACCAGAACTGCGCTATACCCCCGACAATACCCCCCTGGCTCAGATCACCATCGAATTTCCGGCGCTCCGGGAGGGAGACCCTGCCTGTCGACTCAAGGCCGTGGGGTGGGGCGATAATCTCAGCCAAGACATTCAGCAAAATTACCACGACGGTGATCAAGTGATCCTGACGGGACGACTGACGATGAACACCATCGAACGCCCCGAAGGCTTTAAAGAAAAGAAAGCAGAGTTAGTGATTTCGCAAATTCAAGCTATTGGTGCTGGTCTAGGCCCCACCTCTCCTGGAACGACCATGGCCCCTTCTGCTTCGACTTCACCCGTTACCCCCAGTAATGTGGTGCCCATCAACCCCATGGCTCCCGCTCCTAGTCCTGCACCGGCTCCCAGCGAACCGGAACCGAACCTCGATGACATCCCGTTTTAGACTGTGAACCTAGGCGATACCATTGTGGCGATCGCCAGTGCCGTCGTCCCAAATCAAGGCAGCATTGGCATTGTCCGTCTATCTGGTGCAGCGGCTCTCCCCATTGCCCGTCAACTCTTTCAAGCCCCTGGCCAGCAGACCTGGGAGAGTCACCGCATTCTGTACGGCTACGTCCGTCATCCCCAAACCCAAGCCATCGTCGATGAAGCGCTGCTCCTGCTGATGCTGGCCCCCCGTTCCTTCACCGCTGAAGATGTGGTGGAGTTCCACTGCCATGGGGGCATTATTCCCGTGCAGCAGGTGCTACAGCTTTGTTTAGGGGCTGGGGCGCGGTTGGCGACGCCAGGAGAATTTACCCTGCGCGCCTTTTTAAATGGTCGCATTGATCTCACCCAGGCTGAGAGTGTCGCGGAATTGGTGGGGGCAAAATCACCCCAATCGGCCCAAGTGGCCCTAGCAGGCATCCAGGGAAAGCTGGCCCAACCGATCCAGCAACTCCGGGGTCAATGTTTAGATATTTTGGCGGAAGTGGAAGCCCGCATTGATTTTGAAGACGATTTACCTCCCCTGGATGAGCCGCAAATTCAGCGGGATCTGACCCAAGTGCTCGAAAAAGTGGCACAAATTCTCCAGACCTCTGACCGGGGCGAACTATTGCGCACGGGGTTAAAGGTAGCGATTGTGGGCCGTCCCAATGTGGGGAAATCGAGTCTGTTAAATGCCTGGAGCCGCAGCGATCGCGCCATTGTCACAGATTTGCCAGGGACAACGCGGGATGTGGTAGAGTCCCAGCTTGTGGTGCAGGGTATCCCGGTACAGGTATTGGATACGGCGGGCATCCGGGATACAGAGGATGCCGTCGAAAAAATTGGTGTGGCCCGTTCCCTTGCCGCTTCCCAGCAGGCGGATTTGATTTTGTTTACCATCGATGCGGCGGTGGGGTGGACAGCAGCGGATCAAGAAATTTTTCAGCGAATTGTGGCGGCAAAAGCCAATCAACCTTTAATTTTGATCCTTAATAAAATTGACATCGGCCAACCGGAAGCTATTGAAATTCCGCCCCAAGTGCAAGGGGTCGTCAAAACAGCGGCAGCCCAGCACCAGGGTGTGGATGAATTGGAAACGGCGATCGCCAATTTGGTGCAAGCGGGGAAAGTGGGAGCCGCCGATCTCGATTTTGCAATTAATCAACGGCAAGCCGCGGCTTTGACCCAGGCCCAACAAGCTCTCCTTCAAGTGCAAAGCACCATTGCCCAAGGGTTGCCCCTGGACTTTTGGACAATCGATCTGCGTAGTGCGATCCAAGCCCTGGGTGAAATCACCGGCGAAGGGGTGACTGAATCGGTTTTGGATCGGATCTTTAGCCGTTTTTGTATCGGGAAATAGGGTCAGGTGCGGATTTTAAACTGGTTAAGATAGCTGGCCACTTGGTTCGGTAAAAAAGCCCGTTGGTCAATGAAGTGAATCTCTGACTTAAAAGACTCAGGCGGTAAACGCAACCCAAATCCCTGGGCGATCGCCCCGTAGGGTTCCGAGGGATAGGCTGCTGCCACCAATTCACGGGCATTTTGAGGATATTGCCGCAGCTCAAAATGTCGCCAGCGAACCATCTGGGTGAGGAGCCACAGGCCATGGGATTGCCAGCAATAATTAGCCTGGTCGGGGGCCGTAATCCGTCGCCCTTGATCGAACCAAATGGGACTATCCCGCCGGGCAATGGGGCGATCGCCGTCTCCCCCGTAGAAATATTGGCCACTGAAGAGGGCGGTGAGGGCGGCGGGATCAAGGTCAAGGTTACTGGCCAAGAGCGGGCCAATGGTAGCCGCGTTGGTGGGATCTTGGCAATATTGGCAACCCTGGAGGGTGGCGGCAATGAGAGCCTTAGCTGTATTTGGGTTTTCTTCTAGCCAGCCTGCACTGGTGGTAATCACCGGCCCCGGATGGCCCTGCCAAATATCCCCTGAGAGATATTGGATAAAACCAGAATCGGTGGCGATCGCCTCTTGTCCCCAAGGTTCTTGGCTGCAGTAACCTTGGATCAACCCTGCCTGCAATTTATGACGCAACTCCGTGGGCGCAAAAGTCACCAATTCTAAATCTCGATCTGGATGGAAACCCAGGGCCGCCCACCAATAGCGATAAAGATAAGCCGTTGTGCTGTAGTCGTGGTCTACCCCAAAGGTTTTTTCCGGTAAAGCCCGCACATAGTCCCGGTAGGCCGCCGCAAATTCTGCAAAATTCGCATAGTCGATGCCAGAACGAATATTATCAGCCCAGGTCTGTTGGCGGCCACAAAAAACACCGCCGTGGCGATGAATCTGCATCAACGCGACCAGATCAACCCTAGGACTTTTGAGCTGATAAATCAGTGGTGTCGAAAAAGAGGTAATCGCCGCATCAAAACGCGATTCTAGTAGCCCCTGCTCCACGGCCTGTTGATCCACCTGGGGATACAGCTCAACTTCCAGGCCATACTGCTCAAAAAAGCCTTGGGTGAGGGCCATCAGCCAGGGGGCGATCGCCAAGTCCGGCACATAACCCAGGGTGAGGGTTTGCTTTTCCGGGGCACTCAGATCTAATACCGGCGGAGTTGATTCTAAGTTGGCTTGCTTCGCAGATCTTCCTGGCAGACGAACGGTATCAGGGAGTCGATTGCAAGCAGTGAGACCATAACCCCAGGCAGCAAAGGTTCCGTATTTGAGCAGGTGGCGGCGTTTCATAGGCAAAAATACAGGGAGGCTCCCAAATTTTACGGGTTCGGTTTGGCGATCGCAATTTTCTGTGACGGTTCCACCATCAAAAAATCCCCAGGGCAGCGAGGGGGCACTGGGAATCAAAATCAAAGCACAGTCAATTTTGCTTAAACGGTGGTGGTTGTCTTGGCGGCGTCTTTCTGGAAAAATGCCGCCCGAATGGATTCAGCCATCTGGGCTGGGGTCAACCCGTGGGCCGCTTTTGATTCCGCTGGAGTTGCATGATCCACGAGTACATCTCCAATGCCAAAGCGTTTTACGGGAACCAGTACATCATGATCCTGGAGCGCTTCACAGACCGCAGACCCAAAACCACCCATTAAGCAACCCTCTTCAAAGGTGGCCACTTTACCAATTTGCTTGGCGAGGGGCGCAATGAGTTCAGAGTCCAGGGGTTTCACAAAACGGGCGTTGATCACCGTGGCGCTAATGCCGTGTTCACTGAGAATTTCGGCCACCTGGAGGGTCGAGTGCACCATGGCACCATAGCCGATCAGGAGGATGTCATCACCATTGCGCAGGATTTCTCCTTTACCGATGGGCAGGGGTTCCCAGCCGTCTTCCATTAACGGTGCGCCGACGCCATTCCCCCTGGGATACCGCATGGCGATCGCCCCGTCCGTGTATTCAATCCCCGTGACGAGCATCCGTTGCAGTTCAGCTTCATCCTTGGGTGCCATCACCACAATATTGGGAATCAGGCGGAGATAGGCAATGTCATACATCCCCTGGTGGGTCGGCCCGTCAGCACCGACGATACCCGCCCGGTCAAGGCAGAAAAAGACTGGTAACTTTTGAATACAAACATCATGGATGATTTGGTCGTAGGCCCGCTGCAGGAAGGTCGAATAAATCGCCACCACTGGCCGCATCCCTTCACAGGCGAGGCCTGCTGCTAGGGTAACGGCGTGTTGTTCGGCAATGCCGACGTCGATGTACTGTTTTGGTAATTTCTGTTGGAGCTTATCTAACCCTGTGCCAGTGGCCATCGCCGCTGTAATCCCGACAATTTTGGGGTTGTTTTCTGCGAGGGTGGTCAGGGCATGGGCAAAGACCTTGGAATAGCTCGGTGGGGTTGGTTTCTTCGAAGGGAAAGCCTTGCCTGTGGCCAAGTCAAAGGGTTTCTGGGCATGGTAGCCTACTTGATCTTTTTCGGCGATCGCATAACCTTTGCCTTTAACTGTGGCGACGTGGACGAGGGTCGGGCCTTTAGCCTTGTGGGCCTGTTTAAAGGTGCGGATCAGCTCTTCGAGGTTGTGGCCATCCACGGGGCCAAAATATTTAAAGCCTAATTCTTCGATGACGGCGCCAACCTTCGAGACCGCCAAGCGTTTCATGCTGTCCTTGAGCCGTTCCATCTCTGGGGTGAGGGAGTCCCCAAGGAACGGGAGGTGCTTGACCTGTTCTTCGAGGTTATCGGTCAAAAACTGGACGGGATCACTGAGGCGAACTTTATTGAGGTACCGCGAGATGGCTCCTACATTCGGGGAAATAGACATTTCATTGTCATTGAGAACCACCATCAAGTTGGTGTCGGGTAAATGACCTGCATGGTTGATGGCTTCGAGGGCCATGCCACCTGTCAAGGCACCATCACCAATGACTGCCACACATTTAAAATCTTCTCCCTTGGCATCCCGTGCCAATGCCATCCCTAGCGCTGCGGAAATACTGGTCGAGGCGTGGCCAGCACCAAAATGATCAAACACATTTTCACTGCGCTTAAGGTAACCAGCTACCCCATCCTTTTGCCGGAGGGTGTGGAATTCGTTGTAGCGTCCGGTAATCAATTTATGGGGATAAGCCTGATGACCGACATCCCACACCACCTTGTCGCGATCGAGATCAAGGGTTTGGTAGAGGGCGAGGGTTAGTTCAACCACCCCTAAACCAGGGCCGAGGTGGCCACCACTTGCGGCAATCGTCTGGAGGTGTTTTTCGCGAATTTGCCGGGCAATCTCTTCCAACTGACGGACGGTCAAGCCGTGGAGTTGGTTCGGATGGGTAATTTCACTCAGGTGCATGGGTGTTTCTAGAGAGCGATCTTATAAAGGGGTCTAGTTCTCAGGATATCAGGTCTAACAATTTTAATCAGAAGATCCCGGTTAGTCCGGATGATCCCGTGGGGTTGTGTGGGAATCTTGGTCAAGGTTCCACAGATGTTTAGGATCTAATATTTACGGGTTTTCGGACTGCACTTTGCAATATTTTTTATTGTGTTTTGGGTACAGGGGCCTGGAGTTGTTGATAAACAATTTGGGCGATCGCCTGGGGATTTTCAAAGTGGAGATTATGGCCGCCGGCAACCGTCAAACGTTGGGCCTGGGGGAGAGCCGCTTGGATCGCCTGGAGATCAGCGGGGCGGTTAAATTCACTCTGATCGCCATAGATGAGGGTGATCGGCGCTTGGATATCTTTGAGCAGGGCCAGGTAACGTCGCCGGCTAATACCATTGAATTCAATGCCCGCCCGGGTACGGAGGAAAGCGTCCCAACGCCATTGGACGCCTTTTTCGACGGGTTTGGTGCTGCGCTGGGTGAGGAACGCCGAGAGGTCTTTGGGCAGTTGGGGCGTGGCTTGGCGGAGGCGGCGGGCGGCCACTTCTAGGCTGGGGAAGGTCGGGTGCTGGGGGGGCGCGGCAAGGTAATCGAGATGGGTCGTCAGGTGATTACCGGTTTCAGCGTCGTCAATGTCGTTGGGCACAATGGTTTCAACGAGGATCAACTTTTCTACCTGGGTTTGGCGAATGCCTGCATACATGGCACCGATGATGGAACCCATGGAGTGGCCCACCAAGGTAAAGGGGCGATCGCCTAGTTGTTTGGCAAGGGCATCTACGTCAGCCAAAAAATCAAGCATGCTGTAGGACTGGGCATGGGCGGATTTGCCGTGACCGCGTAGGTCTGGGGCCACAACCCAATAGCCCTGGGCAGCCAACTGGGGCGCGATGAGTTGCCAGGAGGCCCCTTGTTCGAGGATGCCGTGGAGAAGTAGCACCAATGGTTGGTGGCGATCGCCCCACTCACAGAGACAGGTTTCTAAACCGCGTACGGTCACGAATCGCTCAGCCATGGGGGGCAGGGATTGGCTCTGGGTCGTTAGCTGGGGTTCCTGGGGGAGATCGTAAGCAAACGTTTCGGCCAACTGGATCGTATCCGGCTGGAGAGCAGCGGGTAGAGTAATCGAGCGCCATTTGTCGGCAAGGGCCGGATCAATGGTTTTGTGCTGGAGGAAATTGGGATCCCCGACGCCCATGGATTGTTGGTGGAGGCCATCGGTGAGGCGATCGCCGCTGTAGGGATTAAGGAGCGCTTCGTCAAAGTCCACCCCCAGGAAATCACAAATATCTGTCAAAACTTTGCGGGGGTCACGAACGAGATCCTCGTAAATCACCTGGAGATATCGATCCGCAGCGACCATGTGACCTAGGTCTAGAATATTGCGGTTGCTGGTGCGCCAAATGGACTCCGCGAGGGCGTAGGGATTTTGCTGCTCGGCCCCCAGCAGTTTATCCATCCGCAATCGGGTAAAGGATTCAATCACCGCGTAGGGATGGCGTACCAGATGGATATATTTGGCCTGGTCAAAGAGGATTTCGCTGTGGTCTAGGATGTGGCGATCGCTGCCGTAGCTGGGAGATTTGTCAATGAGTAAACGTTGTCCCGCTCGCCGTTGGAGATAGGCATAGATTTCGGCAATGGGTGTATTCGCTTCGACCCACTGGTTGACCTTCGCCTGGCTTGCCTCTGGGGTGAGATTTTCTAGATCCATTAAGGCCCGTTGTAACCCTTCGCCGAGGTGGGATAGACCCAATTCCTGGTGGCGATCGCCCATAGTCTCAAAGGGGAGCAAATGCAGCTCTGGGGGCGAATATAGCCCCGGATGTCCGGCCAACATCACCCGCAGCAACGTCGAACCCGACCGGGGGCTAGAGAGGATAAAGGCAATGGGATTTGGGTTTTTGTGGTCAGGTTTTTGCCACTGTTTTTTTGTTTTGACTGAAAGGCTTTGGGAGGGAGTCGCTGCTGCCGCCGTTGCTGCTTCAGAATCATGGGCCTTGGTGAATTCCGCCGCTAGATAGGCCGTCAACACATCGAGTCTGGGCCGTTCGTAGATTTCCCTGGGGTACAACATCAGTTGCAAATCCTGCTTGAGGCTGGCGATCGCCTCCATGATCATCAGCGAATCCATACCCAGATCCAACAAACTATCGTGGCGGTGAATTTGCCCAATCTCTAACTTGAGGATTTGCGCCACAGACCGCCGTAGATAATCCAGCAGATAGTCAGCCCGCTGAGAAGCTTCTAGGTTGATTAATTTGTCAAAAATCGAAGCCGTTGGGGGCACAGCCTCAGCAGAGGGAATAACAGCGGCAAAGTAATGGGTTTTGGCAAATTCGGGGAACTGTTTGGCCAGGTTTTGCCAGTCCGGTTTAAAGACCCCCATTTCCCCCTGGGCGCCTAAGACCTTTTCGAGGATTGTTAGTCCCTGGGGCGGCGGCAGCCACGCTAAATTTTGGTTACTGAGGGAGTTTGCCATCCCCCCTTCGGCCCAAGGCCCCCAATGGATCGCCAGGGCGGGTAAACCTTGGGCCTGTCGATATTGGGCGATCGCCGTCATGCCCCGGTTTGCGGCAGCATAATTCCCTTGTCCCGGTGAACCGAGCACCCCTGCCACAGAGGAAAACAACACAAAAAAATCCAGATCGAGCTTTTGACTATGGCGGTGCAAATGCCATGTCCCTTTCATTTTGGCGGCGGCGACGGTCTGGAACTTTTGCCAAGTTTGTTGTTGCAGTAAACCATCGGCTAAGGTACCCGCCGCATGGAAAATTCCTTTGATGTGGGGATAGGTTTGAAACAGCTTTGTCACCTGGGCTGCGTCGGCTAAATCGCAAGGATAAACCACCGCATTGGTCGGTAACGTCTGCTGATCCGCTGCCGGAGCGCGCCGGCTGACGAGAATTACTTTTTCTGCTCCTGCTGCGGCTAGCCATTGGGTAATTTTGCGGCCAATGGCCCCCAGTCCCCCTGTCACTAAATAGGTCTGTTGGGGTTGGATCTGGAGATTTTTCTGGGGCAGTGGCAGTTGCTTTTTAAGTTGTGCCCCGTAGAGTTTTTGCTGCCGCACAGCCAACTGCTGCACCTGTCTTTGTTGGCAAATCTGGGCAAAATTTGGCAGGCTGTCATCGACATCAATAATTCCGCCCCACAACTCTGGATGTTCGAGGGCGATCGCCTGGGCGAGGCCCCATAATCCCCCTTGGGCAAATCCGGCGACAGCATCGGTTTCAAGCACCCGTTGGCTCTGGTGGGTCACAAACCAGCAGGGAACCGCGATCTTTTGTTGATACAGGGTTTGGATCAGTTGGAGGGCGAAGCCACTGGTTTGCTTTTGAATTTCATCTAGGTCTTCTGGGTCTTCCTCTGGGGGACACAGGTAAAGAATGCCCGCTAGATTTTGGGAGCCGACATGGGTAAATAAATTATCCAAGGCAGCGGCAGATACTTCCCAGGGAGCAGCCGTCGGAAAATGATTGCTTTGGCCGAGATACACCCGCTGGGCGTTTTTAAATTGGGCTTCAATGGGCTGGTGAGAATGATGGTGATCGCCCAGGATTAACCACAGCTTAGCCGACGGTTCAGGGGCCGGGGGCAAAGTGTCCAGGGGCGTCCAGGCCACCTGATACAACCAATCATTGAGATCGTCAGGGGTTGGGTTCACAGATTCGGTCTCAACAGTTTGCCAAGAGCCTTGATTAAACCAATACCGCTGCCGTTGGAAGGGATAGGTGGGCAGAATCAGTTTCCGGCGGCGATCGCCAGCTTCCACGGTCTGCCAGTCAATGTTTAGCCCTTGCTCATACAGTTTGCCGAGACTGGTTAAGATTTCCGGCCAAGGCTCACTATGGGGACGTAAACTGGGCAACCAAACCGCTTCTTGTTCAGCTAAGCAATGGCGTCCCATACTCAGGAGCACTGGTTTCACACCGACTTCGAGATAAACATTGACACCCGCTTGGGCCAGGGTTTGGATGCTCTGGACAAATTTGACGGGTTGCGAAACGTGCTTAACCCAATAGTCGGCCTGGGCAATTTCCGCTTCAATCTGGCCGCCCGTGACATTGGAAATGAGCGGGATACGCGGCGGGTGGAAAGTAATTTGTTCAGCAATTTCCCGAAACTCTGCCAGCATGGGGGCCATCAAAGGGGAGTGGAAAGCATGGGAAACCTTGAGGGGTTTGGTTTTGATCCCTTGGCTTTGGAGTTTGTGAATACTGGCTTCGAGGCAGGGGGTCTTTCCTGATAGCACCAAATGGGAACCGTTTTCGGCTCCGACGGTTAAATGCTCCGATAGGTAGGGTTTAATGACCGTTTTATCGGCAAAGACCGCCGCCATACTGCCATTGCTGGGGAGGGCGTGCATCAGTTTGCCCCGGGCCGTAATTAATTTCATGCCGTCTGCCAGGGAAAATACCCCCGCCAGACAGGCCGCGACATATTCACCGACGCTATGGCCCATGCAAAAGTCTGGCGTCACGCCCCAGCTTAACCATAGTTGGGCGATCGCATATTCAACAGCAAAGAGGAGGGGCTGGGTATAGACAGTTTCGTGGACGAGGTCAGGGTTATGGTTACCGTACAGCAGGTCGGTGAGGGCAGGGGCTTCGGGGGAATAGGTCTGCCAGAGGCGATCGCACTCATCCAGCACTTGCCGAAAGCGTGGACTGGTTTGGTACAGTTGTTGCCCCATGCCGTAGTATTGGGAACCTTGCCCCGTAAACAAAAAGGCAATTTTTGCGGGGGAACTGAGGCGTGGTTGGGCCAGAAAATCTTGATTGAGAGTTTGTTGTAAATCGGCGACTTGTTTAAAGACAAAAAAACGACGTTCTTTGAGGGGCGATCGCCCGGTATTGGCAGACAAACAGAGATCGCGTGGGTCAACGCTGGGATGTTGGCCCAGATAGTCTCCATAGCTTTTTTGCAGGGCATTTAAGGCCTGGGAATTTTTTGCAGACAGGGTCAGCAAGTGCCAAGGGCGGTCTTGGGTAGCCGGAGGAGCAAGGGGAGATTTTTGTTGAGCATAGTCCCCGACAATCACGTGGGCATTGGTACCGCCAAACCCAAAGGAACTTACCCCAGCAAACCGTTTTTGTGACCCGCTTGACCAAGGCTGATCTTTGCTCGCAATGGCCACTAAACCGTCTAGATCAATGCGGGGATTGAGCTGCTTAAAATGCAAATGTTGGGGAATCATCCCATGCTCTAGGGACAAAATCACCTTGATTAAGCCCGCGATGCCCGCTGCTGCCTCGAGGTGACCAATGTTTGTTTTCACGGAACCCACCACACAGGGCTGTTCCCGCTGCGCCGTTTGTAAAACCGCCTTCAGGGAATTGATCTCAATGGGATCACCCAGGGGCGTGCCGGTGCCGTGGGCCTCTAGGTAAGCTAAATCGGCGGCGGTAATACTGGCTTGGGCCAGGGCTTGGCGAATAACGGCCTGTTGCGATCGCCCGTTGGGAGCCGTCAAACCGTTACTGCGTCCATCTTGATTCACCGCCGAACCGTGGATCACCGCGAGAATATTATCCCCGTCCCGTTCTGCCTGGGCCAGGGGTTTGAGGAGGACGACCCCACAACCTTCGCCCCGCACATAGCCATCAGCCTCGGCATCAAAAGTTTGACAGCGGCCCGTTGCACTCATCATGCCCGCCTGGGTAAAAGTCTGGGTCACATCGGGGGTCAAAATCAAATTCACCCCGGCGGCGATCGCCAACTCCGATTCGCCATTGATTAAACTTTGACAGGCCAAATGAACCGCCACCAGAGAAGAGGAACAGGCTGTATCGATGCTCAGAGAAACGCCCCGGAGATCGAGGAAATAAGACAGACGATTCGCAGCAATACTGTGGGCGTTGCCCGTCCCCATGTAGGGATTGATCGGATTGTTTTCCCGCACCTGCAACTGGGCATAATCACTATTACTAATGCCGACAAAAACCCCCGTTTGGGAATGGCGTAAACTTTCTGCCGGAATATTTGCCCGTTCCAAGGCTTCCCAGGTTACTTCTAACAGTAAGCGTTGCTGGGGATCCATTTGTTCCGCTTCCCGGGGGGAAATGCCAAAAAATTGCGGCTCAAACTGGTCAATATCTTCTAAAAAACCACCCCATTCTCCCGTGGCCCAGCGAGTTTTAAGGGGGCGAACTCCATCTTTACCTTGACGTAATAATTCCCAAAAAGCTTCGGGGTTGTCGGCTTGGGGAAAACGACAACTGAGACCCACCACGGCAATTTCTTTGCCCTGAATTTTCGGCACCTGTGGTATTTTCTCTAGCGCTTGATTACCCTGGACCAAAAACTGAGCCAGGGTGCGAATGGTCGGATAATCGTAGGCCAGAGTGGGGTCTAATTTTCGATCTAGCCAATCCTCTAAGTCGGCTGTGACCTGTACTGCTTGTACTGAATCCAGCCCATAACTTGCAAAGGGTTCCGTTTCGTCTAATTGTTGGGGCGTAATGCCGAGGCGATGGGCAATATTATCCTTAAGCCAGGCTTCAATTTGCTGTTGGTGCTGGTCAGGCAGGGGAAAATTCGTTGATGTTGTCGTAGAAGGAGTAACGGCTTGTGTCCCAATTCCTTTTCTTTTTTTTTGGTGGCTGGGTTGCCACTCCCCGACCACTGCCAAGCTTCCGTCTAGAAAACCAGCTTTGCAGGCATGGCGACGGATCTTCCCGCTCGATGTCTTGGGAATGCTACCGGGTTTAATAAAACAAATGGCCTGGGGTTGCAGTTGATGTTCGGCGGCGATCGCCCCACGAATAGCTTGGGCCACTGCCGCGACATTTAATTTGCGGGCATATTTGCGCTCTACTTCCTGGACAATGACTAGCTGTTCTTCCCCGTTAACGTCTACTGATACAGCGGCTCCGGCTCCCTGTCGTAAAGCGGGATGGGCTACTTCGACGGTTAATTCAATGTCCTGGGGATAGTGGTTGCGCCCCCGGATAATCAGGAGATCCTTTAAACGGCCCGTAATATACAGTTCGCCACCTTGCAAAAAACCCAGATCGCCCGTGCGTAAAAAGCCCGTTTCTGCACCAACGTTTCCCTGGAATTGTTGCTGGGTGAGGTCTGGTTTTTGCCAATAGCCCTGGGCAACACTTTCGCCCTTAACCCATACTTCGCCAATTTCACCGACGGCACATTCCGTTAAAGTCTGGGGGTCAACAATTTTGACAATTTGTTCGCCAATCACCTCACCACTGCCGACCAAGGTCACCGTCGTTTCTGTCCCCTGGGCAGGGCGGACTTGGTTAGCTTCAATGCCCTGTTTGCTGACGGTAATTTCCTGGGGAAGCTGGGCACGACCATTACCACCGGAAACAATCAGGGTGGTTTCAGCCATACCATAGCAGGGATAAAATGCTGATTTTTGAAAGCCTGCTGTAGCGAAGGTTTTCGCAAAATTTTCGAGGGTCACAGCGCGGATCGGTTCGGCCCCGGAAAAAGCCAACCGCCAACAACTCAAATCGAGTTCTCTGATTTGTTCCGGGGTAATTTGGCTAGCACAGAGATCATAGGCAAAATTTGGCGCACCGCTGGTGGAAACCCGATAATCGTTGATCGCCTTTAGCCATCGAAAAGGTCGCTGCAAAAAGGCCACGGGAGGCATTAAAATCTGCGTTGCCCCCACATAGATGGGCTGTAAAATACCGCCGATCAAGCCCATATCATGGTAGGGCGGCAACCAGGAAACGCCCATACTCGCCTCTGTATCCTGGAATCCTTGGTTAATCAAGCCGGAGTTGTGGATCAAATTGTGGTGGGAAACCATCACTCCTTTAGGATCGCCCGTGGAGCCACTGGTATATTGCAAAAAAGCGAGATCTGTGCCGGAAATGTTCGGTTTTTGCCAGTTTTTTCCTGAACTTAATTCAACTTGATCTGTAGCCAAACAATGAAAGTCTGTGCCTTCTAAAGCTTCGAGGCGATCGGCAATTTTATCTTTAAGTTCTGTTGTGGTGAGGGCAAATTTTGCCTGGGCATCTTGGATAATGCTATGGAGGCGGTCAAAGGATTTATTCGGCCGTGGTGGGTAAGCTGGCACCGCAACAACACCAGCATACAAACATCCCAAAAAGGCACCGATAAACTCTAAACCCGGTGGATAAAGTAATAATGCCCGTTGCCCTTGGGCCTGGTTAGCTTGCAAAAAAGCGGCGATCGCCTGGGCTTTTTGGTCTAATTCTCCGTAGGTCAGGGCCGCAGATTCCGTTTCGCCATCAGCCAGAAAACTAAACACGGTTTTCCGCGCCTGGAGTTTAGCTCTGTACTGGAGCAGATCGACGAAATTTGCAAATTGACCAACCATGTATGCCTTAGCAACTCCTGTGAATGGAAATTCTGGACTCCGTATCCTAGCAATTTTTACGAATACCCACGGGCCATAGCCTAGTTAACCATATTAAACCGTGAGTTCCCTCCCCACGGTAAATCCTCCCAAAATCCGCCGTTCCTTCGATTATGGAGGGCCTGGTTTCAACTGATTTGAGTGTAAAAGCCCTAGGCTACGCTGACTGTTGTCGCCCTAACCAATCGAGTAAATAGCCGTTGACTAATTCCGGGGCTTCATCCTGGGGACAATGGCCGACATTATCGAGGGGAATAAACTCAATCTGAGGATATTGGGCGACAAGGGCACGGCCCAGATCAACCGGTTCCCATGGATCGGCTGTTCCCCATAAAACTGCCGTGGGACAATGCAACTGGGGCAGCAGGTCGTCCGGGAGTGGCCCCTGGGAATAACTCGTAAAGGCCAGGAAAACCGCCGCAGCCCCTGGGTCCTGGGCGGGGGTCAGGATCAGCTCCACCAACTCATCGGTAATCGCTGTTTTGTCCCGGTAGGCCTGGGCTAAAATTTTGCGGATTGTTTTCGGCTGGGCCAATTGCTTAAAGAACAAGGAACCGAGGGGGGTTTGGGTCAAGAGTTTTTGGAAGAGGGGAACGCCCCAGCGTTGATAAAAAGGTGCTTTTAAAAGATTGCGCTCATGGAACAGCCGCAGGGAAAAATTGAGTGCCACGACCCCCCGCACCCAGTGGGGATAGGACACAGCCGCCTGCATGACAACGACACAACCAATGGAATTACCAACTAGAAAAGCCGGTTCACCAATGATTTCAGCACAGAACGCCTTAATCTGGGTGGCCCAAGTTTCAAAAGTGTAGTCCGCTTCAACCTCCGGTTGGGGTTTTGCCGATTTCCCAAAGCCCAGTAAGTCGATGGCATAGCAGCGGTAATGTTCCCCTAAAACCGGAAGATTTTTGCGCCAATGACCGGCCGAGGCTCCAAATCCATGGACGAAAAGAACGGGCGGCCCCTGGGTGCCCCACTGACGATAGTTAATATTGAAGCCGTGCCATTGCCAGCTGTAATCGGTATGGGGATGAGCGGGGGAAGTAATGGTCATGGTGAGCGATGGATAAAACCGAAATGAGGAACAAATGTCCTAGGGCGTGTTGTCTAAATCGTGATGGCAAAGATGGGGCACCGGATCATAACCCCCAGGGTGAAACGGGTGACAGCGGCCAAGGCGCTTCAGGGCGAGCCAACTGCCCCGGAGTACACCAAAGCGTTCCACGGCTTCGAGGGCATATTGGGAACAGGTGGGCTGAAAGCGACAACTGGGGGGGAATAGGGGGGAAATCCAGTGACGGTAGCCTTTGATGCTCCAGAGGATTAAGCTTTTCATGGCATTTAGGCAACGGAAGCGGTTTTTTGGAGGTCGATGGTTTGACCAAGGGCTTCGTTGACGAGACGACTAAAGTCTTCGCCTTCGATGGTTTCTTCTTCGATGAGACGATCCACCAGACGATCGACAAGTTGACGATTGTCCCGAATAATTTGCTTGGCAGTTTCGTAGCACTCGTTGATAATTTCGCGCACCTTGAGGTCAATGCGCTGGGCGATCGCCTCGGAATATTCAGGCCGCTCCCCAAACCAATCATTTCTGAGAAAAACTTCACCCCGATTAGTTTCTAGGGCAAAGTGACCCAGTTCTGACATCCCAAACTTTGTCACCATTTGACGGGCAATGTTCGTGAGCATTTGGATATCCTGGGAGGCTCCAGAGGTGATTTCATCGTAGCCAAAGACAATATCCTCGGCGGCGCGTCCCCCCAGGGCCACGGCGATTTGGGCGCGGAATTGGGCTTTGGTGGTCAGACCCTGTTCTTCGTTGGGAGTAAACCAGGTTAGGCCTTGGGCGCGGCCCCGGGGAATAATGGTGACTTTCTGGAGGGGATCGTGGTCTTTGAGGATGGTGCCAACAATGGCATGGCCCACTTCGTGGTAGGCAATGAGACGTTTACTTTTGCCATCGGTGAGGGCTGTTCCCTCCATCCCTGCTACGACCCGATCAATGGCGTCATTGATTTCGCTACTGGTAATCGCTTCCTTACGACGGCGGGCGGTGAAAATGGCGGCTTCGTTGAGTAAGTTTGCTAGATCTGCTCCCGAAAAACCAGGGGTACGCCGGGCGATCGCCTCTAGATCAACATCCTCAGCGACTTTTTTATCTTGGGCATGGACTTCGAGGATTGCTAAACGCCCCAAACGGTCTGGATAATCTACAGTCACCTGGCGATCAAAGCGACCGGGGCGCAGGAGGGCTTGATCTAAGACATCAGGGCGGTTGGTGGCGGCGATCACAATAATTCCAGAATTTCCTTCAAAACCGTCCATTTCTGTGAGTAATTGATTTAGGGTCTGCTCCCGCTCATCGTTCCCTCCACCAATGCCTGCACCCCGTTGGCGACCGACCGCATCAATTTCATCGATAAACACAAGACAGGGGGCATTTTCCTGGGCCTTACGGAAAAGATCCCGCACCCGTGACGCGCCGACCCCCACGAACATTTCCACAAATTCAGAGCCAGAAATACTAAAAAATGGCACCCCAGCTTCCCCGGCGATCGCCTTTGCTAGGAGCGTTTTACCCGTCCCCGGTGGGCCAATGAGGAGCATTCCTCTAGGGATCTTCGCACCAATTGCCGTAAATTTATTCGGTTCTTTTAAGAAGGTGACCACTTCGGCGAGTTCTTCCTTGGCTTCCTCGACCCCAGCCACATCCTTAAACATGATCCCTGTTTCCGCTTCCATCTGAAAGCGCGCTTTAGAACGACCAAAGTTCATGGCGTTATTCTGCATACTGGCCGAGCGGCGGATAATCAGCACTAGTCCCCCGATCAGAATCCCAAAAAGCAGGAGATTGGTAAAAATGGCGATCGCCACCGAATGATCCTGGGAAGGCACCACCTCAAAGTCAACATTATTTTCCCGGAGAGCGGCGAGGAGTTCTTGATTATTGTTGAGGAGCTGGATAGTCTGGGCTTCTTCCTCAGTTTGCCCCCGGAGTGTGACCTGGGCCGTATTGGTTTCTGGGTCAAGGACGAAGCGATCCACCTGGTTTTGCCGGATATCCTGGAGCAGCTCTCCGTAGTTCAAGGTCTCTGTTGACTCCGTTGGTGCTGTCGATTCTGTCTGGGCGATCGCCGCCGCTCCCCCTCCCCACAGTAAGGCTTGGCTCAAAAGAAAATTAGCCATCCCAGCCCGCCACTTAAAACGAGGTTTGGCCTGATGCTTCTGCTTGCTCGGAAGGAGGTGACGATAGTGCTTCATATTTCGGAGGGACAACGACAGAGAAACTGTTCTTATTCTAGAGTTTTCCTTTCCTAATCGGGGTGCTTCCCTTGGTTTTACGCCAAAATCTCCCTCTGTTTCCCGCAAATTTCCTCACCCAAAAGCCGTTAACAATAGCCACTTAATCACCATGCAAGGAGTAAATTGAATCTTGATCACAGAAAAAACTCCGACTCTATCCACAGTGATTTTTTGGCTGAACTTTCACCACCCCAAAAAAGTTTAGATCGTGACTCGAATTGCGATCCCAGGCGATGGTTTAGCTTGATCTTTGGAGAGTTAAGGACAAAAACGATGGTTGCTGCCCGTTGGTAAATACAGTAGGTTAATTTTTTTTGTAATTTATTTTTGGGCTGCGGTATGGGATGGTGTTTTTGCTAAGTTGAAGCCGAGATTGTTGCAAAAAAGAACTAACCGCAATCTCGAATTTCAGTCAAAAACGGTGCAAAGACAGAAAACATGAATGGGATCCTCCTCGATCTCGGTGTGGTGATCGCCGAGATTATTCTCTTTTTAATCGCGATCACTGTGGGGCAATTTTTAATTATTTTGACCCTGAAACGTCTAGCCCAATGGGTGCCAGAAAAACAAGGACAAAACCCCCTAAATTTAACCCAAAAAATCCTTAATAAATCCCTCTTCGTTATTAAGATCGCCGGGGCCATAATCATTGCTGCCTTAAATGGTTATTTATTTTTTCAACAAAAATCCCCTTACCTTTATCTCCTTGATTTAATTAACGGCATCTCTCCGGAACAGTGGCAAAGGCTCGCCCTCGGTTTATTAAAAAGTGTTTTACTTCTGTTGCTCGTGAGTTTAATGATCGCTTCTCTGCGGCCACGCTTGAAACGGGCTGGTGATCGCCTCAAAGCTTGGAAAAATATCGAAGGCAATAACCACAGCTTAGATACCCTCTTTAAGGCCATTGATTTGGCGATCGCCAATGGTCTTTGGATTTTGGCCCTGGTGGTGTGCCTCAATTTTTTGTTTGTCCCCCCGAGCATTACCCAATATTTTTATCTCGCGATCAAAGTTTATTTTTTGCTTTGTTTTGGGATCATTGCTGTGCGGGCATCGTTTTCTTTGCTGGATACTTTAGATGGTTTATCAACGGAATTTATTGCCAAACATCCCCGGTCTCCCCTGCGTTTTTATCCTCGGTTTCATTATTTATTGGGCCTCACAAAACGTTGTTTAGAAACGGGCATTTATCTGGCGATCGCCGGGGTGATTTGTGCCCAATTTCCCCTCCTCGATCAACTTGCCCCCTATGCGATCCCGGCGAATCAAATTATCCTGATTATTTTTATCGCGGCCCTGGTGATCGAACTAAGCAATATTATTGTCGAAAAATTATTGTTGCGATCGCCAAACCTCAGTCCTGTTCAACAACGCCGTCGCTTAACCTTTATTCCCCTGGTGCAAAACACCGTACGCTACTGCATTTATTTTGTGAGTGGCGTTTCAATTCTCTATGTCTTTGACATTGACCCGACACCGATCCTTGCCGGGGCCGGGATCTTGGGTTTAGCAGTGGGGCTTGGGGCGCAAAATTTAATCAATGACCTCGTCAATGGCTTTTCCATTTTGTTGCAAAATTACTACCTTGTCGGTGATTTTGTCGAAACGGATAATGCCACAGGCCTTGTCGAAGAAATGGATCTGCGGGTCACACGCATCCGCGATACAGGGGGACGGCTACATATCATCCGCAATGGCGACATCAAGACCATTGTGAATTACTCCAAAGATTATGTGTATGCGGTAGTTTATGTTGGGGTCGCTTACGATTCAGATTTAGACCATGTGTATCAGGTTCTAGGGGATGTGGGCCACCAAATTCAAGGCTTACACCCTGATGTACTCGAACCGACCCGCATTGATGGCCTCGATAACTTTGCCGAATCTGAACTCACCATCCGCACGGTTACCAAGGTGAAACCAGGAAAACATCTACCGGTGCAGCGCCTCCTGCGGAAGTTAATTAAAGAAGCCTTCGACCGCGAACAGATCGAAATTCCCTTTGCCCGCCGTGTACTCATCTTCAAAAATGAAGCCCCTGACCTCGATTCACTTCGAGATTTGGAAAATATGTAAGACTTTTGTAATAGCTGGGCTCAAAATAGGCGAAATTCAGTCTAATGGGAGCAGTAGTTGTCTAAAATCCAAGATTATTTGTCATGTCTAAAGCTGCCTTATCCGGAAAAATGTTGGCGATCGCCCTTGCAACCCTTAGTAGTGTTGTACCCTTGGGACGCGCCCAAGCCCAAACTGTTTTTGGAGAAGCAGAGATCAACCCCGAATCCATGGCGGCGATCGCCGTCCCCCTCAGTAACGGTGGCTATAACCTCCTCGTGGTCGAACAGCTCGAACGGGAAGACCGCAAAGAATGTTGGGCCGAAAGCGGCGCAAATCCAACCAGCATTGATCCCCTGCTGCTGAACTTTGACTTTACTGGCTATTGTCGCCGCAGCACCGATAGTAATGGCTACTCCATGCGGATCAATGGGCAAGATTTTGGCCAGAGCCACCTATTGCGCATCACTCGCTTCGAAAATGAAATTTTGTTGGTCGCCACTCCCAAAGATAACGATCAAGAAGAAATTGTCATTGGCCGTAGTAATGGTCTCACCGAAGGCTTCCTTAAGTTCAACCTCCTCCCCGGTTGGGAATTTACCCGCCGTACCTTTGAAGAGCGACCCCTGGGCCACTTTTACTTTTCTAACGAGGGCCGCCAGTTCGCCGTCCTTAAAAAACCCACTATTGATGACTTAGTTGCGGGCATTACGCAGAGTTCAATTGTGACGGTCGATAGTCTCCCCGGTCTGGCAATCTCCCCACCAGAAATTACAAATCCCTCTGAAACGCCTGATCCCGGCAGTACGGTGGCCCAATTTACTGATATCAGTGGTGATATTTACCGTAACGAAATTGCCCAAGCGGTGAATGTCGGTTTTATTGCTGGTTTTAACGACAATACCTTCCGCCCCACCGATGTCCTGACCCGCGAACAGTTGGTTTCCATGGCCATTGAAGGTCTCCAAGCCCTTCCCAATGCTTCCCTGGCTGTGCCCACCCAAGTTGCGAATGCCCCCTATCCTGATGTGGCCGCCGACCGTTGGAGTGCGGCAAAAATCACCTGGGCCCAGGCGAACAATATTGTCAGTGGCTATCCCGATGGGACTTTCCAACCCACTCAACCCGTCACCCGGGCCGAACTATTAGCTGTTCTCCGTCGCACCGCAGAATATGCCAAGGCCGCCCAAGGTCAACCGATGACCCTCGTGGCCACCAATGGCCCCATTGCTTTTAGTGATACGGCGGGTCACTGGGCCAATGATTTGGCTGCCCAGATGTCTACTTACTGTCGCGTCGCTTCTCCTTTGAATGAAAGTGGCGATCGCTTTTTCCCTGATACCGCTTCCCAACGGAACTACGCCGCCGCTGCCACTTTCCGGACACTCCAATGTAGCGTGCGATAAATTTTCCCTTTAAATCTTGGCCATAAAAAGGCCATAAAAAAATAGCCCTGGTGTTGATTCATCGGGGCTATTGCTATATCAGGCTTTTTACCAACCGAAAAGTTTAGATAGGCGTAATATTGACAGAATCAAAAAATGCGTTGGCTTCTGGACTGTCCACGCGATCGCCTTCCGTCACCATCAAAATCTGGTGGAGGGTGGGGCCGTTGGGATCGATGTAAATTTCAGCGCGGGTGGTATAAACTTCGCCATTATCCTGGGCGGCGTTCATCACTAGTTTTTTCCCCGGAATCCCAAACTTATCACTTGGCTCATCGGAAACAATCGTTGAACCTGAGTTGCTGGCCGCCCCTTCCTTGGCCGCTTCAAGTCCCTGGGCCGCATCATACTGATCAGGAGAAACCGGATACGTAACACTACTCACCATAAAAAATTGTGTGTTGGCGTCGTCCGCATAGGAAGTCATTGTGAACTGTAGTTCACCCAGATCAGAGGGAGTTGTTTGACTTTCCGTTTGGGGCGTGCCTGGAAATTTAACTGCGAGTTTGCCATTTTCCGTTTGGAAATCAACCCAATCTGCCGTGACGTTGGTGGACTCATTCGTCGCGGTTGATTCACTGGTTGTTTCTTCTGTACCTGAAGTATTTTGCTCACCGGACGTATTATTGCCAACGAGTCCGCAGCCGAATAGAGCAGCCTGAAGCGTTGCGACACTCAAAAAAAGTAAAAATTTAGATTTCATAAAATTTTAGACCAACATTTTAAATTGAGCCCGTGACCTCCTCCATGCCAAAAATAACGAGGCACAAAACGATGGGCCGCTTTCTGCAATCCTAAACATTTAGACTAAGGAGATGCACTTCTTTTAATGTTACTTAATTGAGTCTCGCTGCTGAAATATTGATCTACCCTCAGACCCCAGCCCAAGACCCAATGAAAAAGGGCCGATCTCTGCGATGAGACCAACCCTAGCTCTTCGTGGGAACGCATTTAGTCGTTACTTTTGCAATACCAGTTTGACGTTCGCATTGTTGAGACCACGTTGCTTAACTTCAGCGAGGGTCTTGTTGATGGCGTACTTCTGGTTGATGGAATTGATCAGTTCAGTTTGGTTGTGCTTCTTCGCGACACCCCATAGGTCAGCGATGAGGTCAAAGCTGCCGTCGGCATTGCGAGTCCAGCCGAGGTCATAATCGCCTTCGAGAGTAGCCACGATGTCTGCTTGAATCTGTTGGCCGTTGTAGCCACGAACTGCAGCATCGGTATTCACGGAAATTCCGAGGTCTTGCAGGGAAGTCTTGAGAACTGCGGCATCGGTGATTTTAGTGCGGAGAGTGCTAAAGTGGGACATTGGAATAATTCTCCAAAAACAACAACATTTGAGTTTTTTTGTGTAAAGACCACTAATAAAGTGGTTTTTTAAATGCCAACAAGCTGGGAATCTTGTTGACCTTAATCCGGGACAGATTAAGCCTGTTAGAACTCCAATCGCTGGTATTCGGCGACGGAGGCTGAAGCAGGTCGGGCGCGCTGTCTGGCCCAATCGCGGAGACTATTGACCTGTTCAGTCATGGTGCGGGAAAGGGGCAAGGTTGCCTTGATCGCGGCGATAATGTCGAGTTGGGTAAACTCGCGATCTTGGGCAAAGGCCTCGTACATGGCGGCAATGATCGCCTGTTCGATTTCCGCACCGGAAAAACCTTCTGAAATCTTTGCCAGTTGTTCTGTGTCGAAGCGATCGCCGACTGGCCGACGTTTGTGGAGATGGATATTAAAGATCGCTTCTCGTTCGCTGGGGTTGGGGAGATCCACGAAAAAGATTTCGTCGAATCGTCCTTTTCGGAGAAATTCCCCTGGTAGCCGATCCACTCGGTTCGCGGTGGCCATTACAAAAACGGGGGATTCTTTTTCTTGCATCCAGGTGAGAAACGAGCCAAAGATACGGCTGGAAGTGCCCCCATCGGAATCCGCAGATCCAGAAGAACCAGCAAAAGCCTTGTCTAATTCGTCAATGAAGAGAATCGCTGGAGAAATAGACTCGGCGGTTTTAAGGGCACTGCGGAGGTTTGCTTCGGATTTACCCACGGTGGAGCCATCATATACTCTCCCCATATCGAGACGCAGGAGCGGTAAACCCCATAACCGAGAAGTTGTTTTAGCCAGGAGTGATTTACCACAACCCGGTACACCAAGAATCAACATTCCCTTGGGTTGGGGTAGGCCATATTCCCGCGCGGCTTCGGTAAAGGCATTGGAGCGTTGTTTAAGCCAGCGCTTGAGCTCCTCTAAACCGCCGATGGCGTCAATGGTTTCGTCTTCTTCGATAAATTCGAGAATACCGTTACGGCGAATCAGTTGTTTTTTCTCGGAGAGGACAATTTCTACTTCCGAGGCGGTGAGTTTCTTCGCCTTAACCTGGGCCTTACGATAGACTTTCTCGGCTTCGTCCTTGGTCAACCCCAGGGCTGCCTTGAGGAGTTTTTCTCGCACGACAGGGGAAATGGGATGCCGGGGATTAAGGTATTGGGCGAGCACTTGATCGAGTTCGTCAAGGGTGGGGAAAGGAAAATCGAGGACAACAATGTCTTTTTCGAGTTCGAGGGGCACCTTTTGGTAGGGGGACATCAAAATGATGTGCTTTTGCTGGCCTTTGAAACTGGCGATCGCATCCCGTAACCAACGGACGGTGCTGGGATCGTCTAAAAATGGATGCAGATCTTTAAAGATAAAAATGCCAGAGTCGTTGTGGTGAATGACTTCACGAATGGCCGCTTCTGCTGAGAGAGTGCGAGTTTGGGGCTTTCGGTCAGAACCATATTCCACCAAGCCATGGGTCATCGTCCAGACGAAAACATTCTGGTATTCGCATAGTTGCGCAATGTGGGCGATCGCCGCCTCGGCCCGTTCCTCCTCGGGGGTGATGAGGTAGATCAGGGGGTATTGAGCTTGAATGAGGGTATTGAGCTCTTCTTTCATGGGTTTAGTCCTGACGTTCTAAAAGGGGGAATTAGGCGGCACCACATCGACCAGAGTGGAGGTAAATCGGGAGAAAAATAAACGGCGGTCGCCAATCGGACAGCTAGCAAGTGACTAGTTCTGCCCCATCCGCAGCACCCTTTGCACTTTGTAGATCCTGTGCAATCTCTTCATCAAGGAGTACCGTTGGCTGCCTCTTGAGGGAAACCAGTTGTCCATCCCGGAGTACCACCGCCCCTTCGCAATCGGGACAAATGTGGACACGGTGGGTCTGGCCATAGGTTTCTTGTACTTCTTCTACCACTTCAGGGTGTTGTAGATAGAAGGCCACGGCTTTTTCCACTAAAGCAGACATGGAATCTGCATCGAGGGCTGCCTTGATTTTGAGCTGACGATGGATCGCCGCAGGCAGATAGAGGGTGACTTTTTGCTTATCTTGCATACAACTAATGGAAGCTTTACCCGATGGGGTATACCGCCCTACTGTACCCAGCCCACCGGAGACCGTCAAGCTGCTATAGCGTTATGCCGTTTTTTTTGTAATATTCCGTTACATAATGCAGGCGATCGCCACTGTGAGGAAATTGCCATCTGTCTGGGGGTAGACCCTGGTTTTCTCTGGCCTTTTCCCTGTAAGCTAAAGACTTTGGGAGAATCTCAAAAACCGCAACCGATTCAAGATGTGTCAGTATGCTTAAGGCATTGTGGAAAAAATTAGGAATCACTGGGGCACAACCCGCAGTCGACACCCATCCCTTTCAGTGGCTAAATGCCCTCTCGACCCAAGCGTCCCTAGAAGGAGCCATTGATGAAGCCGTTGCCCAAATCCAAGAAAATCTCTCTGGTAGTGCAGATCTGGCCATTCTCTTCATTTCAGCCGCGTTTGCCAGCGAATATGCCCGGATCTTGCCGCTATTGACTGAAAAATTAGCCTGCAAAGTGGTGATTGGTTGTGGTGGCGTGAGTATTATTGGCACCGACGCAACCGGAGAAACCCAAGAATGTGAAGGACAACCCGCCCTTAGTTTAACGGTGGCCCATTTGCCAGATGTGGAAGTCGTGCCTTTCCATGTCACCGAGAAAGATTTACCCGATTTAGATAGCGCCCCAGACCCTTGGATCGACATTTTTGGGGTTAGCCCCGAGGCGGAACCGAATTTTATTTTGCTGGCGGATCCCTTTTCGTCGAGTATTACGGATCTGTTAGCGGGCCTTGATTTTGCCTATCCAAATGCGGCAAAGGTGGGGGGACTAACAAGCTCCGGCGGCAGAACAGCCAGCGGTTTGTTTTACTACGAAGCAGACCAAGAACTAACCCTGTTGCGGTCTGGCACAGTGGGGGTGGCTTTGGCTGGAAATATCCAGATGGAGACCGTTGTCGCCCAGGGATGTCGGCCCATCGGTGAGGTGTATCAAATTACCCAATGCGATCGCAATATCATCACGGAATTGTCGGTGGCCGAGGGTGAACAGCTCCGCCATGGCTCTCCCCTACGATTTTTGCAGGAGTTGATCGCCGAGTTGGATGAAGAAGATCAAGCCCTCGCCCAGGATTCTCTCTTTATTGGCATTGCGATGGATGCCTTTAAACAAAAGCTTATCCACGGGGACTTTCTCATTCGCAATTTACTAGGGGTAGACCCTAGGGCTGGGGCGATCGCCGTGGGCGATCGCATTCGGGCGGGCCAAAGGGTACAGTTTCACCTGCGGGATGCAGAGACTTCAGCGGAAGATCTCTCGGTGCTGTTACAACAGTTCCAAGCAAATGATCCACTGGAACCTCCTTTTGGAGCCTTGATGTTTGCCTGTCTCGGTCGCGGTAAGGGACTCTATGGGGAGCCAAATTTTGATTCGACCCTCTTTTCTACGGCCTTGCCAACACCCAATTTAGGGGGATTTTTCTGCAATGGGGAAATTGGCCCCGTCGGCGATCGCACCTTTTTGCATGGCTACACCTCCGTGTTTGGGATTTTGCACCCAAAGGCATGAGTTAAATAATCGCTAAATAATGGGGCTGACCTTCGCAACAACAAATTTTAAATAGCGTCCTTCTGGAAAAGCGGCTGGCACCGGATGATCGCAGGGTTGTCCGGCCTCGTGGATAATTTGCAGGTAATAATTGGCGGCAGCGGCGGCACTGGCAAGCATCTCTCGGAAGGCTTCGGGGCTGACTTGGCTGGTGCAACTGGCAGAAACCAATAATCCATTAGGGGCTACGCATTGGAGGGCGAGGGCATTGAGTTTGGTATAGGCACGGATGGCGGCAAACCGATTTTTTTTGCTTTTAGCGAAACTGGGTGGATCGAGAATTACAAGATCGAAGGTTTGTTTTGCTTGGGCATAGCGGTTGAGAACATCAAAGCAGTCGGCGGTGACAAAGGTGTGTTTACCTGGGTCAAAATGATTGAGGCGTACATTGGTATTGGCGACTTCCGCTAATTGCTTGCCCACATCGACATTGGTCACTTGGCTGGCACCACCGCGCAGGGCGTAGAGAGAGAAGGCTCCGGTGTAAGAAAAACAGTTGAGAACGGTTTTATCGCGGCTAATTTCGCCAATAAATTTACGATTTTCCCGATGGTCGAGAAACAAGCCTGTTTTTTGGCCCGTTTGCAGATTCACCTGGAAAACCAGACCATGTTCGGTCACGGCAATATCGCCCTTGGGTTCCTTGCCCCAGAGCACTTGGGTTTTGCTGTCTGTATCGCGATCTTCTAAATTTTCTAAATGTTTGGTGCGCCATAAAATTCCCTGTAGTGGGGCGACTTCCCGCAGCGATCGCACGAGCCAATCGAGCAGTACATTGGCCGCTTCCATGTAGGTTTGCACGACGGCGTATTCCCCATACAGATCCACCGTAATTCCCGGCAGGCGATCGCCCTCCCCAAAGAGCCAACGGTAGGCGGTGCAATTACTTTGGCGCAGGGGTTCCCGTAAATCCCAGGCCGTTTGTACCTGCTGTTGTAACCAGCGACGGTCAGGCAGATGCCGTTGGGAAAAAATTCGGACAGCAATGGGACTTTTGTTATCCCAGAGACCAAACCCCGTCCAGTTGCCACATTTAACTCGCAACCATTCCCCCGTTTCAAAGCGGAGACTCTTCGGCAATTTATCGCGATAGATCCAAGGATGGCCTTGCACGAGATGCTTTTTCAGTTGGGGGAAAATGGTGATTTCGCGGAGTTTTGCCATGGGAATCGTAGAATGGGCAGCCTTCTATTATTGATCGTTCCCGTTGGCGATCGCCCACCACTGATTAACTGTCTTAAAATTCATTAGATAGTTTTTGTGGCTACAATGTAATTACGTTTTGTCGCTAAAATCAGTCAGTCATGGGCGCAGTCATTCGAACCCGCATCGTAAAAATTGGGAATTCCCAAGGCATTCGTATTCCCAAGCTACTTTTAGAACAAAGTGGCATTGACACAGAAGTTGAAATTGAAGTGCAAGGCGACCATCTAACCATTCGCACGGCCCCCCGCTCACGCCGAGGCTGGGATGAAGCTTTTTCGGCAATGGCTCAGCGACAGGATGATATTTTGTTGGACGAAGTTAATGCTACCGATTGGGATCAAACAGAATGGGAATGGTAGCCAAACGTTTTGATGTTTTTTTGGTGAATCTCGATCCCACCGTCGGTAGTGAAATCCAAAAGACACGACCCTGTGTGATCATTTCGCCAGATGAGATGAACTGCCATATCGCGACGGTAATTGTTGCGCCAATGACAACGAAAGGAAGAGCCTATCCGACTCGTGTTACGTGTCAGTTTCAGGGTAAAAGTGGGCAAATTGTTCTGGATCAAATCCGTACAATTGATAAGTCTCGACTCGTCAAAAAGCTGGGTCAAATTAATCAAGATGAACAAAGAACAATGCTTGAAACTTTGGCGGAGATGTTTGCCGAGTGAATTGTCATGAATTTTAGATTGTTAGCTCCGGCGGGCAATTGGGTCAGGGCGATCGCCTTCTGCAAAAAGCGAGATCGTGCATGAAGTGCTGTACATCAGACAAACGCTTCTGTGGAGTTCTGTAACTCTAATTACTCCGTAATCCCCAACTTTCCCTCCCTATGATGCAAGTCAACCTACTCAGGTCAGTGAAACAGTAAGCTAGCGAACAACTCATCCATAAAATCAAGAGAAAACAGGATGAATTTTGTTGCACTCACGCTTGTCGCACAGTCTGTCACTTTCCTGGCCAGGATATTTATTTAGTGGACAAAGCGGAGTCATGTTTACGCTCAGAGATGTTTTTTTTGCCTTTATCCTAATTGCATTACTGGTTTTAGCGGGGCGGTATGTTAAGCAAAAAGTGCGCTGGATCCAGAGGCTTTATTTACCTGAATCCATTGTGGCTGGTGTATTAGCACTGCTGCTGGGGCCTCAAGTTTTGGGGGCGATCACCACTGCTATTTCTGGGGGAACCTCGATCCTGTCAGATGGGCTTTTTTCAGAACCAATTCGCGCCGTTTGGTCACAATCGCCAGGGATCTTTATCAATATCGTTTTTGCGGCCTTGTTCCTTGGAGAAGCTATTCCACGACCAAAAGACATTTGGACAAAAACAGCCCCTCAAGTCGTCTTTGGTCAAACATTGGCCTGGGGTCAATACGTAGTGGGAATCTTGGTAACCTTGCTGATCTTGATGCCGCTATTTGGCGTAAATCCCATTGCTGCTTGCTTGATCGAAATTGGCTTTGAAGGAGGGCATGGCACCGCTGGCGGGATGGCTGAGACATTTGCAGAGCTGGGCTTTGAGGCAGGTGCAGATCTGGCCTTGGGCATTGCCACGGTGGGCATTGTTGGCGGAATTGTTGCAGGTACAGCCCTCGCGGATTGGGGCCGGCGTAAAGGCCATGTGACATCTTTTCAGAAAGCTGTAGAAGATTTAGACGGTGTGCCAGAACTGACGGAAACAGAATCCCCTGAGGTGCGCCGTCGTCGTGCCCAACTCATGCGTAATCTACTGATTGATCCTCTGTCAATCAATTTTGGCATTGTCGGCGCAGCGATTGTGATTGGTTGGCTTATTTTAGAAGCACTGGTTTGGGTGGAGTCGGTCACCTGGGGACAAACGGGGTTTGAGGTAATCTCTTATGTGCCCCTATTCCCGATGGCTCTGATTGGCGGCATCATTGTGCAGTTGGTGATGGAACGTCTGGGGTTAGCGCCTTTGATTATTCGCTCGCTGATGAGTAACATTGCGGGTTTAGCCTTGGATGTGGTGGTGGTGACAGCATTGGCATCCATTTCCCTGAGTGTAATTGGTTCCAACTTGGGTGTATTTACCATTTTGAGTGTCGTAGGCATCACTTGGAATGTGGTGATGTTTCTTTATTTCGCCCCACGCATTTTTCCGAGTCATTGGTTTGAAAAAGGAATCGGCGATATGGGTCAGTCGATGGGAGTGACGGCCACGGGAATTTTATTATTGAGAATGGTCGATCCGGAGAACCGCACCGGTGCGTTTGAGAGTTTTGCTTATAAACAATTGTTCTTTGAACCGATTGTCGGGGGTGGATTATTCACAGCGGCAGCTCCGGCGCTTGTTGTTCGATTTGGCCTGGTGCCGGTGCTATTACTCACGGGCGGGCTGTTGATTTTCTGGCTAGCGATGGGATTGTTGATTATTCGCCAGAACCAGCAACAAAGACGGCGATCGCCTTCCCTTTGAGACTAGGTTTTTTATCCAGGCGATCGCCCTTTCCACCATTTCACTAAGGCTTCATAAAGAGCACGATCGGCGCGGTCATCGGTATGTCCATGGTTGGAATACCCCAGATCTACGATGCGACCTTCTAGGGTGAGCCAGTGCTTTTTCCCTTTGGCGGAAACATAGCAAATGCGCGTTCGATTCACCCAGTAGGATCGTTTCGCTCCCTCTTCGCGCGTTCGGTGCCAAGCAATATCGGCGATCGCCTGGCGCGGTAACCACAGACAATTATGTCGCCCTAGGTTATCAATCAAGCGGCCCACCAGCCCATGGGACAAGAGCACAATCCCGTAGCCTTCTTCTTTCTGTTTGCGTAATCGGGAGCAGTGCCAGGTGCGGTAGAACGATTGAGCCAGATCCCAAGCCATATAGGTGCAATAGCCGATCAAAACCGCCAAAACTAGAAACAATAGGAGCGTAAACCCCAGTTCCGGTAAGCTCTGTTGGGTCAGGGTTTGCCAAAGTCGCCCGTAGCTGTTGGGCTGATAGATGGCCTGGGAAATTAAAGCTGGCACCAGTCCCAGAATGGGCAATGCATACATAACCATGAAGGGCAGTAAGCAGATTTGGACAAACCAATCTGTCTGTGCGCGTAAAAATCGTCCTGGTAGATAGTGGGCGCTTCCCTGGCGAAAGGCAGTCTGATAGGGTTCTGGCAGTGCGGTCAGGGGATATAGCCCTGCCGGGGGAAATGAATTGGATGAAGACCTTAGTTGCTGCACAAGTCAGGCTCTGTCGCTATGGTTAGAGGAGCAGATAGCATTGAGTGTACTGTACCGGAATAGCTTACCTACCGTTATCCTATCCGCAATATCCATAAAAGGCGATCGCCTACCTTTAGAGAGACTTGATACACTTAAGAAAATCTACTGTATTCCGATGGATAACCACTCAGTTTCACTACTCCAACGAATTTCCATTGACCCAAATATTTGTCATGGTCAGCCTTGCATTCGTGGCTTACGTTATCCCGTAACCTTCGTTTTAGAGCTACTGAGTTCAGGTATGACCCCTGCAGAAATTCTAGAAGATTATCAAGATTTAGAAGAACCAGATATTTTTGCGGTTCTTCTCTATGCTGCTCAACTGAGCCAAGTTAAAACCATCACTCGTCTGGCTTCATGAAGTTCCTTGTCGATGCCCAACTTCCCAAGCGACTTGCGAATTTTTTAAATCAAGCAGGGTACGATGCGAAACATACGAGTGATCTGCCCGCCCAAAACGCAACACCTGATTCTTTCATCAATGATCTGTCCCTCCAAGAAGAAAGGATTGTCATTACGAAAGATGCGGATTTTGTCGAATCTTTTTTTCTCCAAAATAAGCCCTATAAACTACTTTTAATCTCGACAGGCCATATCAAAAATAAAGATTTAGAAGATATTATTTCCCAAAATATTCAACAAATTAGCCAACTTTTTGTACAACATCGCTACATTGAACTAAACCGTACACAAATTATCGTTCATCAGTAACTGTGGATTGACTTTGGCCGTCACTGCTTGATTATCACCCCAATTATTCCCCATCCTTCCTAGGTGGGATGCCACTATACTACTGGAGCGATCGCCTCTCTATTTTGATACTCCTATGTCTACTCCTCCTGTTATATCCGTAGAATCTACCGCCCGACTACACACCCCTGAATTGTTAGCTCCGGCGGGAAATTGGGACTGTGCGATCGCCGCCGTGGAGAATGGAGCTGATGCGATTTATTTTGGGCTGGATAAATTTAATGCCCGGATGCGATCACAAAACTTTGTCGAGTCAGATTTGCCGGAGTTGATGGCATACTTACATCGGCGCGGCGTGAAGGGCTATGTGACGTTAAATACGCTGATTTTCACCTCGGAATTGGCGGCAGTCGAACAATATTTGCGGTCGATTATTGCGGCGGGAGTCGATGCGGCGATCGTCCAGGATGTGGGGCTGTGCCAATTAATTTGGCAATTGTCGCCCGATTTTCCGATCCATGGTTCGACGCAAATGACCGTCACCAGCGCCGCAGGGGTCGAGTTCGCGCAAAACTTGGGTTGTGATTTGGTGGTATTGGCGCGGGAATGTTCGATCAAGGAAATCAATAAAATCCAGCAGGAATTGGGTCAACAAAAGATCTCAATGCCGCTAGAAGTGTTTGTCCACGGGGCGTTGTGCGTCGCCTATTCTGGGCAATGTTTAACCAGTGAATCCCTCGGCGGACGGTCGGCCAATCGCGGAGAATGCGCCCAAGCCTGCCGGATGCCCTACGAAATGATTGTCGATGGTAGGCCATTTGATCTGGGCGACAGACGTTACCTACTAAGCCCCCAAGATTTGGCGGGATTACCTGTTTTGCCGGACTTAATTAAAGCGGGCGTCGTGTCGCTAAAAATCGAAGGACGCTTAAAACAACCGGAATATGTGGCCAGTGTCACCCAAGTGTATCGCCAGGCCATTGATCGGGCGGTGCAGGGCATTGAGCAGGACATTTCAGACCAGGAACAATATCAATTGGAAATGGCCTTTTCGCGTGGGTTGTACACGGGTTGGCTCGACGGCATCGATAATCAAAGCCTTGTTCATGGTCGCTTTGGCAAGAAAAGAGGCGTATTTCTTGGTGAAATCAAGCAAATTCGTGATGGTCGCGACAAACAAGTTATTTTGCACTTAGAAGCGCCCCTAAAGGCTGGGGATGGGGTGGTCTTTGATCAGGGGAAACCCGCAGATCGTGAACAAGGGGGGCGAGTTTACGCCGTTGAAACCCAGGGAAAAGATACGATTGTTACTTTTGGGCGGCGGGATGTGGACTTGCGCAGGGTGCGGGTTGGCGATCGCCTCTGGAAAACCAGCGATCCAGAACTGGATAAAAAATTACGTCAAACCTTTACCAGTGAAAAAATTCAGTTTCAGCGGCCAATTACGATAGAAATTCACGGAGAAATTGGTGAAAAATTGACGGCGATCGCCCGTGATGGACAAGGCAATATTGTCCAAGTCGCATCAGAAATTCTTCTCGACACGGCGATCAAGAAACCCCTAACGACAGAACGTTTAACGGAACAATTTGGCCGCTTAGGAAATACCCCTTTTTATCTCCAGGATTTAGAGAATAATCTGCTTGGTGATGCCATTCTTCCCGTGAGCGAACTAAATCGAATGCGGCGGGAAATAGTCAGTCAATTAGAAACTTTACGCGCTCAACCGAAGCGTTGGCAATTGAATAGCAATGTATCCTATCAAAGTTTATTGCCGACTGTCAAAAAAATAGCACCACAGGCAGCACAAATTATTGTCTTGGTGCGTAATTTAGCGCAATTAAAAGCTGTTTTAAAGGCTAATATCCAAACTATTTATTGTGAGTTTGAAAATCCGATTAACTACCGTGAAGCTGTTAAATTAGTAAAAGAAACTGAGCAGCAAGCGGAAATTTGGGTGGCACCGCCCCGAATCACCAAACCTAAGGAACAGTACATTCTCAAGCAAGTGCTGTCTAGTCAAGCAGATGGCTATTTGATTCGGAACTATGACCAGCTCAAATTCTTTAAAAATGAACGGATTACCGCTGATTTTTCGTTAAATATTTCCAACCCAATCAGTGCCAATTATTTTAAACAAACTTTTCCCCTAGAACGTCTCACGGCCTCCTATGACCTCAATATTCACCAGTTAGAATCGCTCCTTAAAAAAGCTCCCCCCAATTGGTTTGAAATCACGATCCACCAACATATGCCGATGTTTCACATGGAACATTGTGTTTTCTGCGCGTTTCTCTCCGATGGAACCGATTTCACTAATTGTGGTCGCCCCTGCGAAAGTCATGAAGTGAAATTAGGCGATCGCACGGGTATTGAGCATGTTTTAGTTGCTGATGCGGGCTGTCGGAATACGGTGTTTAATGGCACCGCCCAGACTGGCGCAGAATATATGCAGCATTTTATGGATTTGGGAGTGCAGCACTTCCGCGTTGAATTTGTGGATGAATCTCCCGCAGAGATTACCAAAACCATTGATCTTTACCAAAAATTACTCACAGGAAAAATTTCTGGGGCACAGCTTTGGCAAACCCTCAAGCTCCAAAATCAATTGGGGGTGACCCGTGGTTCGCTAGAATAAAAAGGCGATCGCCCTGCTTCCTCCAAATCCAAGCAAAACTGTCACAGATCATCGTCAGCAATGGGCCGCACCACAATTATGGGTCGTTAAACAGACTGACCATAGTCACCTCCCCCAATGCGCCACAACTGTTCTGCTTAAAATCACATCAACGTTCCAGATAAAATTTTATGACTCTACCCTTTAATGCGGCCCCTACCGAAGCACGGGTCAAGCAATTTTGGCAACTCGCCGCCAGTTTCGGGATGGAGCGTAATGCCTACCATAATTACCTGAACGAAATCGTCAGCGATCGCTATGCTCTGATCAGCGGCCTCCAGATTTTGCGGGATGAATTGCAATTTGTTGCCTCCGATTCAACGGATATTAAAGCTTGTGGGGCCGATATGAGTTTGCCCAGTGTGGTGACGACCCTCGCCTACACCAACTGCGGCGATCGCATTCACCAGGGGGAAGCCACAAAGCGTTATCGAGATGTCGTTGCTTCCCGTTTTGCCACCCTCTCGGAAATTGGCGAATTAAAATTAGAGGCGTTTTTCCCGGCGGGTGGGGGCACCGATGACGGCGAAACCTTAGCTCATGTGACCGTAGCCCACGAGCTAGATGAATCTTTAAAGCGGCGCGTTTACGCAGGCAATCCCCAGTCCATTTCCCTCGTGGCCATTGATCTCAAAACCCATGTGGGCCGGTTGCGTCAGGATGGCAAGCAAGTCTACGGCAAAACCCGTGAATCGCCGTGGCGCGAACCCCGCAACGCCTGTGGTGCAATTGTCGGTACCTTGAAAAATTACAACGCCCATAATCCGATCCATCGACGCATTCGCAATGATTTAGGGGAAGAAAATTTTCATTTTTTAGCCCACAATGCCGTCCTGACGGATACCAAAAAAATTGACATTACGATGGCGGTGGCGGCCAATATTGTGGCGATTCGCGGCATTCGCAATACAGCGGTGGCGATCGCCCAAGAATTAGACGAACGGGGTTTAGCCCACCTCACTGCCAGTACCACGGTCAATCGCCCTTCCCGCGACGATTTGGTGATTTATCTCGCCCGGGCCACGGTCTTTAACGGCAGCATCAAAATCCAAAGCCTCGGCACCGATGCCCGTTTATATGGCGGCAAAATCGTTGAATATGCTGGCGAAAAACGCCTCCAATTGCATTACGCCGACTGGAATTTAGACAATCTCCCCATTGAAGAAATCCCCTATCAAGTCCGCTCTTCGGGATTGTGAACTATACGCAATTGTCCAGAATGGCATCCCGTAAGCCTTCTAGGGTGTAGACCTCGGCTTCAAGATCAACCCGCTGGAAAAGGTCTAAACAAGTCTGGGAGGTTTGGGGGCCAATGGAGGCAATTTTCAGCGGTTTTAACAACTCTAAATCCCCCCCCTGCTGCTGAATTAGCTGCCAAAAGTTGCGCACTGTTTTAGAGCTCGCAAAGGTTACTAGCTCAATGGTTTGTGCTTCGAGAGCTTGCCAGACCGCCGCCGGAATTTGTCGCGGACAGCCCGATTCATAGGCGGGCACTTCAACCACTTGGGCACCCTGTTGGGCGAGCTCTTGCACCAGGATTTTTCGGCCTCCCGTTTCGACCCGGGGAAAAAGAATTTTTTGATTTTGCAGCGGATCTGGGAAATTTTCCACCAAAGAATCCGCAATGAAATCAGGGGGAATATAGTCTGCTTTTAGGCCGTGTTGGCGCAAGAATTTTTCTGTTTTTTTACCGACGACGGCAATTTTGAGCTTGCCTAGGGCCCGCACATCTTTGCCCAGGGTTGCGAGTCGCTGGAAAAAATATTCAACGCCGTTGGCCGAGGTGAGAATCAGCCAGTCAAAGGTTTCTAGGGTGGCGATCACCTGGTCGAGGGGTTCCCAGGTGGAGGGCTCACGAATCTCTAAAGCGGGCATTTCCAAGACCTTTGCGCCAGTTTCCGCCAAAAGTTTGGTAAATTCGCTCGATTGCGACGCAGCGCGGGTAATCAGAATTGTTTTGCCACCCAATGGAGCCCGATCCATGTAATCCTCCCGGAGACTAACCACCTGACCCACAATGATCACACAGGGCGAAAGTTTTTGAACCGTCGCCGTTTGCTTCGTAATGGTCTGTAATGTTCCCGTCCAGACCTGCTGCTCTGGCAATCCCGCCGCCCGCACAATGGCCACTGGTAAATGAGGCGATCGCCCCGCTGCCATCAAGCGCCGACAAATGTCCTCTAAATTGCGCCCCCCCATCAAAAAAACCAAAGTTTCCAAGCGGGCTAGGGCTGTCCAATCAAAGGCCTTTAGATCATGGGCTGTCCCCACAAAAAAGCCGCGACCCAAATCCTTATGAGTCAAGGGAATACCTGCTAGTAATGGTGCCGCTAACGCCGATGAAATGCCAGGGATCACCTCAAAATCACAGCCCGCCCCTTGGAGTGCCAAAATCTCCGGGTGCGATCGCCCAAAAATATACGGATCTCCCCCCTTCAGGCGCACCACCCGTTTTGGCGATTGTCCATGCTCAACCAAAAGACGATTAATTTCTTCTTGGGGCGTACTCTTTTGGCCGCCTCGCTTACCGACGAATAACCGTAAACAGTCCTGGGGCAGCAGATCCAACAGTTCTTGGGAACCCAGGGCATCGTAAATCACCACTTCTGCCCGTTGAAGGATCTCCCAACCCCGCACCGTTAAATAGTCCTTTGTCCCTAAACCCGCTCCCAGCAAAAATACTTTTCCCATGTGCGATCGCCCTAAACCACCGTCAAACCTTGCGTTAAAATTAGATGCTAAGACAAAATCAGACAAAAACACCCCGCAACCGTAACGCCAACACGTTACCCAACGCATTAAAAGATCTATGAACTCACCGATTCAGGCTGTACAAGCACCCTACAGAGGTGGCGGCTCCACCTACAGGACACCACCGCCAGATCTCCCTTCCCTACTGCTAAAAGAACGCATCGTTTATCTCGGCCTTCCCCTGGTCTCTCCCGATGAGTATAAAGATCAAATTGGCGTCGATGTGACCGAACTGATCATCGCCCAACTGTTATTTTTACAGTTTGATGATCCCGATAAACCGATTTATATGTACATCAACTCCACCGGGACTTCTTGGTACGGTGGTGATTCCATTGGGTTTGAAACAGAAGCCTTTGCCATCTGCGATACCCTCAACTACATCACGCCGCCAGTGCACACCATTTGCCTCGGTCAAGCGATGGGAACAGCGGCCATGATCCTTGCTGCTGGCACGAAAGGCTGCCGTGCGAGCCTACCCCACTCGACGATTATTCTTCACCAAGCGCGCCAAGGAGCCCAGGGCCAAGCTTCCGATATTCAAATTCGGGCGAAGGAAGTGATCGAAAACAAACGGACAATCCTGCAAATGATGTCTAAATATACTGGTCAACCCCTCGAAAAACTCGAAAAGGACACTGACCGGATGTTTTACATGACACCCCAGCAGGCCCTCGAATACGGCATTATCGATAAAGTGCTCGAAAGTTCGAAGGATTTGCCGTCCCCCGTACCGGCTATGTAGCCTTCGTGATTGCTTAAAATCACCCCATTTTTTCCCGTTGTTCAGATCAAGGTAAACAAAATCCATGCCCATCGGTGTACCCAAAGTTCCCTATCAAATGCCCGGTCAGCCCTATTCTGACTGGATCAATATCTATGACCGTTTGTACCGTGAACGGATTATTTTCCTCGGTCGGGGTGTCAATGATGCTTTGGCAAACCAGATTATTGCCATCATGCTTTACCTCGATTCTGAAGATCCCAGCAAGCCGATCTATCTCTACATCAACTCCCCCGGTGGCTCGGTGACGGCGGGTCTGGCGATTTACGACACGATGAAACACATCAAGTCGGAAGTAGTCACCATTTGTGTGGGCTTAGCGGCTTCTATGGGGGCTTTTTTGTTGTCTGCGGGCACGAAAGGGAAGCGTCTGGCCCTGCCCCACTCCCGGATTATGATCCACCAGCCCCTCGGTGGGATTCAAGGCCGTCGTCAAGCGACAGATATTGACATTGAAGCCAAGGAAATTATCCGCATTAAGCATCAACTTAATGAATTGATGGCGGCCCACACGGGTCAATCCATCGAAAAAATTGAGAAGGATACGGATCGGGATTACTTTATGTCAGCCCAGGAAGCGTTGGAATATGGCCTGATCGATAAGGTAATTGAAGAACGTCCTTAATGTTTGTCTGATTTTTCAACCTTAAATTCGTTGAAGCATTCTTTCTCGCGAAAGGGTGCTTTTTTATGTGGAAAATCTTTCAAATCTCTATTGTTGAGTAATGAGATTGAGGGCTTGCTCAAGGAGATCTGGGGCGGTGTTATCGAGCCAGTGAATATCTGGGTTGGCGCGGAACCAAGTGCGTTGGCGTTTGGCAAATTGGCGGGTGTGGAGGACGGTGTTGGCGATCGCCTCTTCTAATGTCCCTTGACCGCGTACATAATCCCGAAATTCCGCATAACCGAGGGTGTTCAGGAGGGGCAGATCCCAACCGTATTTTTTACCCAAGCGTTCAACCTCAGCAACAAAGCCTTGGTCAACCATCTGCTGGGTGCGTTGACGGATCCGTTGATCGAGGTGGTCGGGAGCGCAATCAAGACCAATTTCGAGGATCGAATAAGTCGGCGGATTTTCTCCCTGTTGGTCGCTAATCGGTTCCCCCGTGGCATAAAACACCTCTAGGGCACGGAGGGTGCGCACCTGGTCATTGGGGTGAATTTTCTGACAAGCTTCTGGGTCAACCTGCCGGAGCAGTTGGTAGCTATAGGCTTGGCCCAGGTCGGTGAACTGTTGACGCAGATCCGGTTGAGGCGCAACCCGGGGAATTTTTAAACCCTTGGTAATCGCTTTAATGTAAAGGCCAGTGCCGCCGACGAGTAAAACGGGCTTCTGTTCGGCATGAAATTGAGCGATCAGTGCTTGGGCCTGGGCTTGGTATTCCGCCAAGGTAAGCGTTTCTGTCGGTTCACAAATATCGATCAGGTAATGGGGAATTTTCTGCTGCTCTTCAGGGGTTGGTTTCGCTGTACCGATGTCGAATTCTTTGTAAATTTGGCGCGAATCGGCGCTAAGAATTACTGTGTCCAGTTTTTCGGTAAGTTTTAGGGCCAAACCGGATTTACCCGTCGCGGTGGCACCACAGATGACGATGAGGGGGGCAGTCATAGAAAATTTAGGGGATCACCACGCCCTGGAGGAGTTGTTCGAGCTGGGCATTAAGGCGATCGCGGTTTTGGAACTTATCGATGCGCTCAACGATCGTGCCATCGTTGAACAAAATCAAAGTCGGGAGGGTTTTGAGGCGATAGGTATTGGCGAGCTTTAGGTTATCGTCGGCATTAACATCGACCAAAAGAAATTGTCCTTCCCATTCCTTTTGCAACTTCACCAAAAAGGGATGGAGCAAATGACACAAACCACACCAGGGTGCCCAAAAGTTCACCAAAACAGGTTGATTGGCTTCTAAAACAGTCTGGGTAAAATCCGCTTCGGTGATTGATAGAACCATAATTGCCTGTTCTTTTCGCTCACATACTCAATATTATCTGTGGTCTCTTATCTTACCTGTATCGGTCCTGGGGATCATCTTTTTTTCCGTTACCAGGGCACTTTAGCCGTCATCACCATCAACCAGGGGTGTCCCCACCAGAGCAGGGCAATAAAGGCTGTAACACCGACATAGGCAGGCTTGAGGAATTCTTCTAGTTTAAGCTGTTGACGTCCCTGGAGAATCGCCAGAAAGGGAATGATCGAGGTGCGTTCTTTCACCGCCAGAAACGTCTGCCCATAACGGGATCTCAGACGGCGATCGCCATGCCAAACCGCAAAAATATGGTGGGCCATCAAACCAATGGAAGTGAGCAATGTAAAAGAACTGCCGATCCAGAGGGTGTGAGCCACGCACCAAATCAACTGACCGACCATCTGGGGGTGACGGGTGATGCGAATAATCCCTTTTTCGTAGAGATGCACCTGGGGCTGCTTGACCGCTGCAATTTCGAGCAAGTTAAATGTCGAAGGATACAAGAAGAAAAACGAAATCGCCGACAGCCACCACACCGTCGGTTTCACCCAAGCGTCCCCCTGGATTTGCCACAACACTAGGCCATCGTAGCGGTGGTTAAAGAAGTAAATAATCAAACCAGTGGCGAAGGGAATACTCACCAAAGCAAAGAGCACCCGGTATAGGCGAGAACCGATTCTTTGTTCGCCCCAGGGACGCAACGCCGCCAAACCACTATGGGCGATCGCAAAACCAAGCAAAAGACCCGCCATAATCCAGTGACTTGTCGAAAACCAGCTCAAATCCGTCATAATTCCGTCGATCGAAGTATTTTGCTTAAAATTAGTACAGGCTATATTATCCATGAAAAGAGATACGATCCCCTTATTATGGTACTGTCAATCATAAAACCAGCCGTGATCCCTCTTTGTCGTCCCTTTTTGCCGAGGCTATATGTCTGACATTCCATTTACCCTGGATCAACTCCGTATCCTCAAAGCCATCTCCACCGAAGGAAGCTTTAAACGGGCAGCAGATAGTCTCTACGTCTCCCAACCTGCCGTCAGCCTCCAGGTACAAAACCTTGAAAAACAGCTCAATGTCCCCCTCTTCGACCGGGGTGGACGGCGCGCCCAACTCACCGAAGCCGGCTATCTTCTCCTCGATTACGGCGAAAAAATTATTACCCTCTGCCAAGAAACTTGTCGGGCCATCGAAGATTTACAAAATCTCCAAGGAGGCACCCTGATTGTTGGCGCCTCCCAAACCACGGGTACCTACCTCATTCCCCGGATGATTGGCTGCTTTCGGCAGAAATACCCCGATGTGGCAGTCCAGTTACAAGTACATTCGACGCGACGCACTTCCTGGGGAGTGGCTAACGGTCAAGTGGATCTCGCAATCATTGGCGGCGAAGTTCCTTCGGAGTTGCAAGATACGTTGAAAATTGTTCCCTATGCCGAGGATGAACTGTCCCTGATTTTGCCCGTGAGTCACCCCCTCGCCAAGGCAGAAACCATTTATCGAGATGATTTGTACAAACTAAAATTCATTGCCCTCGATTCTCAATCGACGATCCGCAAGGTCATTGATCAAGTCTTAACTCGCTGCGACATCGATACCAAACGGCTCAAGATTGAAATGGAACTTAATTCCATCGAGGCAATTAAAAATGCTGTGCAGTCGGGTCTAGGGGCTTCCTTTGTCTCAGTGACGGCCATTGAGAAAGAACTACGGATGGGGGTGCTGCACCGGGCGCGCATTGAAGATGTGGAAGTGCGGCGTATTTTAAGCGTGATCGTTAATCCAAACCGTTACCGTTCCAAGGCGGCAGAGGCTTTTTGTCTCGAAATTTTGCCCCAATTTGCCAATCAGTTGAAAAAGTTTGATTTGAGTGAGCTGATGCCCCAGGGTCTAGAATCCGGTCAAAAATAAGGGTTTGATGGGGATTATTCTCGGCTCAGGTAATGGTAGGGATAACGCCGGGGGGAGCCGGGTTCGGTTTCAAGCTCGAAGTTGACAATCTGCCAGCGGTCTTGGCGATCGCCAGCATCATGAAAAAACACAGGTAGACCGTATAGGTGGGGCACTGAAGGGGGAGCAGCATAGTCTTTTGGGGTTATGTCTCCCCGTCCAGGGGCCGATTTAAAATCGAGGGTGCGCCGCATTAAGGTTTGGTAGCGTTGGGCGATGGTAATTTTTGTGGCTCGTAACCCCTGGGTGTAAAGGCGATCGAGGGCTTCATGGATCTCAAAGCGAATGCCGTCAGGATGGGTATGTTGACGGTACCATTTTTCTTCCCAGCGTTTCCATTGGCGACTGGACTGGAGATGGACTAAGGTTTCTGTTTCTGGATCTGCTTCAAAAGCACCATGGCGATCGCAGAGATAACTATCCGTCAAAGTTAACGCTGGAATCATTTGACGACAATGGGGACAGGGAATTTCAGCACCAAAAATAGGGTAATGTAAGCTAGATTCAACCATTGCACTTGTGTCGGTATAGTTGGAATAAAAAAATTTTGCTGTGCCGTCCTCAAAGTTGTGTTCATTATATCGGAGATTTTTATTCGCTTCAGTGAGCTATGAACCCAGACCAAAGCCTCTCAAGTTATGACTACGACCTGCCGCCGGAACGCATTGCCCAAACCCCTGTCACTCCCCGTGATCGTTCCCGTCTGTTAGTGCTTGATTCTGTCGATAGCATCCAGCATCAGCATTTTTACCACCTGGTTGATTGGCTACAGCCCAATGACTTGTTGGTGATGAACAATACAAAGGTCATCCCGGCGCGGCTCCATGGTCGTAAGACAACAGGCGCTCCGGTAGAAGTCCTCCTCTTGGAAGAACGTTCAGCGGATACTTGGCTGGCTTTAGTGAAACCGGGGAAACGTTTTACCCTAGGATCAGAAATTTTATTCACCGCGCCCCATGATTTGAGCCAAACCCTGAAAGCAACGGTGGTTGATCGAGACCCAGAGACAGGGGGGCGCTTACTTGAATTTCAGTTGCGGCCAAACCAAACCCTTTGGTCTGTGTTAGACGATTTTGGAGAAATACCTTTTCCTCCCTATGTGACGGACTCTGAGGCGAAACCCGACCAGTATCAAACGATCTATGCAGAGACTCCTGGGGCTGTGGCGGCACCGACGGCGGGGCTACATTTTACGCCGGAGGTATTTGCAGCACTAGAAGCAAAAGGCATTGAAAAAACCTTTGTGACCCTCCATGTGGGGGTTGGCACATTCCGCCCGGTGGAAGTAGAAGATATCACCGCCCATGATATGCACTATGAGTGGATTGACGTGCCGGAGGAAACAGTGAAAAAAATCCGGGAAACGAAAGCAAAGGGTGGTCGGGTCATTGCGGTCGGGACAACGGTTGTGCGATCGCTAGAGGGAATGGCCGCCGCTTCTCCTAGGGAATTACAGTCTTTCCAGGGACAAACCAATTTATTTATCTATCCGGGTTACGAATGGCAGGTGGTGGATGGGCTGATCACGAATTTCCATTTACCAAAATCGAGCTTGCTGATGCTAGTTAGTGCGTTGATCGGGCGCGAAAGATTGCTCGACGTTTACCAGGCGGCGATCGCCCAGGAATATCGTTTCTATTCCTTTGGGGATGCGATGCTCATTTTGCCTGAGGCGAAAGTCTTTTAGGGACATTAGGATTGAATCGAAAGTTTCCGCTAAGTGGCGTTATTTACAGTTTGTAGGGTATCGGTAGGAAAATTTTATGAGCGATTTTGCCCAGCAGCTCCTGGATCTAGCACATCAGGGGGGAGCCGAGTTTGCGGAAGTTTACCAGGGAAGTTCCGTTTCCCACCCCGTCACCTTTGAGGCGAATCGTCTCAAACAATTAGAAACGGCTGAATCCATCGGTACGGCACTGCGGCTTTGGTACCAAGGGCGGCCTGGGCTCGCGGTGGCCTATGGCCATGTCGCACCACAACTATTAGTAGAAAAGGCGATCGCCTTGAGCCAACTCCAGGAGCCGACGCCCCTAGATGTCTGTGAGCCGCGCCGTGATATTAATCCTCCCATTGGCACTGCCATGGCCGTGGAAACTTTAGTTGAGAAAGGCAAAGCAGCGATCGCCCAACTGCGTGATCACTATCCCGATATTCTCTGTAGCGGTGTGTTCGACTGCGAATCGAGCCATACACTCCTGGTCAATTCCGAAGGTCTCTATTGCACTGCCGCCGATATTTCCCTCAGCTATGGCCTAGAGGTGGAGTGGGTGCGGGGGGATGACTTTTTGGGCATTTATGATGGGGATATTACCCAGGATTCCCTCGATCCAGAGGCAACGGTACACAGGATTCTGGAGCGTCTCCACTGGGCGAAGCAAAATAGTCCGGCCACCACAGGCAAAATACCAGTAATTTTCACCAGTAATGCTGCGCCCCTGCTATGGTCAACGGTTGCCGCCGCCCTCAATGGGAAAAATATCCTCGAAAAGTCTTCTCCTTGGAGCCAAGCCCTTGGCCAACGGGTCGTCTCATCCCAGATCAGCCTCTACCAAGACCCCACCGCCAAACCCTACATTTGCCACTTTGATGACGAAGGCACCCTGACCCGCTCTTTGTCCCTGGTGCGGGAAGGTTCTGCCCAAGACATCTACGGCGATCGCCAAACAAGTCGAAGCCTTGGGATTCGACCGACGGGCAACGGATTTCGGGCCAGCCTCGGGCGCTATCCAACCCCAGAGCTCGTTAATTTGATTGTTGCCCCTGGTGTAGGCAGTCTTAACACCATTATTTCGCAATTAGATACAGCAATTGTCGTCGATCAAATCCTGGGAGGAGACGCAGACCTTTCGGGAGACTTTTCCGTCAATATTGACCTGGGCTACCAGGTACGACAAGGGCAAATCACCGGACGGATTAAGGATACGATGGTCACTGGCAACGTTTATGAGGCCCTCAAACAAGTTATTCAAGTGGGAGGCGATCGCCGCTGGCAGGGTTCTTGTTATACCCCCTGCATTGCCCTCGAATCTTTGTCTATTGTTGCCTAGAAAATTATCCATTGTCTTTGCAAGCGTGCCTACCAGTGCTGTGTGCTGGCATTTTTGGCAATAAAAAAGGTGGGACCACCCACCCTGTACATCCTTGAGAGAAAAACACCATCTTTAGAATACCCTTAGTTGATAAATTAAGTCAACAACATTAAAAATCTTTTTTATTAGCCGTCCAGATGGACAAAAAAAAGATGGGGAGAATGCCCCATCTCAGAATGCCTAAGTCATGGTGAAAAGTTGAAAAATTTAGCTGGCAACCAGATATTCACGAATTTGCGATCGCCGGCGCCGCAGATGATTCAAGGCTTGGCGTTCTAGCTGGCGTACCCGTTCCCGGCTGAGGTTCATGCGTTTGCCAATTTTTGCCAGGGATAGTTCTTTGCCATCGTTCAGGCCAAAGCGCAGAATAATCACTTCCTGTTGCTGGGGGGTCAAATCCGCGATTAGGTCGCGCAAATCCTGTTTGAGCAACTCATAGGTGACGTTGTTGTCGGGGGATTCACCGCTGTCTTCGAGTAAGTCCATTAACTCGGTATCTTGGTTGTCACCAACCCGGACATCGAGGGAGATTGGGTGCCGGGAAACGCGGAAATATTCACGGATTTGGGCCGGCTCTAGTTCGAGGGCTTCGGCGATTTCAGCGATGGTGGCCGCCCGGCCTAGATCTTGGGCCAGTTGCCGCTGGGTTTTCTTAATTTTGTTGAGCTTTTCGGTAATGTGGATCGGTAGTCGAATCGTGCGACCCTGTTGGGCGATCGCCCGGGTAATCGCCTGACGAATCCACCAGTAGGCATAGGTGGAGAACTTATAGCCTTTTGTGGGGTCAAACTTCTCAACACCCCGTTCTAAACCAAGGCTGCCTTCTTGGATCAAATCTAAGAATTCTAGGTTGCGCTTTTGATATTTCTTGGCGATCGCCACCACAAGCCGGAGATTTGCCTCAATCATCTTGCGCTTTGCCCGTTCCCCGATTTGAAGATCCCGTTGGAGTTGCTTCGGCGTCAGTTGAGCAGCCTCAGCCCATTCCTCACGGGTTGCCTCCCGATCGAGGGATTCTTCTAGGGTTTGGCGTTTTTCCTGGAGGGCCATCAGGCGCTGGACCTGTTTCCCATAGACAATTTCTTCTTCGTGGGTTAACAAGGGCACCCGGCCGATTTCCCGGAGATAGGTACGCACCATATCCGCAGAACTTTTGCCGTTATTGGGGGCTTGTTGAAGATTTACTTTAGGCATTTACGCTTTAACTCCTTAAATCTAAAGAACGAAGAACTATATGGTGCGGCCCAGGGGGGCAGATACTTTACAAAACAATCATCATGTAGGTCACAATCTAGAACACAAAGAATTTTTCTAAAAAATAAACGACATACCCTTTAACTTTCTTACGCTTTATAACTTTTAATTGAGCGCTCACTACTTTAGACGGGCAACAATCGAAAAAGGTTCAACGATTCATTAAAATCTCAGGGATGGGGAATTCATCGGCGTTCTATACTTAATTCTCCTTGATTGACCAAGAGCTTGAAAAGGGGAAAAGATGCGGGATTACCGAACTTGGAATATCGACAGACTCAATTGGAAATATAGTGTCGTTGCAATGTGTTATTCAATGCGATAAGGGTGGCCCTTGCGGGGAAAACACCTCTCAAAAATAAGACCTCTATTGCAGTAGAGGTACAGGGAGACGCCCATAAATTAAGGCTTTTACTTCTTATAGTGTATCTTCTCGCGCGAATAAGATCAAGTTCGGTGGGGTTAACTCCACCCAGGGATAGACTTTTTTGCCCATGGTGGCAGTATCCCTTGTGATGATCACTACCGTTTAAAAAATTGAAAAAAAATATTTTTTTGACCAATAAGTCAAGCTTATTCAAAAAAAGGCGCTTTGTATACCTTTAGGAAAAAGATAATCTCGGCAAAACTAAGGGCATTTAGGCCAGAAACGAAGAACGTAGAAGTATTTTGGCAAGCCAGGGATTTCACCTAAAAATCAGCGGTTGATAATCCTTCTCAAAAATAACAGAATGTCCTTGTTAGTCCAGGAAACCGAGGTGGCGATCGCCTTTGGATCGAGATCTATCCCTAGGGTTGCAGAATTTGTGCCGTGATGGGATGGCGTTTCGATTTTTGTAACCCAGTGCGATGGATTGGTCAGGTGAGTAGCGATGGATAATTTTTCCGGCCTCTTCACCCCAAAAAGATCTAGCGGCTTCCCTGGGGCATGGGATGATAGGTTAAGCTGTCTTACGGTCTTTTGCCCCTGATTTTTCTATGGTTAGAATTAACGAAAATTACCTCAAACTTAAAGCAGGTTATCTCTTTCCCGAAATTGCCCGGCGAGTGAATGGGTTTCTAGCAGAAAACCCCAATGCGCCCATTATCAAACTAGGGATTGGTGATGTCACCGAACCATTACCCGCTGCCTGTCGAGAAGCGATGGCAAAGGCCATTGACGACATGGGCGATCGCGCCAACTTTAAAGGGTATGGCCCAGAACAAGGCTATGCTTGGCTCCGGGAAAAAATCGCGGCCCACGACTTCCAGGCCCGCGGTTGTGACATTGACGCCTCTGAAATTTTTGTGTCTGATGGTGCCAAATGCGATACCGGGAACATCCTTGATATCTTTGGCAAAGACAATACCATCGCCGTCACTGACCCCGTTTACCCCGTTTACGTTGATACTAACGTGATGGCAGGACACACCGGAGAAGCCGACGAGTCCGGTAAATATGGTGGCCTGACCTACATCCCCATCACCGCTGACAATGACTTTGTGGCCCAAATCCCCACAGAAAAAGTCGATCTGATCTATCTCTGTTTTCCCAATAATCCCACCGGGGCAACAGCGACGAAAGAGCAGCTCCAAGCTTGGGTGGATTATGCCAAGGCCAATGGTTCAATTATTTTCTTTGACGCTGCCTATGAAGCGTTCATTACCGACGAAAGCCTACCCCACTCGATCTACGAACTAGAAGGAGCGAAGGATTGCGCCATCGAATTCCGTTCTTTCTCTAAAAATGCAGGCTTTACGGGGACTCGGTGTGCCTTTACCGTTGTGCCGAAAAATCTGACCGTTACCGCGAGCAATGGCCAAGCCGTGCAACTCTGGAGCCTCTGGAACCGCCGTCAGTCCACCAAATTTAACGGCGTTTCTTACATCGTCCAACGGGGAGCAGAGGCCGTTTATTCCGAAGCGGGTCAAGCCCAAATCAAAACACTGATCGATTTTTACTTGGAAAATGCGGCCATTATTCGTCGGGAACTCCAAGCGGTTGGTTTTGATGTCTATGGCGGCGTGAATGCGCCCTATGTCTGGGTCAAAACCCCTGCTGGTTTATCGAGTTGGGACTTTTTTGACAAGCTCTTGATCAACTGCAATGTGGTCGGTACTCCAGGATCTGGTTTTGGGGCCGCTGGGGAAGGCTATTTCCGGATCTCTGCTTTCAATAGTCGCGAAAATGTGCTCGAAGCGATGAAACGGATCACGACAGCATTCCAATAATGATTCAGTCATTTCTAAACATTGGGTTTAAAAATTGACTGTTAATCTTCTGAGGCGCACCGGAGTGCGTCTTTTTTTGTGACCTTTACCAGGACATGGGAGAGTGTGGGCGCAAAATATCGCGGACTGTCCGCTGGAGAGGCAGGTGATTCATCATAAAAGTGTGTAATACAGGCAATTGGATCACTGCATCTGCTGGAGAAAGGCGTGTTTCTTCTAGGGCAACAATGCCATCATTAAATTCTTCGCCAAAGGGACTTAAGCTCCCCCTGGGGCCACCGACGCCAGCAATCACCGTGTAGGGTGCATCTAAATTGGGGAGAGCTTTGTAAAAAGCCGGATCTGTTAAATTAAACCCACATTGGCCTGTCCACCAGCGAAAAGGAGGCAATTGCCAAGCCCAAGCCGCTAAACGAGGTGGTTGGTTCGGGGTGCCTAACATCACCACATGTTCTGGGTCTGGGGTTTTCGGGCAAGTGAGGGCAGCCCGCGTCAGGACTCCTCCCAAAGAATGGGCCACGATACTGTATTTTTCGGTTTTGGCGATCGCCTGAATTTTTTGGCGGAGCCGCACGACAATCTGCTCAAAACTTTCCGTAGCCGCAAAATAGCCAAACTGCTCCGTTGCCCAACCATGGCCCTCCAAATATTGAGCTAACCCCAGGAGAGAAAAGGGCGTCCGGCTGAGGCCGTGAATACATAAAATTTTCATTGATTACACTGCACAATTGCCGCTCACAACACAAAAACCCTAGGCGGCAGGAATTGTTTTTCTGATCCGATGGTAACGTTTTTGGAGCCACTGGTACGACACCAAATTCAATAAAAGACCAATCCCCAGGAGTAACGTCATCAACACAAGCTGATACCAGGGAGCTTGCACCACAATGTCTGCGATCAAATGGCCCACATTTAGCACTGAATATAATACAGTCACCAAAAAATGTAGTCGCCGAAACCCTTTACTGTTGGTGAAAGTCGTCAGAATAATCAACACCATGGGGATGGTGAAGAAAAAAAGCATAAACCCGAAAACGAGATCTAGGTTGCCTCCAGCATGGGAATGCTCCACCGCCTGGTCATGGAACAGAGGCATCAATCCCAAGTCCGTATGAAACAAGGTTCCCAAAAGAAAAGCTATCCAAAGGGCGTTGATCTGTGTCGGGTAGCGATTCGCCATTATCTTAAGCTCCACCATGGCCACTTGCCTCAGTCATAGCACTGCCGCACCAACCTAGCCAAGGGAGCATTTACCAAACATTACGCAGGGGCCAATTCCCAAAGTCCCCACCAGATTGAGTGAGGACTTTGATTAGATTCAATGTCTGGGACTAAGCATTTAAAGCGCGGTAGGCGGCTTGTACTTCGGTGATCGTAAACAAGCTAGAAAATTTGAGATTTTGGCTAGCGTAAAATTCGGCCCCTCCCTGCTGACGGTCAACAAGGGCAATAATTTCTTCTACTTGGTAACCGGCATCCCGGAGACGTTCAACGGCTTGGGCGGCGGACTGTCCAGTGGTCACAACATCTTCAAGGACAACCACTTTCGCGCCTGGGGTAAGGGATGGCCCTTCGATATAGGCTTGGGTGCCGTGGCCCTTTGCTTTTTTGCGAATAATCAGAGCCGGAATGGGACAATTTTCATAGGCTGACACAACACTGACGGCGCTAACAATCGGGTCAGCCCCTAGGGTTAAACCAGCGACAGCAGCAACGTCTTGATCGAGCTGGGCAAGGATCAGACGACCGATGAGGAGCGCTCCCATTGGGGTGAGGGTGACCAATTTACCGTTGATATAGTAGGTGCTTTTTTGTCCGGAAGAGAGGGTGAAGTCGCCTTCTTTATACGCATCTGTGGCGATTTGATTGAGGAGTGTTTGTCTGAGGGTGGCTTGATCAGCGGTCAGGAGGTCAGAAAGGGCAGGCATGGTTGTATATGAAGTTCAGTACAGAGAAAACTTGACCAATTGGGTTTTGTGAGCAAAGATGCTGGTAAAGATTTGACTTATGGATGTAATGCCATGAAAAAATGGTTTCATCATTTAACCACAGTTTTTGTGGTAGGTGCGGCGGTACAGGGAATTGGCCAAGGGGCGATCGCCCAAACGTATCTAGAGGGAAGATACCCCACTTACCCAGAACATACAAATGATGTATTTACCCGCGCCCTCTACTACGAATTGCAGGATACCTTTGCGAGCTTTAGCACGGGCCAAGTACTCAATGATTATTTTGGTGTTTCCCCCTTTGGCTTGAATGGGGCAGGCTATCCCGAACAACGGGCAAAACGAGATATCAAGAAAATCGATATTCTTTACCGGGATATTTTGTTGCAACAGGTAGACAGTGACCCGGTGCTGCGTACCCAGGATTTGCCGAATCCGTTTAACTCTTCCCTGCAAACGGAAGCTGCCTTCGACTACAACATGGGTTATTAGGGCGCAATAACATTCACCCAAGCGGCAATGCTCCCAAACGAAAGGCGATCGCCTTTGGGGCGTTTTTTTCGCAGCCTTAAATTTGCAAATTTGAAGCTTGAAAACTTATCTGAAAGTCCAGGGTGCAGGAGTTGAACCTGCCTGGGACGAATTATGAGTTCGTTGCCTAAACCGCTCGGCCAACCCTGGCAAATTTGTTGGGGCGATTTTGCCCACAGGCTATCATAGTACAATTTCTTCTTTTCCTTAACTGTTCCCTCGGCGATCGCCCATGAAGTTTCAAACGACCCTGGCTTTTACTTTCCTGCTCCTACTGGCGATGTTTGGTGCTGGAACCGTGAGTGCCCTCTATGGCTTTACCGTCGGTTACGAAGCCCTAAAAGGTGTCAAGCAGCCCGAAGGAAATCCGAGTCAGCAACTGATTCGTAGCCGTCAGCCAGACAATAGCGAAGCAGATCCCGCCGAAAATTTAGAATTTGTGTCCGAGCGATCAATTATTGTGTCTGTTTATGATCAGATCCAGGCCCAAGAAAAGGAACTCCAAAAGGCCACCCCGGCAGCAACACCGCAAAAGGACGCCTTTATTGAGGAACAACCTGCAGATCCCGCCGACCAAAAAACCTTTCCCCTCAGCACCAGTGCAGACGATGTCACTTTAGAAATTGTAAGCGGCCAACTTTCTGGCAACGATTGGCTCATGGAAGTAAATCTGCAAAATAATGGCCAGGAAGCGGTGAATTTTTTGTATAACTTCCTTGAAATTAAAACCGAAACGGGACGGTTGCTAAGTACCCAAATGAACGGTCTCCCCAACGAAATCCCTGCAAATCGGCAAAAGTATGCTGGCACTATTCGGATTCCGGCGGTGATCCTGGATGAAACGCAAACTCTATCGCTCCAACTTCAGGACTATCCAGACCGGGAAATTTCCCTAGAACTTTCTCAGATTCCAGTGATACGTTAGGTAGAAACAGTACGCCTGCAAGGGTTATAGCGCAATTCCATGTTATCGAGCGGTGAAATTTTAGTCCGATTATTGTCTGTGTTGTTGCTGATCGCAATTAATGCTTTTTTTGTGACCGCAGAATTTTCGATTGTCTCGGTGCGGCGATCGCGCATTAGTCAACTAATTGCGGAGGGGGATCTCCAGGCCAAGATGGTGCAAGCCCTCCAGTCCCGTTTGGAACGCCTCCTCTCGACGACCCAGTTGGGGATTACCCTCTCTAGTTTGGCCCTGGGCTGGATTGGGGAAGATACCATGGCGACAATTATTGCTCAATTTTTGGTGGGATTGCCTCTCCCCGACGACTGGATTCAACCCTTTGCTGTTTCCATTTCGATCCCTTTTGCTTTTTTCTTAATTGCTTATTTGCAGATTGTCTTGGGGGAACTCTGTCCTAAATCCTTGGCCCTCTCCCATGCCGAAGAAATGGCCCGCTGGTTGGCCCCTCCCAGTTTGGCGATCGCCCGAATTTTTAAACCGTTTATTTGGATCTTGAATCAATCTAACCGTCTCCTGTTGCGCCTTGGGGGCATTGCACCGATTCAGCAGGGGCTTTGGTATGACCGACTGACACCAGAGGAACTCCAACTGATTATCACCACCGAACAAGAATCCATGGGCCTAGAGGCGGAGGAACGGGAGCTTTTAAGTAATGTTATTGAATTTGGTGATGTGGTTGCCGAAGAAATTATGACGCCCCGCACCAAAATCCATGCGATCGCCAACGGCGCGACCCTCGGCAAACTGTTGCAAAAAGTCAGCCAGACCAATCACTCCGCCTATCCCGTCTACGGAGAATCCATCGATGACATTGTCGGTTTTGTGCGCTTCCGGGATTTTGCCAAACCCTTAGCCGCCGGGGGGATGAATCTCAATACAGCCATTAATCGTTGGGTGAAACCCATTCCCTTCGTCGCCGAGGGTACCCCGATCGCCGACCTCTTACCGAAAATGCAGCGCACCAAACAACCGATGGTCATGGTAGTAGACGAATTTGGGGGTACCGCCGGGCTTGTCACCCTCAAAGATATTATTAATGAAATTATTGGCGATGAACTCGACAGTCATCCCAATGCACCACTCCATTTCAAAGCTTTAGATCGACAGACTTTCCTGGTCGATGCCCAAATTGATCTCGAAGAACTCAATGATTTGCTAAATGTTGAATTGCCCTACACCGACGATTATCAAACCCTCAGCGGCTTTTTGCTCTACCAATGGCAAAAAATCCCAGAAACGGGTGAAGTCTTTCACTTTGAAGACCTGAAATTTCAAGTGATGGGTATTGATGGCCCCCGCCTCCAACAGGTCAAGATCACCCGCGACCCCTCTGATATTGAGGCGATCGCCGAATTTGATTTTCCTCCAGAGCCAGAGGACCATCCAGGCATGGAAGAAATCCTTGGCCCCGACTTTAAACCCAGCGGCGGAACCGACTAAGACTGATCCTGGGACTCTTTTTTCTGCAAATCTGGAATCAGATCCGGGCGTTTGGCATCTTCCCAACCCGAAGGCCGCTTGGAATTAAAAAAGGCGATCAGACCAATGGATACCGCCGCCACGAAGCCCACCACGTAAACGAGGGTAAAGTACAAAGGAAAGGGTTGGCCAGCAACCGCCAAAAAGAGGGAATGAGAATCGGACATAACTTCTTGATCGTTACAATTCGTTACAAGCTTACCAAGAAACGGGTCTCTGCCTAGATCCGTCCCCGGAGCATCATCGCCATTTCGTTGGGCGTCGGCGATTTTTCTAGGGCGATTTCCTCTGTAATCCGACCTTCTTGGTAGAGGTTAAACAACGACTGATTCATGGTGACCATGCCATCAAATTCGCCATTTTGCATCAGTTCAAGCATTTTGTCGTACTGACCGCTGACGATGTAATCTTTCATGGTTTCGGTATTCACCAAAATGTCATGGTAAGCAGCCCGCTTTCCATCGGTGGTACGGCATAGGCCTTGGGCGATGACAGAAACCAAGGATTCGGCGATCGCCACCTTCATCGCATTCTGCTCATCTGCACTGTAGAGATTAAGAATCCGTTCAATGGTTTTAATCGCACTGTTGGTATGGAGCGTTCCCATGACAAGGTGCCCCGTTTGCGCTGCTTTGAGGGCCGTATTAACCGTTTCTTTATCCCGCATTTCCCCAACCAGGATAATGTCTGGATCTTCCCGGAGGGCCGCTTTGAGCGCATTATCAAACTTTAGGGTGTGCATCCCCACTTCTCGGTGCTTGATTAGAGATTTCCGACTTTGGTGAACAAATTCAATCGGATCTTCAATGGTGATGATGTTCTTTGGGTGGGTTTTATTGATGTAATCTACCATTGCCGCCATGGTTGTGGATTTACCCGAACCCGTTGGCCCTGTAACCAGAACGAGGCCTTTTTCTGCGTCAGAAATATTCTTAAAGATGGGTGGTAGGCGCAACTGTTCCATGGTCAAGATTTTGAGCGGAATCAAACGCAAGACCAAAGAGGGGCCATTTAGAGAGTCAAAAATATTGATCCGCACCCGCGCGAATTCGTATTGGGTTGCACCGTCAAAATCAAGGGTGTCCTTAAAGCGTTGAATTTCCTGTGGCTTAAGCACTTCATGCAGCCAAGCATAGAACGTATCTTGGTCAGTCACCGGATATTCAGTGATCACCATTTCCCCCCGATCACGATACCGAGGCACTTCCCCGACCCCAAGGTGCACATCAGAAAATCCTTCTTTGTGAGCCCTGGTAACCAGTTCCTTTAAACTCGGTTGCCCTGGCCCCCGTTGGGGAATTCGTTCGGCATTGGCCCCTAAATATTGTCGAGGTGGCGTAGGTAAAGGCGGTGGGGGCGGCATCCGTTGCAGCGGCGGTGGCGGAGGCGGAGAGGCCGGGCGACGTTGTTGGGGTTGGGCCGTGGGCTGGGGACGCCGCTGTTGGGGCATCACAATTTGTGTTTCATCCGCCGAAACAGCAGGTTGGGGCCGTGCAGAGATAATTTGGGTTGCCTCGCTGGTAGGGGGAACGGGAGGACGGGAGCCCGCAGAACGGTTCGGAGGCATGGAATCACTCATAGGTATCTTTCCGCAATGGAGGGGACTGAAAATGAGGGGACACCCTGGTGTTGTGTGGGTTTAACCGGGGAATTTTGCCTAAATTTATTGGCTGACTTTCCCTATGGTAACTTGAAATCTTCGCTCTGCTAAAGGGGAAATGCTGCAGGCGATCGCCTTTATCCTGACCCAAAAATCAAAGATCGCGCCCTTCATCTTTAACGATTTGCTACCAACATAATCTCCAGCTCTATCTAGGGATCTTTTGCCACAACATTTCTAATGTTTTCTGGGGCAGTCCCCAAGAGACAAACAATCTCTTTTAAACCGAGCATAAATACCCATGACTTGATGTAAATTAATGTAACAGAATCTCAGGTACCAGGGCAAAGTTTTGACGACGAAAAAGCGTTTAATAGCAGTCCAGAAACGGCTTTTTATCACCTGAGTATAAATAACTATTTCTAATGACCTAGAGGGAGCAAAAGACTTGAATAATCAGTGGTTTCGATATTTTTTCTTGAATTTCTACCATAAAAAAAAGCTTTAGAAATTAATTTATGTAAAGGGATTCTCATTTTCATCTAATTCCTGTTTATACTATTTACTATCGAAGGGCATCAACACCCAGAAATATTGATGCTTCCATTTAAGTTTTTTGACAACTAAACATATCCCTGGGAGGGGACAGATTATGGACTACTCATCGACGCGCAGTTGGGATTCAGCTTACCTATCTGTACTATTAAAAAGCTTTTTGATCTGGAGTTTTACGCTACTGGTTTGCCTTTTGGTTGTCGGTTTTCCAATTGTTGTTTTAATGATGACCATTGGTTCGCTCATGGCCATTGTGCTCCAGTCTATTTTGCCAGTTAGTGCAGTGCTCGTTGTTGCCGGAACGATTATTGGCGGCACCTTGATGGGCATTTTGGTCGCAGCGGCAATGCTAACCGCCAAGGGCGTTCACCCCCAAGAGGTGACTTGGTTAACTTGGCTCCATGGAAATGCAGAGGTCGCATCGGATTCTATTTTTGCAGCCTGCCCTTTAACCTGTGAAGTTAGTTAGAGGCACACCTGTACACTGCCTCGTTGATTAGAGTTTTCCAAAGTTCATAGTGATCTAAAAAAAGATGCTTGTATCTGCCCGGTAATTTGCCGGGTTTTTTCGTGACCGGCAAGGGAATCTGTAGAATGGATAAGATCTTTTGGTGAGTGTTTTATGCCCTCAGTTTGTATCACTCTTGGTACCCGCCCGGAAGCGATTAAGCTCGCGCCTGTGATCCGGCAATTTCGCCAGCAGTCTGATTTTAAAACCCATGTGATTTTGACGGGGCAACACCGGGAAATGGTTGATCAGGTGATGCAGTGGTTTGATCTACGGGCCGATGATGATCTCGAAATTATGCAACCGGGACAAACCTTATCGGACATTACCTGCCGGAGCTTGGCGGGTTTACAGGCAATTTACCAAAAGTTATCCCCGGATATGGTGCTGGTGCAAGGGGACACAACGACGGCGTTTGCGGCAGCTTTAGCGGCGTTTTATCAGCAGATTCCGGTGGGCCATGTGGAAGCGGGCTTACGGACGGATAATTTAATGAATCCTTTCCCAGAGGAAGCCAACCGACGCCTAATTTCTCAGATTGCTCAGTTGCATTTTGCACCGACTCCCCAGGCGATCGCCAACCTGAAAAAAGCAGACATTTTAGGGGGCACCTATTGCACGGGGAATACGGTGATTGATGCCCTTTTAGCCGTCGCAGCAGCAAATCCCCCCTGTGACATTCCCGGTTTAGATTGGGAGCGGCAACGGGTGATTCTTTCGACGGTGCACCGCCGGGAAAATTGGGGTGAACCGCTCCAGGACATTTTGCAGGGGTTACACAAGATTGTCACGGCGTTTCCAGATGTGGCGATTTTATTACCGATGCACCGCAATCCCACGGTTCGGGAGCCGATTCAACAGATCCTAGGCCAACATCCCCAAATTTTTCTCACCGAACCCCTAGATTACCCGCAGTTAGTCGGGGCGATGCAACGGAGTTATCTGGTACTCACGGATTCTGGGGGGCTCCAGGAGGAAGCACCGAGCTTGGGTAAGCCTGTGTTAGTTTTGCGAGAAAATACCGAACGGCCAGAGGCGATCGCCGCCGGCACAGCCCAATTGATTGGCACTGCCCAGGACAATATTTTCCAAGCCACCCAATTACTGCTCACAAACCAAGAAAAGTATGAGCAAATGGCCAATGCGGTAAATCCCTTTGGAGATGGCACCAGTTCCGCGCAAATCTTGCAAATTGTGCGTGATTTTCTGCAGGCTAGGGCAGCTTAAGATCCCGGGCCGGAGCGGAGTTCACAAAATCCCGGAGATTGACAGAGCTTGGGGCTTGGATGGTGTCTTGGCCCTGAAAATCGGTATTCTTCTGCGCAGACGTTGCCGGGTCAGGACGAAAAGAGTCTGGGGGCGTTTGTGAGTCGAAGGTCGGTACGCTAGCAACATTATCGGGGGGGCGATCGCCTACGATTTGTTCACTAGGTTGATCCACACTGGGATTAGGGCTGAGGGGCTGACTGGTAAAGTTAGGAATTCTGATATTCGCCCAATAGTTGGGATAAGGCGGTACAGAAGGCTGGTTGGCGGCGTACTGGGGAATCGCCGTCGGAATGTTGCGGAGTGCTTCGGGGGAGGTTGTTTCGTAATCTTTGAGGATTTGTTCGCGGCTGTCGTTTTCGGCAAAGGTGGCAGTAGTTGGTTCGTTGACCATGAAACTTGGGTCTGAGGCACCATTTTCAAAGATCTCATTAGCGGCTGTTTCGGTTGTTTCAGCGGGGCGATCGCCTTTACCAAACAAACCAACTGCCGCTGGTGTCAACACTGCCCCAGCCAGAAACAAACCACCATATAAAAAATACTCTTTCTTTACCATCTTGCTCAGATATAGTGGGAACTCATCTTCCTTCTAGCACATTGTTTTGCGTTTCGGTGTCGCGCAAAATTTGCCGATTAATATCCTAGGCGATCGCCGTCTTCAAACAAATTTGGGGAGAACTAACCCAGCATGGCACAATCTAGGGCGAAGATCGATTTACAATGAAGCATCTCTCAAGTTTTTTATTTCTCCAAGACGGCCCAATGACTACCGATATCCCCAATCTTCCCAGTCAGTACGATCCCCACAATACCGAGAATAAGTGGCAACAGACTTGGTTTGAACGGTCAGTGTTTCGGGCCGATCCCCAACAAAAAGGCGATCCCTTCTGTATTGTGATTCCGCCCCCCAACGTCACGGGGAAACTGCACATGGGCCACGCCTTCAATACCTCTCTCATCGATACCATTGTCCGTTATCACCGCATGAAAGGGGACAATGTCCTCTGTCTTCCCGGCACTGACCACGCCAGCATTGCGGTGCAAACCCTCGTCGAAAAACGAATTAAAGCCGAAGGCAAAACCCGTTATGATCTCGGTCGCGAAAAATTCCTCGAAAAAGCTTGGGAATGGAAAGCTGAATCCGGTGGGGCGATCGTCAACCAACTTAAACGCCTGGGACTCTCCGCCGACTGGACCAGGGAACGGTTTACCCTCGACGAAAACCTCTGTGAAGCCGTTAAAAAAGCTTTTATTACCCTCTACGAAGAAGGTTTAATTTATCGCGGCAATTATTTAGTCAACTGGTGTCCCGAATCTCAATCCGCCGTCTCCGATCTAGAAGTAGAAAACAAAGAAGTAGACGGACATCTGTGGCATTTCCGTTATCCTTTGAGCGATCGCAGTGGTTATGTAGAAGTGGCCACGACCCGACCAGAAACAATGCTTGGTGATACGGGCGTGGCGGTGAACCCCAATGATGAACGCTACAAGGATTTAATTGGGAAGACGTTAACGCTGCCGATTGTCGGGCGAGAAATTCTCGTCTTTGCCGATGAGCATGTAGACCCTGAATTTGGGACGGGTTGTGTGAAGGTCACGCCTGCCCATGATCCGAACGATTTTGACATGGGGAAACGCCACAACCTCGAATTTATTAACATCATGAACCGCGATGGCACGTTAAATGAAAATGCGGGGATGTTTGCAGGACAGGATCGCTTTGAGGCGCGGAAAAATCTCGTTGCCAAATTAAAAGAGGATGGTGTACTGGTCAAAACAGAAGACTATCGCCACAGCGTCCCCCACAGCGATCGCGGGAAGGTTCCGGTAGAGCCACTCCTGTCCACCCAGTGGTTTGTCAAAATTGACCCACTGGCGCAGAAAACCCTCGCCTTTTTGGATGAGGACAATCAACCGAACTATGTGCCGGAACGGTGGCGCAAGGTGTATCGGGATTGGTTAGTGAAGCTGAATGATTGGTGTATTTCGCGGCAGTTGTGGTGGGGACATCAGATTCCGGCGTGGTATGTGGTTAGTGAAACCAATGGCGAAATTCAGGATCACACACCCTTTATCGTTGCCCATGATGAAACCGAAGCGAAACAAAAGGCGATCGCCACCTACGGCGAAGATTGTCAGCTAGAACAGGATCCCGATGTATTGGATACGTGGTTTTCCTCTGGCTTGTGGCCCTTCTCGACCTTGGGTTGGCCCGACAATAGCGAAGATTTCCAGAAATATTTCCCCAATAGCGTGCTGGTGACGGGGTTTGACATTATCTTTTTCTGGGTCGCGCGGATGACGATGATGTCCAGCCATTTCACAGGCAAAATTCCCTTTAAGGATGTCTACATTCACGGGCTGGTGCGGGATGAAAACGGCAAAAAAATGTCGAAATCTGCCAATAACGGCATCGATCCCCTGCTGATGTGCGATCGCTATGGGACGGATGCGTTGCGTTATACCCTGATCCGTGAGGTTGCCGGAGCAGGTCAGGATATCAGTTTGCAGTATGACCGCAAAACCGATGAATCCCAGTCTGTAGAAGCGTCTCGAAATTTCGCCAATAAGCTTTGGAATGCGGCGCGGTTTGTGATGATGAACCTCGATGGGAAAACCCCCACCGATTTGGGTCGTCCTGAAATGCAGGATCTCGAATTAGGCGATCGCTGGATTCTCTCCCGTCTGCACCAAGTGATTGCCGACACCCACAAAAACCTCGAAGGGTATGGCTTAGGGGAAGCCGCCAAAGCCCTCTACGAATTTATCTGGGGCGATTTCTGCGACTGGTATATCGAACTGGTCAAACCCCGTCTCTATGCCAAGGAAGCGCAAGATCAAGCTTCCCGCACCGTTGCCCAACAGATTTTGGCGTGGGTCTTAGAGGACATTCTGAAATTACTCCATCCCTTTATGCCCCACATCACCGAGGAAATTTGGCAGACCCTCACCCAAGCGGACGGCCAAACATTCCTTGCGACGCAGCTTTTCCCCGCCGAAAATGACCAATTAGTTGATCCCTCCCTAGAGGATGAATTTGCCCTGCTCATCGAAGCCATCCGCACGATCCGCAATCTCCGTGCCGAAGCAGGGATTAAACCAGGAGCAACAGTCACCGTGATCCTCCAAAGCGAAACGGAAACGGAACTCAACACCTTGGCGAAAGGGGAAGCCTATATTCTTAAATTAGCTAAGGTGGAAACTTTAAAATTGACCAATACCGTCGATAATTCCCTCAAACAGGCGATCGCCGGGGTAGTGGGGACAATTCAGATCTTAATTCCCCTCGAAGGCCTTGTCGATATTCCTGCACTGCGGTCAAAATTAGAGAAGAATCTCGTAAAAGTGAATAAGGAAATTCAATCCCTCAGTGGACGTTTGAATAACCCTGGCTTTGTCAATAAAGCTCCAGCAGAAGTGATCGAAGGTGCCCGGTCTGCCCTTACCGAAGCTGAAGCACAACAATCTATTTTGACGGAACGTTTACAACGACTTCAGTAATGCGTTTCCTTTACCTGTGATGCGTCACCTTGCTCAAATTCAACGTCATCCCCAATCGACTCAGCTTCAACTTGTGTTTGTGGCGCAAGAGCAGCCTGACGGGAGTTGGCTCATCCATGACCAAGGCGATCGCCCCTCCATGGTTTATTCCCAAACGGAATTTGCTGTGGGGGCACTGGTTTTAATTCAACTTGATAAACAACGACAATTGGCCAGCATCCAAGACGCAACAGACTGGCTCTTGAATGTGGTGCACCATTATTTTGTTCCGGGAAAAATCACCCCGGAGTTTGTCCAGCAAGAACAAAAAAAAATAGAAACTTGGCGGCAAGAAATGACGGCCCAAAGCCAAGACTTTACCCGTCGTCAACTCGAACTAGAGGTACGCCGAGAGCAGCTAGAAGCCCTGGAACAGAAACTGTCTGACCCCTAATTGGTTCGTTCAATGTTGAGCGTTTATGTTGGATTTTCTTGTCGCTGCTGCCGTCGTTCTGCGAGGGAAATGACTGTTGCTTCGCCGTTTTCCCTGGCGATCCGTACCAAAAGTCCCGTCAGCATCAAACTAGAAATAATTGAACTGCCACCATAGCTAAAGAGGGGCAAGGGTAAACCCGTTGTTGGTAAAGCCCCCGTTGCTACGCCAATGTTGAGCAAAGATTGACCAATGAGAATAAAGGTGGCCCCAATGGCAATCAGTCGGTGACGGAGCACAGGCGATCGCCAAGCCACATAACTCCCCAAAGAGGCATAGGCGAAGAGTAACCCCAATAGCCCCAAGGAGCCAATTAAACCAAATTCCTCTGCAAAAATCGCGAAAATAAAATCCGTGTGTTGAATCGGCAGAAAGAATAACTTTTGCTGGGATTCGCCAAAGCCTAAGCCCCAACCACCACCGGAGGAAACCGCCAGCAAACTTTGTACCAACTGATAACCTTCATCCCGTGCAGCGCGGAAAGGGTCAAGGAAAAACGTCAATCGCTCCCGTTGATAACTATTAACACTAATACTCGCTAAGGCCGCCAATCCCCCGACACCAGCGGCTCCCCCCAGCAGTAGCCAAGGAATACCTGCGGCCAAGGCAATAAACCAGATCGTCATACCACAAAGGGCGGTGGTACTTAGGTTGGGTTGCTTCAAAATTGCCAATAAAATCCCAGCAAATAAGCTCAACCAAACAGCTCGGTGCCAAATTTTTAACTGACGCCAACGACTAAAGACATTAGCGGCTTCTAAGACCAAAAAAGGCTTTGCAAACTCCGAGGGTTGTAGGGCAAATCCGGCAATCCCAATCCAACGGGAAGCGCCCCATTCTTCACTGCCCCGACCAAAACCGACAATCGTCAGCAGGATCAATCCAAAGGAAATGATCAGGCCGCCAAACGAAATCAGGCGAATTTTTTTCAGGGGGACGCGGGCGATCGCCCCAGCACAGATCAAACCGGCGATCGCCCAAACGATTTGCCGCTTGACATAGTACCAACCATCACCATTTTCGACGGCTGCCACCGGATAAGAAGCGGAAAAGAGGGTGACTAATCCAAGCCCAAGCCACAACAAAGTCAACCATCGCAACAACCTTGCCTCCAAGGCCCAATGCTTGACCTCAGTAAAATACGTCAAAAAATGGTGGAGGAGATCTTTGTTAGCCAACACGTTTTAAGGGTAAAAAATGCTTCCCTATTATCGCAAAGGATGCTCGATCCTAGGGTTGCTTCTCCTGGACTTTTTTGCAAACTTATTGATGAATTTTTGATATTGCTTACCGTAGGCTATTGGGTGACAAATACCGATTCAAGAGAAATGACTCTTTTTCCTCCTAAGCCGTTGCCGGAATTTCAACCTCCAAACGTGCCGCTGTGACAGCACTAAAGGCAAAGGCCATCACCAACGGTAAAGGGCAATGCCAATAATAAGTAAAAATACCTGAAACTAAGGTCACCCCAGCGGCCAAAGCCAGCCAACGTTTTTCATCTTGGGTAAAACCTTTTTCCGATTTAATGAGGCGGAGAATTTCTCCAGGAATGGGTTCGGGCATCACGCCATTTGGCGGAAAAGCCCAATAAAAATTGGTACTGACTAACGTTGGATCTGTCCAGCCATTGCCATCACACCACTCTTGAATCCACTCGTCGCAATAATGCCTCATACTCATTTGTTCCTGCTGATTAATTCTGTAATGTCTATTGATCTGGCAAACAATAAACAATTATTTAAGATTTGATGTTGTTTTATCTGTTCATTCCCAAAGACAATTCCAAACACAGAACGCCTTGAAGAATGGAATTTTATCCTATCAACTGAAAAACCAAAGGCGATCGCCAAAGAAAGAAAAGTTTAGATAAAATAGCTGGGTATAATTACTTATTCTTCAGGGCTTAAATATCTGTTCTCACATCAAAAATACAACCACTCATCTTTAAGAGAATCGATTTTTCCGTGATTAATCTTGCTGGCGATCGCCAAATCTGAAATCAAGGCCTGAACAAAAAATCACGCCATCTGTAAAGAAATGTTGCGAAGTTCGACGGTGCTTGTTACAATTTTTAACAAAGCTCACTCCAAGATTTTACAGGTTTCCATTCCAGTGGATCTGTCGGCAAAGTACCATGCGCCGTCTTGACATTGAGTTTCTCCTCTCATACAGCAAGCTCAAACTGACCAGCCCTGAAGCTTAGGCTGGTTTTTTTATGTGTTGGCGTAATTGGTTGTTAGCCTAGCGGTGTTCAGAGCCATCGGGCATCATCGCCCCAGTCAGAATGACCCCAGCAAGATTTGTACTGCTAATTTCAGCACGGATCAAGTTCGCCCGGGTTAAATCTGCTCCCATCAGATTGGCGCGGGCAAGGTAAGTATCAATCATTTCAGCATCGATTAATTTGGCCTGGGAGAGGTTGGTGCGACTGAGATCCGCCCGGTTGAGACGGGCATTGGTCAAATTGGCTTTATTGAGTTTGGCGCGATTGAGGCGGGCACCAGGAAGATTAGCCCAGGTAAGATTGGCTAGGCGAAGATCAGCATCCTCCATTAACGCCCGCTCAAATTTCGCATTTTTGAGATTAGCTTTAACGAGGTTGGCCCCAATCAAATTCGCTTCGGTCAAAATCGCGTTTTCTAAGTTGGCCCCACTGAGATCGGCTTCATGGAGATCGGCCCGTCGGAAATTAACACCTTTGAGGTTGGCACCACTTAATTCGCCCCGGGCGAGGTCGGCACCTTGGAGGTTCGCCCCCTGTAGATCGGCTTTCCGGAGGATGGTGCCCCGCAGACTGGAATTATAAACTCGCTTTTCTTCCCGAAGATTGGCTTCCCGCAAACAGACCCCAGAAAGATTCGCTCCGCTTAGGTCTGCCCCCCGGAGATCTGCTCCCATCAGGTTGGCATCGAGTAAATTTGCCAGGGTCAGGTCGGCGTTGGTTAAGTTAGCACCAATTAAAACAGCACCATGGAGATCAGCGTTATGAAGTTCTGCCAAGGTTAAATTGGCTTGGTTGAGGTTAGCGCCGCTGAGGTTGGCATTAATGAAATTGGCTTGTTTTAGATTGGCCCGGCTGAGATAGGCAAAAATCAAAATTGCGTTGTGGAGGTCAGCATCCTGGAGATTAATGCCGATGAGATCTGCCCCCCAAAAGTTCGCGCCATCGAGTTGGGCTTCTGGGAAATGGGTTTCTCCAAGCGCATATTTAGCAATGAGTTCTTGGGGGGTCATAGGTCATGGACGGGGGGATTGGTGAAAGTCGTCACGGCTTGAACAATGGCTCCGGCGGCTTGGAGATGTTCGTTGGCGTCAAAGAGTGACCGGGCGATCGCCGAAAGTTTAATTTCCAGAGCCTTAAGACTAGAGGCATCCCGCAGCACTTCGGATAATAACTCATCAAAATCACAGGTACGCAACATTGACCAGTCTTTGCCACTGAGGTCAAAGGGATGATGGACGACGGAAAACAGCAAAATTTTCGTGCGGAGGGGATTCGCATATTTCATCACCTCCAGCTTAAGTTCGTAGATGTTGAGAGCCGCCGCAAAATGCTTTTTTTTCGGTACCGGAGCAGGCGCAGGGGCCGGCATTGGTCGAGGGGGGCCGGTGTTGAGCAACATCGTCTGGGTCGTCTGGGTCTCTGGATCTAGCGCCAGGGTTTGATTTTCGCTGAAATCAAGATCCATCGACTTGGCAGGCTTGGGAATGGGGAGCTCGTCAATATTAAAAGCCATGGTCTGCTTATAGTTCACAGACTCTGGTGCTGGACTTGGGGCAGGGGGAGGGGGCGGCACCACTGGGGTGGGAACTGGCGCTGGAGGGTCAGCGGTGGGTTGGGTTAAACCCGTGGCAGAATCACCAGATTTGTATAGGGGGGCGATCGCCCCAAGAATTACATCAGCCAATTGGCCATAGATTTGTTGGCGGTTAAGCAGAGAAACTAATTTGCGCAGGATCGTCTCAAATTGGTTGCGGGTGGGGTAGTTAACGACGACTTGGCGTAACAGGTTCGCCAAACTGTATTCTTCTAAAACCTGAAAACTATTTTCCCAACGCTTAAAACAAAGGGCATAGAGCAATTTTTTGATGCGAATATTCTCGCGGTGTTCTTCGAGGGTTTGCACCGCAACTTCTAGGTGAATTTCTGTAATGCTTTGGTGGCTATTCTGGCCAGCAGCAACAATACCCGTCGAAGGATCTTGATCTTCGTTTTCGTAAAGGGGACTCAACTGGGTCAAGATGTCGTTGGCAAGGCGACCATAGGTAGCAGGCCGACTGAGGGTACTGACAGAGGTACTAAAGGCCCGCTGGAGTTCTTTGAAACTCAAGAACTGGTCAAGATTTTTTTTGACAATGCGCTCCAGGGAGAGACGTTGGAGTAACTGGGGATTACTTTCCCACCGATTGACAGCAGTATAAATTAACAACTTTTTGATGCGTTGGGCATCTGGGTGTTGTTCTAACTCTCGAATGATGGCTTGGAGAGAGACAGGGGGAGTCATAGGTTGAGAAACAATTCCCACGGGAAACCAGCGTTTAAGGGGACAGGATTAAGGCAGCCAAAGTATTTATGCTTTCGATCTTACTTGTTTATGCTAAATATCTAACCGGATCCCCCGCAATTCTTTGCCACGGGTGGCCAGTTGTTGGTTACTGTGACGCTGCACAGGTAATAATTTGGTTAACGGCTTGGCGATCGCCAATGACATTGATCACAGTTTGCAAATTTTCTGCGGTAAAACCCTGGGGACAATGGATTAGACAATAGGAGAGCCCCGTTTCCTGGAGCGCTTCCTGGGGGGCGGTGGTTTGACTCAGGGCAATAATTTGGGGGAAAGGTTCACCACCATAAACGGCGATCGCCTCGATGGCCAATTGGAATAACCCCGGCTTAAAGCTGGGATTCAGTTGCCCATCATATTCAAACTTACTGAGCATCAACTGCAACGCATAGACCCGGTCAGCTTGAAATTGCCCCATTTGCGGTACGGATTTGGCCCGAAAAACAGGCACAAGCTCGCTAAACGGAATATCCACGCTCAGCCACTGGTCTGCGGTGGTTTCAAAGGAATAGCTGTAGCCAATGCCATCCCAACGGTTTTCGCAGCGGGCAATAAATTTGTAGCGTTGGCCATCGCCTTTTACCCGGAGCCGGAACCCCGCATATTTAGATAGATCCCAGGGATTTGCCAAACTTTTGGTGCGTACCGACGCAAAACCGCCATTGTTATCGGTGGAGACATTACCTGTAAATAGCGCCCCAGCCGGGGTTAACCGCAATTGACTTTGGCTAACACCTCCCATCACCACGTCGTCCACGGCTCCCCACAGTTGGGCGAGGGCAGGGGTTGCTTGGCGAAAATTAAACAGTTCCCACTGGGGCGATCGCCATTGGGGATCTTGGCTCACCTGGGCGAGGAGTGAGTCTCTGGTTGTGGTGGCGAGATCAGCACAAAGAATAAGCATGGCCGCTCCATCGCAAGATTCAACAGAATCTTTCGCCCAATGGGTTTGATAGCCGCGAGCCGAAAGGGCCTGCACAAGGGTTTGATTTTCTGGGCGATCGCCACCCACCACTAAAATTTTTCCCATCTGGGCGCTGCCTCCAAATGTTTCATTATCTGCTGCCACGTTTTCTTGACCCAACCAAGGCTTAATCAGTTGACTCCCCGGCATAACATCGAACTGAATGAGGGTCTGCATAAAGCGACCGAAATCCCAAATTGCCATTGTGTTTCCCTCGGTTGCCGATCCGTTAGCCAAAGTGTAACGGGTTTCCCTGGGCGATCGCCAAAACGAGGCGATGATTTCCTTTCATTAATGGCTTAATGGCTCGGATGAATATAATCCTTGAGTTGCGGCCAATGCTCCGGATACAGTTCTTGGAGCACTGACCCCTGGGCAACTTCCAAATCTTGGTAATCAAACCCTGGGGCCACCGCTTCCCCCAAAAGACCAAATTCGCCCGCTTCTAAAATGGCCGTTTTCCAGTAACCCCCTGGTACCAGGAGTTGGGGCACTTCTCCCGCCGCTAAGTCAAAGCCGAGCTTTGTGGTCTGCCACTGGCCTTCCGGAGAAAGGGTATGGTAGGTGATCGCCGCACCGCCGTGGAAATAATGCATGATCGGCGATTGGTTGCGGTGCAGATAGTCCATGGGCCGCGATTGACTGAGCAGATAGTAAATCGAGGTTAACAATTGGCGATCGCCTCCCGGTCTTTCGGTGGCCATAGAGAGTGTTGAGCGGTAAGTTTCCCGAAAATAGCCCCCTTCCAGATGGGGTTCTAGGCCCAAATATTCAATTACGGCTGCCGCTGTCAAAGTCATAAATTAAAAATCCTCTAATGAAAACGAACGTGAAAATTAGCTCGAATTTTGTTTGACTTCAAGATAGCGCCCGATCACAGAGATCAAACAAGCTAAAAATATTTTTAATTGATCATTTCAGGCAGTAAGACAAAATACCTAAAAATAAACTCTGATTTCGATGCAACTCTCAGCAAATCGCAATATTTTTTTAGAAAATCAGTTACAAAACAACAGGCAAGTTAAAAAAAGCAAAATTCATTAAGTTTGCTTCCGGGAAACCTTAAATGTTCATTAGGGTTTATTTTTTCTAGGCAAGGTCGCCTCTATGATCAGTAGCGTAAGCAAGTTAGGTCAATGCTGCAAAATCACTTTTTCTGCCGTAGCTGTTTCTGCCAAATTTCTCTTGAGCAATCGTATTTTTTCTCAGCCAGACCGACCTATTACAACTTTTATTGACTATTGAGATCCGTCGTATTTTTTCCTAATTTTGGCTCACTAAAGAGTCTTAAATTTTCTCCTCAAAAATCATTGTTTCCCTTGGTGACACATCATGATTCCGAAAATTTTAGTGATCGAAGATGAATCTGATCTGCGAGGTAGCTTGGTGATTTCTTTAATCGTTGAAGGCTATGCAGTGACGGGCGTAGGAAATGGTGCCCTGGGGGTTAGTTTAGCGCGGCGACTAACACCAGACGTGATTATTTGCGATTTTCGCTTGCCCTGTCTCGATGGCCAAGAAATTTTTGGTCAATTGCGCCATGATCAATCTACTGAAAAAATTCCGTTTATTTTGATCAGTGCCGATGCCTTACCAGAATATTCTGTGCCACAGCCCGATTCTTTTCTCCGTAAACCCTTTGGTCGCCCCGAATTAATGGCTGCTGTACTGCAGGCGATCGCCAAGCCCCTAGCGTCCTGAAAGTTTCACAATGCCAATGCCGCCAAAATATAAGCCCAGGACGGCCCCAGCCAAGAGTGATTGGGTCATCGGATCTGTCGAGGGTGTAATCACCGCGCCGAGCACCACTGCCCCTAGAACGACAAAGCGCCAACCCTTGAGCATCAGGCTCGAAGAAACAATCCCCAGCCAAGACAAGATCATTTGCACCACAGGCACCTGAAACGCTAGTCCCGTAAAAAACATCAGACCCAGCACCAACTCAAAATACCGTTCAATAGACCAGGCCGCCTCTACGACATCAGCACCATAGGTAATGAAAAAATTCAAAGCCGCTGGAATCAAAGCAACGTAGGCAAAGGCCAAGCCCGCAAAAAATAACACTCCAGACCCCAAGACAACGGGAGCGAGGAGACGCCGTTCTCCCCTGGTTAGCCCCGGCAAAACAAACTGAATAATTTGGTACAGGATAAAAGGGCTTGCCAGTAAAGCGCCGGTGTAACCCGCCACCTTAAACGAGAGAAAGAAAAATTCGCCGGGGGCCACCTGGATGAATTTCACCCCAGCAGCCGGCGCTTCTAAGATCTGGACGATGGGTTTGACAAAAAAGAAACAACCGACCCAACCGACAACAACGGAAATCAGCGAATAAAAAATTCGCCAGCGGAGTTCTTCGAGGTGATCGAAAAAGGACATTTCTGCTTCATCGGGAATCTCCCGCATGGGATCTGGGGACTCGGTTGGGGGCATTTTACTTTGGGTCGAGGTCATGGTGAAGAAAGGTGCACAGCAGAGTTTTATTTTAACGGAGGTTTTTGGGGAAGTTAGGGGAAATCAGCCCTTCAGTTGATGCACCCGCAGCCATTGTTCGGGGGTGATTTTGAAATTGGTACTGCTGGGCGTGTGGATAACATCGAGATCCCGTAGGATGCCATCAAATCGCAATTCTATCTTGCGTAGGGGTTGACCGAGGAGTTTGCGAATAAAGCGGATTTGGCTGCGGGGTTTATCGGCCCGGAGTCGCTTGGGATCCGTCCAATAGTCGCGGTCTTGAATATTTTTGGACGAAATAACTGTGGGGAGACTAATGATTTCGGCGATCGCATAAATGCCGGCAGCTTCACCGGCCATCCAAATTAAAACGCCATCACCGACTTGAATTTTATTTTTGTAGCGGGTCACAAGCCAGGGCATTTCCGTTTGTTCACGGATGGCATCAAGTACACGATGATAGCGGGGGTTCCCTTGAAAAAGCCAATATGCCATCTGATCCAGATTGAGAAAATGTAAAGGATGCTGAGGAATACAATACCGCCATTTCCCCAATGCGGTAAATTCTTAGCAGAATAGTATCGCACCAGTAATACGGTTCATCTGGATTTTTTAAGCCCATTACATCGGCAGATATTTTTATGGTTGCTCCCGCTTCAAACACAATTTCCACCAGGCTACTTTATCCGCAAATTGCATCTTTACTGATTTTTCAGGGGGTGTTTGCGGATCCAGTTGGTCAGACCTTTTTGGCGTTGTTAGAAAGCTTATATTCAGATCAAGCAGCCCAATCCTCCGGGTCAACGGCCAGTATTCAGTGTTTGCGACGCTATGGGCGCTGGTTTCAAGCTTTGGCGATCGCCGATGTGAGTTGGCAAGATTGGCTTGTGGGGCGCATTCTCCAGGATGATAATCCCTTTAGTCGCCAGGCCCAGGTGAAATCCCTAGGGGAAATGAGCCGTTCCCTCCAGGAAGCGGTACGCCATGACCTGACAATTTTGCACCAAGTGTATTCGTGCGAACCCGAAACCGTCCGCTATTGGGTCACCGTTGCGACCCAAGTCGCCACAACCCTCACCCCTTGGCGGCGATCGCCCATCAAAGATTCTGCTTTTCTCCATTCCCACGACGCTTGGCCCGACTCCCTAGAGCAGTTGGCTGGTTATTACCATCGCCATGGCGCAGGCCAGTTTAGCCAATATGGTGCGTTCCGCTGGGCTGAAGGAAGTTTGCAACCTGTCCTTGATCCCGAATGGCTCCCCCTCGCCGATATTGTGGGCTACCCTGAGCCAAAAACTGCCTTGATCCGTAATACCGAAGCTTTACTTCAAGGTTTACCGGCGTTGAATGTGCTTTTGTACGGGAGTCGCGGCTCTGGTAAATCTTCCCTGGTAAAAGCTTTGTTAGGGGCCTACTATGACCAGGGCCTCAGACTAATTGAAGTGGACAAAACAGGTCTGGGAGATTTACCGCAAATTGTGGAGATCCTCCGGCAACAACCCCAAAAATTCATTATTTTCGTTGATGATCTGTCCTTTGAAGAGGATGATGAAGTGTTTAAGTCCCTCAAGGTGGTGCTCGAAGGCAGTATCCGGGCCAAGGCGAGTAATGTTGTGGTTTATGCCACTTCCAATCGCCGTCACCTGGTGCGGGAATTCTTTGAGGAGCGGCCCCGACCCAGCCAAGCAGAAGAAATTCACCACTGGGATACGGTTCAAGAGAAATTATCCTTTAGCGATCGCTTTGGGTTGACCCTGACCTTTGCCCCGGCTAATCAGGCCACCTATTTAGAAATCGTCCACCATTTAGCCCAAAGAGCTGACTTAAACTTGGCTCCGGCTGAGTTGGATTTTCAAGCGAAGCAATGGGCTACCCGCCACAATGGTCGTTCCGGCCGAACCGCTCGCCAATTTGTTGATTTTTTGGTGGCAGAACAAGCCTTGAATTCGTCCCAAGAGCCTGTGATGAAAAGACCCCAACGATTAAAGAAATCTTAAGGGTAGCGAAAATCGTCAAACCCAACACAGTTCTGGGCCAATTCTTAGTTAGAATAACAGCACCTTCTTTAACCACTTAATTTTTTAGTTTTTTAAAAACATTGGCTTCCTAACAATTGTGTTAGCAGGCCCTGACACCTATGGACTCCAGTGGCTCTCCCGGCAAACCTGCCGACCCTTCCCCCCGATGGTCTGATCTGCTTGGTACAGCGATCGCCCTTTTGACCTTGACCATTCCCCTACTGATTATTGGGTATTACTCCGACCGACCTGTCCAGAACCTCGCACCGGATCTCACCTCCTCTGTGTTATTGGAATAATCCTGCGGGCAAAGGAACCGCTTCTGTGTAGAATGCTTGAGGGCGATCGCCTCGCACTTTTTTAGAGTGTTTTAGGGCCGCCTCAACCCTTTGTTCTGGATATATTTGGAGAAATTACCCGTGGATTTATCTCGGATTCCTGCCCAACCGAAAGCTGGTTTGATTAATGTTTTGATCGAAATCCCCGGCGGCAGCAAAAACAAGTATGAGTTCGATAAGGATATGAATGCCTTTGCCCTCGACCGGGTGCTCTTTTCTTCGGTGAAATATCCCTACGACTATGGCTTTGTGCCCAATACCCTCGCCGATGATGGCGATCCCCTCGATGGGATGGTGATTATGGACGAGCCGACCTTCCCCGGTTGTGTCATCGCTGCCCGCCCCATTGGGATGTTGGAAATGATCGACGGTGGCGATCGTGACGAAAAAATTCTCTGTGTTCCCGCTGAAGATCCCCGTTACAACGACATTAAATCCATCAAACAGATCTCCCAGCACCGCCTAGATGAAATTGCCGAATTCTTTGCCTCCTACAAGAATCTGGAGAAAAAAGAAGTAGAAATTTTGGGCTGGAAAGACATCGATGCCGTTGCGCCCCTCGTGGAAGAGTGCGTCAAAGCTTACAAATAGAGTGCTGTAAATTGACAATGTTTAAGGGTGGGCGTGTTCTTATTGGGATGCGCCCCTTGCTTTGGGTTCTAGGCCAAAACACCATGGAGAAAAATGTCGGCGATGCCTTCTGCCATTTCCCGGAGTGACTCTGGGGTGGCGTGGGGGTCAGCGATAGTCACGTCAGAAAAGCCGGCGATCGCAAACATCCCCAAAAAGACCTGGGCGACAATGTGGGGGTTCATTTTTCGGTAAATGCCCTTTTCCATGGCCGACTCGAAAAACGCCTCTGCAATCCCAGTCATTTTATCGATCACTTCTGCCTGGATTTTTTCCTGGAGTTCTGGGTGGGCTTGGGTTTCAATAAAACAAACCTTGAGCAGATTTTTGTTTTTGTGCATATTCAGCATCCGGTGGCGCATCACCTGGGCGATCGCCTTGTAGCTGCCCATCTCACTCATTTCCGTTAAAAAATCCGTGAGGAGATCCATCCAGCCGAGGGTCGCTACTTCCACGAGGATGGTTTTTTTGTTGCTAAAGTGACGGAACAAAGTTCCCTCTGCCACCTGGGCCTTGGCGGCTAATTCCTTCGTTGTGGTTTTTTCGTATCCCTTTTGGGCGAATAACTGTAGTGCCGCCTTTAAAATTCGGTCCCGAGGCTGGTCTGCCGCGCAGTTCTCTGCTAATCCTGTCTTTGGCGATCGCTGCTGAAACATGACCATCTTTCCTACGTCCCATATACAGTATCTAACTACTTTTATTGTGTCTTAGGAGACGAAATCCCCTCCCTTAGCCTTCATAAAACTTGAGGTGCTCCCCCAGAAAATATTGAGAAACATTTAGTGACAGAAAAACAAACTAAGCGGGCAATTCATTATGGAAAATACAGCGAACTATTTTTGTGCCTATTGCGGCGAAGAAAGCATTACTTTTGTAGATCTCAGTGGTGGTTTTTCCCAAAGTTATATCGAAGATTGCCAAGTCTGTTGTCAGCCGAACCGCCTATTTATTACGGTCGATGAAGAGACCCTAGAAGTAACCATTGAAACTGACATTACCTATTGATCCCCCGCATTTCCAAGCAAATCGACGGCCAATTAAGTATTAAATTTCCAGTTCTTAGCGATTAATACTGTTTAATTGAAATTTGTCTCCTTTGGCCACAAAAAATATTTCAACAACAGCAAAAATACCGCTAACTATTACTATTGTTATTTTCCGAGTTTTGGCGGATGGTAGTGGCGAATTATTTCACTATACTGAAGTAGTGTGCCCGTCTTATTGCCACCATGGATGTCCCAACCAAAAACCAAAGTTTGATACCATCATCTGTCAAGATCTGCCTCAGCAGTGCCTTATTTCTGAGCCTTCCCCTCGCCATTTCCGTGCAAGCCGAAGTTTATCAAGGGATTGATTTTCCCCAGGGGGCCAGCTCCTTTGCAGATCGAGTCGTGAGCTTGGAATACAACGGGGCCACCAATGTCAGTGGTGAATATCGTGACGGCTCCCGCGTCCTAGGCATTCCAGATGGTAACCACGTCTCCCTCGGTAATGCCTCAGATGAAATGAATTCTTCTGCGTTGATTGTGGAGTTTGTCAATAATCGCCTGGTGGACGTGCCAGGGCCAGATCTTTACATTTTTGAAGTGGGGCCAGCGGTAGAGGCCACCAACGTGGCGGTTTCTACAGATGGACAGCAATGGTACGAGTTGGGGCGTATTCAAGGCGCTACCCGTTCTGTGGATTTAGCGAGGTTTAATGATTTGCCGACTGGTGCCCAATATCGCTTCGTGCGCTTACGTGATTATCCCGACTGGCGAACAAGTGGTAGTCCCTACGGTGGCCCAGATATTGATGCCATTGGTGCCATTGGATCTGTGGCGGCATCACCGGAACCGGTGCGTGTACCTCCTGGTAATCGGCCTGATTTGTTTAACCCTGAGCCTGGGGATACGCTTCAACTGGGTAACAATGCCCAAGCTTGTCGCAACGGCAATGTGACCTTTCAAGCCATTGGCAATCCCCAAGTGTCATTGCGCTTTGAGCCAGCCCAAGGCTTTGTGACTGTTCCCTACATTGGCGTTATTAACCATCAGCAGCGGGGAGAGGTGGCCCGATTTGAATATTCGATTTCGGTGGGCTATCCCAGAGCTAATCTCATTTTGCAAAACAGTACAACGCCGACAGATCCCCCTAGCTTTCCTATTTATTTTTTTGATGCTCGTTTAATGCCGACCTATGGGGATGTGAAATCAGAGTATGCGGTAATCTCAGGGTTTGGCTCCTATGATCATTACTTTAATGTGGAGGGTGGTTCCCGCACGGGAGGCGGAGAAATTGGCGATGTGATGTGGCGTCAACAATGTTCAGGTTAGAGTAAGTCGCTAGAGTCGAGGCAGGGGGAGACGATCGCCTTGGGGATTATCTAATAACAAAATGTGGCGATCGCCATCAATTTTTAGCCAGCCTTGCTGTTGAAATTCTTTAAAAAGTCGGGTGACAGTGACGCGGGTCGTCCCAATGGTATCGGCAAGGTGCTGGTGCGTGAAACGATAACGGAGTCGAGTGATGGTTGCCTCTGATTTGCCCATTTCGTCCTTGAGGAGCAGCAGCAAAGAAATTAAGCGGTCTTCAATGCGTTTGAGACCGGCGATCGCCAAAAGATATTCGGCTTGACGGAGGCGCTGGAGGGTTTGTTGGAGTAATTCCTGCTGGAGGTTGGGGGACTGTTTCACGGCTTTGGCGGAGTGGCGCACCAGACGACTGTCCACAAGGGCGATCGCCTCAATCCCCTCCAGTTTGGTCATAAATGATCCCCAAAAACTGCCCTTTTGCAGCCAACCCAATACCGTCACCGTTCCTTCGGGGGTATGGCTCCGGAGCTGCAACACGCCCCGTTCCACCTGCCAAATATCCTGGGAATAGCGGGGAATCACCTGACCCCGGAGGAAAGAATGGCAAATTTTTTCCGCAGCGTCCATGGGCTTACACAAGTCAAAGGTTGGGCCAATAATAATTGCTGAAAAAGATAATTTTGGTTAAGAAATTATTGAAACTTTGCCCAGGATAAAGGAGGTAGTTAAATAAAATGTAATCGTGAGTTTAAGGTTAATCTTCTGCAAAGCACCAAACCACGAAGAGAACCCCGACCCAAAATATTACTTGTTGACTAAATTGAACGAGGGAGTTGAACCCCCAGTAGCCATAAATCACAGCAAATTGAGTTGTGACATAGGTTGTAACCAAAAAGAAAGCACTTAGTCCCAATAATAATCCAATCATTTTTCTCGAATTTCTATTTTAAGAAAACCATGGTCATTATTTAGAATGTAGCATTACCTTAGTGAAAATAGGCGCATTGGAACACCCATTATTCCCCTTAAATTCACGATCAAAATATTGGTAATATCAGAGACAATTTGAGAGACTCGCATCATTTTACCCAGAGCCATTAACATTTTTTGCAAAACCCTAAACAGCACTGGCTCTTGATCTTAATTTCTGGGCTTCGGGGCTGGTGGGAATAAGTAGTTTTACTTATCAATAATTGTTGTTGAGAATCAATGGCAAAAGAATTGGATTCGGTTCACTAAAACGTTTGTTAAAGCTTTAGCTTAGGTTAGCTCAAAAGATCATGATCCTTTAGGCGGAAAAAACCAGAAAAGCAATAGTGTTTTGATTAGCCTTTCTGATGATCAGCTTTATTTTTGTTCAAACCTTTATGGTTCTTGACTTGACGGCTACTCAAGGGCAATTTTCCGTCGCTATAATTAGTAGCTGTTTTAACTTGGTCTTAATTTAGATTAAGGGGTATTTATATTATGTACATCAAACGTTTTCTCTTGGTGGCGATCGCCTCTGTTATGAGCCTTGGCTTCTTAGGTGCTTGCGGCCCTGAGACCACTGCACCCACCGATGAAACCACCACGGAAGAAGTTCCCGCTGAAGGTGAAGTTACCGAAGAAGCTCCCGTTGACGGTGAAGTAACTGAAGAAGAAGTTCCCGCTGAAGGTGAAGCGACTGAAGAAGCACCTGCTGAAGGCGAAGAAACCGCTAACTAATCATTTGGCGATCGCCTAGCACCTGGCTCCTCAATCCCTAGCTGGTTGGGGGGCTTTTTAATGGGTTTGCAAAAGTCAGGGGCGAAAAACTTTAACAGCGTTTATTTAACTGCGGGGAGCATACATCATGACCAAAACCCCGGCGATCGCCAAACCACAGCCCAGCCAATCGTAGTTATCGGGACGAACTTGGTCGATACGCCAGCCCCACAGCAACGACAAAACAATAAAAATACCGCTGTAAGCCGCATAGACCCGACCAAAGTGAGCCGGTTGCAGGGTCGGAATCACGCCGTAAACCATCAGCAGTAGCCAGCCCAAAAGGGCGACGGGTAAACTTTTTCCTTCCCTAAGCCAGAGCCAGACGAGATAACCGCCACCAATTTCAAACAGCCCCGCCAGCACAAAATACAGCAAAGATTTGAGGATGACGCTGGTCATTGGGAAAGCTCCTGGGCAATTTTAATCAGTCGTTTTTCTGTACAAACATAGTCTAAGGGCACGTCCCAGGGATCGTTGGGCAGGGTTGGCACAAAGCAACATTCAAACACAATGCCCACTGTGGTGACCGGTTGGGGTAGGGTGGCAAAAAATCGATCATAAAATCCAGCGCCGTAGCCGAGGCGATCGCCCGTTTGACTACAGGCAAGGGCTGGTACTAGCACTAGATCAATGGTTGTCAGATCAATTAAAGGAGCCGTGGCTTCCGGTTCGCGGATGCCAAATTTGCCCGGTATCAGGCGATCGCCCATTTGGTAATGGTGCCAAGCGAGATCGTCCCCGACACAACGGGGTAATCCCCAAGTTTTAGGAGCACTCAGTAAGGCTTGTAAACAGGGCTCTCGGTGGTGGGATAGGTAGCCCAAAACTGTTGTGGAATTTTGCCAGAGCAGGCTGTCCTGGAGTTGCTGACAGATGGCGACATTGGCCTGTTGCCAAGTTGATTCAAACAGCGATCGCCGCCGTTGTTTAAAGGTTTGTCGTAAGTGGGTTTTTTGATCCATATCCATGGATATACCAGACCCATCACTACCGCTGCAATAGGGTTCTGATAGGCTAGAAAGCGTTTTTGCGGGGGGATCGATTCTTGCTTAGGAAATTCTGGGTTGTTGTGTTAGCGGGAAAAGTGACGCCATGATGGAAGCACAGGTACACCAAATCCTGGTGGCGATCGCCCGTGAGCAAAATATTAGCCCCTGGCCCCACCATTTAACCCTGGCCCGGTTAGTGGCGCGGGGATTACGCTTAGGTCGCTCTGCTCTGATTCAAACCAGAACGGGTATCGAAGACTATGCCCTCAGCTATCTAACCCCTGCCCTCTTGAGTTCAGAGCCTGTCACCATCGTTGTTCCCCAGCTATTGTTAACTTGGCTCCAAGCAGAGGAAATCCCTCGCCTACAGCGTTTACTGGGAACCGAGCGCCCCATTGTCACCATTGAAACCGGAGACCAAACCCAGCCCAGCGCCATTACGCTTTTAACCCCTTCCCAATGGTTCGGAAGAATGACTGGCGATCGCCCCCCGGCCCCCGTGACAACGATTCTTAATCCCGTCGATGAGCTATGGCAGTGGGCCCAAGATTTTTACCGTTGCCAACTGCAACTTGCCGATTGGGAAATGCTCAAGCAACAAAACCCCGGCCAGCAGGATTTTATTCAGAGCCAGTACGACCAATTAAAGGCACAACTACTGCGGCGATCGCCGAATCCCTACCATTGCTATCCCCTCGACCCAGACAATCAACGCCGTTTGGCCACCTGTTTTCAACTCCCCCACCTCCCCGCAGCTTGGCGTACCTTTGCGGCTACCTGGCAACACCGTCACCAGTCACCTCTCTGCTGGGCGCACCTCCACCAACGGGACGGTCGATTTTCTCTCCAAGTAGCTCCTCAAACCCTTAACCAAAGCCTTGCCCCCCTCTGGCAACGGCAGCCGACTTTATTGATTGGGAGTTTCCTCGAACCCCAACGAGAAGCCCCAAGTTTTTGTACGCAAATTGGCCTCAACCCTGAACAGCTTACTTGCGTAGACTTTGCGCCCCCCCGTCAACAGGATCAAGTGCGCGTTTATCTGCCAGAACAGCGCCTTCCCTTACCCAATACCCCAGAATTCCAAGGGGAACTGTTGCACCAACTGCGTCACCTAATTCGCCGCCACCCTCACCAGAAGCGTCCCATTGTTTTATTGATTAACGACGTGCCCCTCCAGGCACAGATGGGGGCGGCCCTCGCCGCTGAGTTTGGGTCGCGGGTCAAGGTAGAAACAGCAAATCCCCAGGCCGACAGCATTTTGATCTGTGGTTGGGCCTTTTGGCGACGGCTTACGGATCCCTTGTTCTATGGTCAATCCGTGGGCTTCCCGTTACCTCAACTGATGGCGATCGCCACCCTCCCTCTCCCGTCCCTAGAAAATCCCCTAGTGGCAGCCCGCGTCGCCCAATACAAACAAAAACGCCAAGATTGGTTTCGCCTGTACCTACTCCCCACAGCCCTCCAGGAAATGCAACGGGCCACCTATCCCCTCCACCAAGAGCAAAGTGTGATCGCCATTCTCGACAACCGCATCAACCACCGCGCCTATGGTCAACAAATCCTCGATGCCCTCCAGCCCTGTTCTGTGTGTAATTACCTTGAACCCAACTGGTTGGGAAATTAATTTTTGAGTACTCAGGCAAAAGTCAATGCTTTTGTAACAATTTGCAATATTTCGTAAACTTATGTTAAGATTGTTAATGTAGACAAACAAAATAGGCAATTTTATGGTTACCAACTTTAATTACAAACCTGAAAATCTCTTCACCCCCGTTATTTTCCGTAAGGACTTCAGCAACGCCACCATTTCCGCGACCCAAGCTTGGTCTCTCTTCTTCTCGGCGGGTCAAGAAGAAAACCTCTTTGGCCAAGAGAAAGAAATTGGTTGGTTCTATAACAATGTGTTGTTAGCCGGTGGTGTCGCCTTTGCCCTCGCCGCAATCTTCTTTAGCGCTCCCCTATCTCCTCTGTTCTAGATCTCCCTAGACTTGTGCTAAAACCTAAACCCCCAAGGCAGCCCCGTGGCTGTCTTTTTGTTATGGTGAAGGCTTGATTCACAACGTAAAGTTAGGTGGCGATGGCTCCTCCGATTCACAGCACGACAAATCCTTGGGATCAGAATTTTCAACCCTACACAGACATTATTGATGTGCGATCGCCAGCGGAATTTGCCGAAGATCATATTCCCGGTGCCGTCAACTTTCCGGTATTAAATAACGAAGAGCGGGCCTTGGTGGGCACCATCTACACCCAGCGATCGCCCTTTGAAGCCCGTAAAATTGGGGCCGCCCTCGTGTCTAAAAATATTGGCCGTCACTTAGAAACGCATTTTTTAGAAAAACCCAAGGAATTTCACCCCCTTATTTACTGTTGGCGGGGCGGCCAGCGTTCCCACAGTTTCGCGACGGTACTGAGCCAAATCGGTTGGCAGACAACTCTCTTGACCGGGGGCTATAAAACCTATCGTCAGTATGTGCGCCAAGCCCTTGCCCATCTCGGAACGACCCTGTCTTTGCGGGTACTCTGCGGCTATACGGGCAGCGCCAAAACCAAATTACTCCAGGCATTACAGGCAGAACAGTTTCAGGTTTTAGATTTAGAAGCCCTCGCTGCCCACCGGGGATCTCTGTTGGGACAAATGTGGCAAGAAACGCCCCAGCAACAGCCTGCGCAAAAGTGGTTTGAGTCGCAACTGGTGGCCCAGCTCCAAGCCTTTGATCCCAGGCGACCGATTTGGGTGGAGTCAGAAAGTAAGACCATTGGCAAAATCCATGTACCGAAACCCCTCTGGGAAAATATGCGGCGATCGCCTGTGGTGGAAGTGGTTTTACCGATGGCCGAACGGGTTAAGTTACTCATCGCGGAATATCCCCATCTCATCGAACATCCAGCGACCCTGAAACAATTGCTCAGTCACCTCATACCCAAATATGGCAAGGGCAAAATCCAAGCCTGGTACAACTTAATCGATGCTCAACAATGGCCAGAATTTGTGGAGGCAATCCTCGAAGCGCATTATGACCCCACCTATCGGCGATCGCTACCCCGCCATTTTCGCCAACCCCAACAAACCATTCACCTCGATGGGTTAAACATCGCTGACATTCAAAGCTTCATCAAGACTCTTGGCTCAAGGTAATAGAGATTTGATGTAGCTAATAAAAATCCCCTGCTGCGGGGATTTGTTATGTCTCAAAACAATCTAGATCAAGTCCCAACAATTAGGGAGTACGCTGTAACGTGGCATTTTCTTCTGGGATAATCGCCCCTTCGACGGGACAAACCTGAATACAAATGCCGCAATCGATGCACACATCAAAGTCAATCCAGTACCAATCGGTACCTTTGGCATTTTTACCGGGGCCATCATGGATACAAGCCACAGGGCAAGCTTCGACACAATCCGCGATGCCTTCGCAAACGTCAGTCACAATGGAATGGGGCAAGGGTTTTTCCTCAAAGATGTACTGCTTGTTGTTACTGTTTGTAACCGATTCCTTGCAAGAAGATCAACGTTTCGCTATTTCTCCCCAAAGGATGCTCCGGAATATTGCTCTTCGCTATGGGGACAGGCGATCGCCCCCAGCCCAAGCCTCAAATTTATCGACTATGCTTAAAACAGCACGCTTGATGACACAGGACTTTAGACTATGGCAGGCTTCAGTGATTTAGTACAAAAAGCTTTTTACCTTGGGGTCGGGGCTGCCTCCCTCGCTGCCGAAAAAGCAGGGGCAACGATCCATGATTTGCGCGAACAAGCCCAGGTCATCGCCGATGAGATGGTACAAAAAGGGGAAATGAACGCCGAGGAGGCCAAAAAATTTGTCAATGAAATGGTCAAGCAGGCCCAACAGCGGGTACCCCAAAGCCCAGAAACGACAACAAGCTCCAACAGCGAGACCAAAGAGCCGCGCCGCATTGAAATTCTTGACGATGACGATGAGTCCGAAAACACCGACGCCATGGACGAAGCGGAACGGCTCCGGCGGGAAGTAGAATCTCTCCAAGCAGAACTGAATAATTTGAAACGGTAACTCACAGGAGGCAGTTCTGGGGTCATGGGAACGGCACGGGGGCCAAAGATGGGATGACTTTAAGGGTTTCGAGGCGGGCGATCGCTAATTCTAATCGCTGTTTTTCTAGCAGAAGGTAATCGCGTTCCTGGGGGCGATCGGCAATGACCTGATTAATTTCCACGGTGTCCCCTTCCTTTACCTTGAGGTCATCCAGTTCAGTGAGTTTGACCTTGAAGGTATAGCGGCTAGGGCTGTTGGCGATTTCTTCAACGGGTTCAACTTCTTTCTCTTCCTGCTGGGCAATGGAACCAAGGGGCAACAAAAAGGCACCGAAACTCATAAAAATTACCATCACCGAAAACAGGTAGCGGACGGGTTCACTGGGATTGAGTTTTTGTGCGATAAAATTCAGCATCATTTTTTGGTGTAAGACAAAAATTCCTTTGGGGGAATGCCTTCAGGTTTTTTGTCGGCTATCAATACACAGATACGCTTTTATTTATTTTGCTCTGGTGTCGGCCATAAATTCAACAGTTAACCACCTGAAATCAACTCACGAAACGGAATAATGGCAATCTCAGTAATTTTTGACGGGATTGTTAGGTGCTTTGAAAACTTAGTGTTAAAGTAGATTGACTCTATCTCCATAAGCTTCTTAATAGTTACTAATGCTTAAACAACTCATTCTTTCAGGTTTTATTTCTGCGTCAACCCTACTTATTTGGGCATCGTCTGTTCAGGCCCAAAGATGTCAAGATAATGTTTATTTACCCTATGGATCTGGGCTTTATGTAAGTAATTGTAATTTTCCTCAACGTGGTGGGGTTTTTCAAAATACTCAGTGGGAAGTTGCTATCTATCCTTGGGAAGAGACTTATTTTTACAAAGGAAGAAATAGGCAAACAGGAGACTCTTTATTTCTAGGCAACGTCGACGTTTCTGGAACGAAGCAAAGAATGCATTTTACCTTCCGCAATGGAAATTATAGATACATAGTTACAATCAGACCGTCAGATCCTAATGTAATTCGTTTAGAAGTATATCAAGGCTCTAGAGCTTTGCTGAACCAGCTTCTATATAAAGTTGGAGATAGTCAAGCAGCCTATAGACGAATGCAACAATAGTTATGTTCAAATAACTCTAGGAAACCTCGATTAATTGCTTTTTTGACGATTTTTTGAGTCTGAAACAACGAGGATAGGTTGCTGATCTAGCGAAATTTTGAATTTTTCGAGGTTCCCTCTATTAACTTTAATATTGCAGATTTATATATGTTTTTTGATTTTTCAAATACCGATGTTCAAAAAGAAATTATTTCGGGATTCTTTTCCATCCTTAATACTTTGATTGCTGCAATAGCAGCAGGTGGCATAGGTAGATTAATTGCAAGACAGGGAAAATTGAAAGATCAATTAAGAATGGCTGTCCAAGATATTAGTTTTCTTCTCAAAGTAGAAGAAATTCACTGTGAAAATAACAAAATTGAATTTAAGGAATCTCGCAAAAATAAAGTTCGTAAAGAAGCAAGAATAGAGGGATATAATTTTTCTGGAGAATTTACTCCCGGAAGAATACGTAGTCAGGACATTTTTAGATAGTTAACCTAATCAAAAAAAAGACCAGTTCAAATCTACACTATAAAATCACTGTAGCTCGAAATTCGGCTGATTGCTACTGATACGACCATAGATGCCATCTACGTATACTGCTCCCCCAAAACCACAAACACCAGGTTCTCCATCTTGAGTTACAACAACTTTAGTGTCAACAAATTTCATTGCAATATTACATACTCCGCCAAAGTTGCTTATCGAATGTACTGCTATCCTGCTATTAACTGGAACTGATTCTATGGTTCTAATTGATACTAATCCAGAAGCTCTTCCTTCATTGTAAGAAGGAGCACCACGTATACAGAATAAGTCGAATATAATCGATTCTTCTTTACTTTGCTCAAGAACTTTTAATGTGCAATATGCCCCATTATTATATCTAACTTCATAGATCCCAGTGACATCTTTCTGGCTTGAAGATGAATTGTAGGAATTAATAGCTGTTAAATCTTCCCTTTTCTGAATCCAAAACTCAGAGCCAGTTTCTTGCGTTAGTTTATTGATGAATATTTGAGCATTTTCCCTAGAAGCAAAACTGGCTACCTGAGCAGTATTGTCTTCTCGAAGAAAAGCATCACCACAATAATTGCTTTTAATCCTTTCTAAAACTGTAGCATTACTAATTACTCGGTACCATACACTTTTGCCAGATAATGAATCACCACAACTATCCTTGTATCCTAACAATGGTTCTGTTTCTGGAGGTTCTGGTGGAATATCTTGTGGTGTTTGGTCTACCTCTACTGTTTGGGTATTTTCTATCGTATCAGCAGTAGATTGTTCATTGGATTGAAAGAGACTTGTTAAAAATTCTTGTTGCGATAATAGGGCTCCTGTGATGAATACAGCACAACCACTACCAATCAACCAGCTTAAATAAGTCAGTTTATTTTTTGACTTATGCATTGGTTGCCCTGGCATTCCCTGTGACTTGGCCTGAGATATGACAAAGGTATCCGCATTGGTATTGGTAGAAGCTGCATAATTATTTCTCTGTCTCGGCGTCAGTAAAGGTGCTTCGACGTTATTTAACGCAACAAACATTGCTTCAGCATTAGCAAAACGATCTCGTGGATGGGAAGCAATGGCCTGAGTCAGAATGTTTTTGAGTGACGAATCGATCATGGGTGCATCATTTTCCCAATTCAGTTCACCATTTGCCGGGTTAACGATGAAGTCATTGGGCAGCTTCCCTGTTAAGAGATATATGCCTACCAATCCCAAACTATACAAATCACTACTAAAACTCGGTCTCCCTATTCCTTGCTCAGGGGACATAAAACCAGGCGTACCAATGATAATTGAGCTTTTTAGACTACCTTTGGTCGTTACTTGAGTATTGAGAATCTCCTTAATTGCCCCGAAATCAATCAAAACAGCCGATTGATCTCCTTTGCGTAGCAGTATATTATCTGGCTTAATATCCCGATGAATAATGCCTTGATCATGCACATATTTAAGGATCTTTAGTACCTGCTGCAGAATTTTGGTGGTAAGCACTGCTGACTGCGGACCGTCTCGTAGGACAATTTCTGTTAATGTTTTCCCTTCAACGTACTCTTATACTAAATAAAATAACCCTTCCTCTTCAAAATAGGCATATAGTGATGGGATATGAGAATAATTTTCCCCTAGTGACTCAAGGATCAAAGCTTCTCGATTAAAACGTTCTTTTACCAACTCATAGGAGCTCGGATCATCATCAATCCGTCGTAACTGTTTAATTACACATCGTTTCTGGGACGGAGAGTATAGATCCTGGGCAAGGAAGGTATCGCCAAAGCCACCGCTACCTAATCGCTTGGTAACTTGATAACGCTGAGCAATCAGCTTAGATTGTGTCATGGTCGCTAGAAGGATGAAGTGGAGTCTGCATCGCAGACCAGGTAACAATATTCTATGGTTGAGATTCAGGTGAGAGCAAGGGAAAGGATGAATATAGATTTCAAAGGGTATATGCTGAATTACCTATAAATTTTATGACTTATGCTCTTCACTCTGTCTAACGAGGTGGCCTTGAGAAATTAGGGAAAAATATGACTCGGCTAGCTTCTTAAGGATAATAATCATGCACATTGTGCATAGTTGTGAGGTATGTAATCTGATTGACTGACAAAACTTGTGTAGTGCCCATTGAGGACAGCTCAAACCCATCCTTTATATTCTCAGCAGATTTGCCTTTAAATCCATGCCATGTATGCTTTTAGGAGTTATTGCTTATGTTGATCTCCCGGAGCAACTAGAGTGAAATTTCAGACAACTCTAAGTTAAACACTACAACCTTTTCATATTAAGGGTTTCCCACGTATGACTAGATCTTTTGTCAGTCAACTAGTTCTAAAAGTTTTCCTTGCCTATTAATAAAGCCAATTTCATCATTAATATACACTACCCCTAGTCCATTTAAGAAATTTCCGTCAACATAATCATAAATAGCGGGAACAACCAATTCTCCCTGTGCATTAATAAAACCATATTTACCATTGATTTCAACTCGTACCAATCCTTCTGAGAATGACTCAGCATTATCATAAATAGTGGGAATAATTAATTCTCCTTGCTTATCGACAAAACCATATTTATTATTGATTTCAACTGGTGCTAGTCCGTTTGAAAACCACCAAGCATTATCATAAACAGCAGGAACGACTAATTCTCCTTGTGTATTAATAAAACCCCATTTACCATCGATTTCAACTCTTTCGAATCCTTCTGAAATTTCTCCAATATAATTATATATAGCAGGAACGACTAATTCTCCTTGTGTACTAATAAAACCATATTTATCATTGATTTCAACTCGTGCCAATCCTTCTGTAAACGGCCCAGCATCATCATAAATAGTGGGAATAACTAATTCTCCTTGCTTATCGATAAAACCATATTTACCATTGACTTCAACTTGTGCTAATCCTTCTGTAAACGGCCCAGCAGAAGCATAAATAGGAAGAATAACTAAATTTCCCTGTGTATTAATAAAACCCCACTTGCTATTGATTTCAACTCGTGCCAATCCTTCTGTAAACGGCCCAGCGTCATCATAAATAGTGGGAATAACTAATTCTCCTTGCTTATCGATAAAACCATATTTATCATTGATAGTAACTACTATGAGTCCTTCTGTAAACCAGAAAAGATAATCATAAATAGTGGGAATAACTAATTCTCCTTGCTTATTAATAATATTCTGTTTGTCATTAATTGTAACTGGTGCTAGTCCATCTGAAAAATCAAAAGCACTGTCATAAATAGCAGGAATAACTAATTTTCCTTGTCTATCGATATAGCCATACTTACCATTGATTTCAACTAGTGCTAGTCCATCTGAAAAATTATCCCCATAATCATAAATAGTAGAAATGACTAGTTTTCCTTGCCTATCGATATAACCATACTTACCATTGATCCGAACTCGTGCTAATTTTTCTAAAAATTTATCTCCATAATCATAAATAGCAGGAATAGCTAAATTTCCTTGGGTATCAATAAAACCCCACTTGCTATTAATTACAACTGGAGCCAATCCTTCTGAGAACGACGCAGCATAGTCATAAATAGCAGGAATAACTAATTCTTCCTGTGTATCAGTAAAGCCGTATTTGCCATTTTTTAAAGCTGGAGTCAGTTGATTATCTTGAGCAACAAGTAGCTCATGGTCTGCCTGTTGCGGGTTTGCTATAACCACTGACGGAGTTGTAGTAAATAAGAATAGGCTAGATACAAGAAGAGATTTCCACACAGTAATACTTTAATTTATATGATGTTTATCTCTCCATTATTACCTATATATAGGGATTAGCCAAGATGATATACAAACATTTAGTATCTTTATCGTCAACCTTAACGAAAGGCTAGTACTAATTAAAATCAACAGTAAACAAGATTTTTATAAAATGCTGTATACTAACTTCCATCAAACCCTTTACCTCTATACTTTTTGGGTTTTAGCTTATACTAAAATGCTTAAATCGTAATAATAATTAATATGCAAATAAACTAAGCATAGCTAAAACTAAGTATAGGTATTTTATCGGAGTACTACTGGATTTTTGCCAATGCTAAAAAAAATATTGTATGCAAGTCTTATCGTGGTTATATCTTTGCCAGTTTTTGCAAAACCTAGTCAGGCAAGTAGCTGCCAACTCTTTGACAATGGATATAGTTTATTTACAAATTGTGAGTTTCCTACCAATAGAGGAGGCGTTTTTAGGAATGGGGAATGGCAAGTATCGATTGCACGCTGGAATCAAGGTGAAGCTTTTGATTATATGTATAAAGGCGAAAATCTAAGAACAGGGGACTCTTTATCTCTCAACAATGTTGATCTTTCTGGAACAACAACAAGATCAAAATATATTTTTCGCAACGGTAATTATCGCTACATTGTTACCGTTCGTCCATCAGACCCTAACACCATTCGACTAGAAGTTTACCAGGGGGGGCAAGTACTTTTAAATCAACTGCTCTATCGCGTAGGTAGTGTAGACGATGCTTATCGTGAATTTTATGGACCTAGTTACGGAAGATAGCGGCATATACAGTGACCAGGTAAATTTTGCTGGGAGACTAGACAATAAAATCGTTACCCTAAAAACGCCGTAGTACTCTAATTCTTCCCTAATTCCTTCCATCTGGGTGCTGGGCTAAAAGTCTTAAAGTCGAGCTGCCCGATCGCCCACTGGTCTTGGAGAATCGAGAGCGCCTGATTCAAGTCAGCATAGGCCAGGGTAATTCTGGTGCCATAGACCTGAACTTCTGGCGGTAAGGAACTGGGCAGTTCATCAGGGAAATCAATGATGACGCTACCAGAAACCAGGATAAGGCTGTTGGGATAACGCTGGGCGATCGCCCCTAACCCTTCCCCCAATGGCTCATCATTAAAGCCCTGGGTAAAGGTTTTGGTCGTTTGCTCATCACGAATATCAAGACGAACGAGAGTGGGAATAATATCGCCATTCTCAACCACCTCATAAACGCTCTGGCCATCAGTGACTAGGTAGCCATTGTCCTCTAGCCACGATAAAAAATGTTTGATTGACTGGTTTACGATAAACGTAGCTGTTTTGGAAATGGATGACTGGAAATAACGATGTCTGATGCTTCTTTATCACCCCAAACCCCGGAAGTTTACGCCGGTTACTACGGCGAATTTACGATCACCGCTGCCGATCGCCAGGAAGTTTTTCTTTATCGTCTGGGGTTGGCGATCGCCGCTTGTGCCTTTAGCTTTGGTACTGCTTTAGCTATTGCTTTAGGCGATCAGGGTTGGACGCAGGGATTAATTTCTGGACTATTCGTCGCCTTTTGTGGTGGTCTGGGTCTCAGTTTGGCCAAGATTCATATTTATCTCATTCCTCTACACCGACTGCTCCAGGGCTTTTGGCTTGTGGGCTGTGGTGCGGCGATCGCCTTCGGTCTCATTTTTCCAGAACCGCTATTCGTCACGGTTTTAGAAAAACCCCAAACCCTCTGGGGCATTGGCTTTCTTTTTGCCGCCTTGACGGGAATTTTCTTTAAAGAGGGCTTTTGTTTTCGACGTTTGGAAACAATGCTTTTGACGCCCCTGGTGCCCCTGCTGCTTTTGGGTCACTTGACTCAGCTTTTACCGTTAGCAGTTGCCCAAATTGGGTTCAGTCTGTGGAGCGTTTTATTCATCATTTTTGCGGCTCGGAAATTTACACAAAAGCCCGCCGATGATATTGGTGATAAAAGTGTATTTGACCATCTCAAACAAACCCAATAATTAATGCCCCTCGTTACTGCTGCTGCCCTAGTTGACCAGGCAAACAATGGCCAAGTGGTGAGCTTCCCCACGGATACCGTGCCTGCCCTCGCGGCGAAACCCGACGCTGCCCCCCTGATCTATCAATTGAAACGGCGATCGCCCGATAAACCGCTGATCCTGATGACGGCTTCCTTGCCGGAGATTTGGGACTATGTGGTGGGTAGTGAGATAGAAAAAGCGCAATGGCAGGCGATCGCCCAGCAATATTGGCCAGGGGCATTGACCCTTGTCCTACCCGCTTCTGAAAAGGTTTCAGCGGCAATGAATCCGACTAATTCCGGTACCATTGGCGTGCGTGTCCCCGATTTGGCCTTGGCCCAAGGGATTTTACGCAAAACAGGCCCCCTCGCCACCACCAGCGCCAACCGTTCCGGTAGCGACCCCCTCGAATGGATGACGGCGATTGCCAAAGAATTTCCCGAAATCCCGGTGCTCGATTGCACAACCCAGGAACGAACAAGCAAGATTGGCAGTGGACAGCCCTCGACGGTGGCCCAGTGGACAGGCTCCGGCTGGCGCATTCTCCGTCAAGGGGCAGTGAGCCTTAATTTGTAAATTTGTAAAAAATAATTTGTGTTTAAGCGCGGTCTTGGTTTTGGCGCATCCCAAAGACGAGGCCCAAGCCGACGATCCCCGCTAGGAACGAATAGGCAAAGTAATCATGGCTGTGTTCTGGTTGGGGCAGTTCGCTAATGGCGTTGACGTCGATCCCCTCTGCTTGGACGGGCACAATCAGGCGATCCCAGTGGCTATCGTCGGCGGAACCAATTTCTACGGCCCAGTCCCCGGCCTTGGTGGTGTCGGCTTTGAAGCTAAATTTCCCGTTTTCATCGGTGCGACCAATCATAATCGGTTGGTCAGGATTTTCTGGAGAGTAAACCGTCACGGGGGCATTGGGGAAAACTTCGCCATCGCCAAAGGTGCTTTGGAGCTCGAAATTGTCGAAGCGCACTTGGAAATTCGTTTCAATGGCGTGGGCAAGGGCTGCTTTGGGGGCAAGACAACCGACTGACAAGCAAGTGATGGTGGTGAGGAGAGACTTCATATTCATAGGTACTTTACTGAAACAGGGCGTAACCTGAAACCTAGGGTATTTTAAAAAATCTGAGGCACCAGCACAAACGGGCCAGGGCCTTAAAATTGGCTTCAATTATAGCCAACCTTTCTGGGAAAATTTGTGAGGCAAGTTTTTCGCCCAAAACCTAGGACTTAACCTGGGCGCCGTGGCTACGGGGATCACTCTGGCGGGGTTGTTGATTGGGGCGATCGAGTTTAGAAACTTGGCCTTGGTCATAGGTGTAGGGTAAGTCGTTGTGGGCGAGGAGGGCATTGAGGTCGGCCTCTAAAATACTGCGCGGTTGTTCGCCAATGGTTTCGGCGATCGCCTCACCAGTTTCATCGAGGAAAACAAAGTGGGGAATGCCATCAACGCGGTATTTCAGCACTTCCGGGAGCCATTTGCCGTTATCGACATTAAGCATCACAAAATTAAGGCGATCGCCGTAGGTTTGTTTAATTTGCCGAAGATCCGGGGCCATGGCCTGACAACTGGTACACCAATCCGCATAAAATTCCATCAAAGTCGGGCGACCATTATCCAGGGCGACGGTGAGGGGGACGGCTTCGGCGGCCTGGGCTTCGAGGGTAGCGGTGGGGGGTTGGAATTTGATCCCCAGGGCGAGGGATACCGCCAGGGCGATCGCCACCAAACCAATTACGAGACCTTTGAGTTTATTTTGTCCAGAATTTGTGTCAGTCATAGCTAAGGGCCAGATTCCAAGTAAAACTTATAAGTATTGTAAAGGGCGCGTTCCGTCAGAAAAATCCGATAAAGTAAGAAGCCTGAGTTTTTAACCCACATTTTTCACATTGCTCTAAAAAAAGGCATCGAGGCGCAACATGGCAGAACAGGATTGGATCATCATTGGCCAGGTGGTGGCCGCCCAGGGTCTCAAAGGAGAAGTGCGGATTAATCCCAGCACTGATTTTCCCGAACGCTTCGAAGTGCCCGGTCAACGGTGGTTACAACTGCCCAACCAAGACCCCCAATCGGTAGAACTCGAACGGGGCCGACAAATCCCTGGCAAAAATTTATTTGTCGTGAAATTTGAACATATCCAAGACCGCACCCAAGCAGAAAATATCCGGGGTGCCAAAGTCCTGGTGCGGGCAGGCGATCGCCCCGAACTCGAAGCCGACGAATACCATGTCAGTGACTTGATTGGCCTTGAGGTATTTGATTACAACACCCAAGCAAAACTAGGGATTGTCAGCGATCTCTACACGGCGGCCCAGGACGTCCTCGAAGTCACCGATGCCAACCAGAAAAAGCACCTTGTCCCCTTCGTGAAAGCCATTGTCCCCGTCGTTGATCTGGTAGAAAATCGCCTGGAAGTGGATGCCCCTCCCGGACTTTTCGAGATTTAAGTACCAAAACTCCGCCTGTAAATCTAGAAAAAAGGCGATCGCCCCCAGGGAAAAATCCGTCCAGGGTGAGCAGTCAGGATAGAATAATCCTTTGTTCTATACAAAAACTTAAGGATCTGTAGCCCTCGTGCCCACGGGAACTTCCCCCAAACCCCGCCCCCGGCGACACGACCCGCAGTATCCGACCCAAACGAAACATTTATATTTAATCGAATTGTTATGGCTAAAGTTCTTGTTTCCGACTCTATCGACCAAGCCGGAATCGATATCCTCTCCCAGGTCGCCCAAGTAGACGTTAAAGTCGGATTACCCCTCGAAGAACTCATCAGCATTATTCCCGAATACGATGCCCTGATGATTCGCTCCGGGACCAAAGTCACCAAAGAAGTGATCGAAGCCGGTAAAAACCTCAAAATCATTGGCCGTGCCGGAGTCGGTGTTGATAATGTCGATATTCCCGCCGCCACCCGCCAAGGGATCATCGTCGTCAACTCCCCCGAAGGAAACACCATTGCCGCCGCTGAACATGCCCTCGCGATGATGTTGTCCCTCTCTCGCCACATCCCCGATGCCAACCAGTCCGTCAAAGCCAAAGAATGGAACCGGAAAAAATTCATCGGCGCAGAAGTGTATAAAAAGACCCTCGGCGTTGTCGGTCTCGGCAAAATTGGTGCCCACGTAGCTAGCGTCGGTAAAGCCCTAGGCATGAAGCTCCTCGCCTACGATCCATTTATCTCCGAAGAACGAGCCGGACAATTGGGTTGTCGCCTCGTCGATCTCGATTACCTGTTCCGGGAAGCTGACTACATTACCCTCCACGTCCCCAAAACCCCCGAAACTACTCACTTGATTGGCGAAGAGTCCATCGCCAAAATGAAGCCCACCACCCGCATTGTTAACTGTGCTCGCGGTGGCGTTGTTGACGAAGCTGCCGTTGCTAAAGCGATCCAAGAAGGTCGCCTTGGTGGGGCCGCTTTGGATGTTTTTGAAGAAGAGCCCCTGGGTGAATCCGAACTCCGGGCCTTGGATAACGTCGTCCTTACGCCCCACTTGGGTGCTTCTACCGCTGAAGCCCAGGTAAATGTTGCCGTTGATGTTGCCGAGCAAATTCGGGATGTCATTTTAGGGTTGCCAGCACGCTCTGCGGTGAATATTCCTGGCCTCAATGCCAACGTCATGGAAAAACTGCGTCCCTATCTCCAATTGGCGGAGACCCTAGGGAACATGGTCGGTCAGTTGGCCGGGGGCCGCATCGAAAAATTAAATGTGACCCTCCAAGGGGATTTAGCCGAAAAAGAAGCCAAGCCCTTGGTTGTGGCTGCTCTCAAAGGCTTACTTTCTCCAGCATTGCGGGAACGAGTCAACTATGTAAACGCAGAAATTGAAGCAAAGGAACGGGGCATCCGGATCATTGAAACCCGTGATGAATCGGTACGTGATTACACCGGGGCTATTCACCTAGAAGCCACTGGGGCCGATGGGGAGCACTCCGTCAATGGGGCGCTGTTGAGTGATGGGGATATCCGCATTACCAGTATCAATGGTTTCCCAATCAATGTGCCGCCGACGGGCTATATGCTCTTTACGCTCCACCGGGATGTGCCGGGGATTATCGGGAAGATCGGTTCTCTGCTGGGCAGCTTTAATGTGAACATTGCCAGTATGCAGGTGGGCCGCAAGATTGTCCGGGGTGATGCCGTGATGGTACTGAGCTTGGATGATCCGCTGCCAGAAGGCGTTCTGAGTGAGATTACGAAGGTAACCGGCATCCGGGATGCCTATACGGTTAAGCTGTAAGGTTAAGCTACGGGGGAAAGGTCTCTGGATACTTTCCCCTGGCCAACGACAAGGGGAAAAAGATGACAACAACTTGGTGGGAATTACAGATCCTCTGCGACCCGAGTTTAGAAGAGACGATTTTCTGGCGCTTAGATGATTTTGGCTGTCGGGGAATGGCGGGGGAGCAGAAGGGGCAATCCTACCTGATTCGTGCCTATAGTCCCCAGGCGGAGTTTGATCATTTGGATCTTGCGGCCTTAGCGCTGCTACTGAAACAGGATGCTTTACTTGCCCGTTTGCCTAAACCCGCGGTTAAGTGGCATCTTATCGATGAGGAAGATTGGTCAAGTAGCTGGAAGAGCCATTGGCAACCCCAGGAAATTGGCGATCGCCTGTTGATTTACCCAGCCTGGTTAGAAGTGCCCACCCATTCAGAACGCCTCCTATTGCGCCTCGATCCGGGTTCTGCCTTTGGGACTGGCGCTCACCAGACCACCCAACTGTGCCTCGAAGCCCTAGAAATGCGTTTAGGGCAGCAACCAGAAACCCAGGTAATCGCGGATATTGGCTGTGGTTCGGGGATTCTTTCCATCGGGTCTCTCCTTTTGGGGGCGAAGCAAACCTTTGGGGTGGATACGGATATTTTGGCGGTGACTGCCTCCAACAGTAATCGGGCGCTCAATAACATCGAACCAGAGCGCATGGTCGTCGCCCAGGGCAGCATCGATACCCTTCCCCAAATGTACCCAGAGCCCTTTGATGGGATTGTTTGTAATATCTTGGCGGAAATTATTATTGAGCTGATCCCCAAGATGTCGGCGATCGCCAAACCGGACACCTGGGGAATCCTCAGCGGCATTCTGATCGAACAGATTCAACCCATCGCCGATACCCTCGAGCAAAATGGCTGGGCGATCGCCGCCCTCTGGAAGAAAGACGAATGGTGTTGCTTCAATATCCGCCGAAACTAAGTCTTTTTGCGCAAATGTGACAAAGTGCCGAAAAAAACAACCCACCCCCAGCAAATCAGTTCATAATAATTGACACTAGATGTGCAATTAAACTGAATGGCATGAGTGACAACACTTCCCTTCCCCCCATTTCCCGCCGTAGCGCCCTCAAACTCCTTGGGGTGGGAGCCGCCGGATCGATGGTCGGGTACACCCGCTTCGCCAAACCCCACCCGACGATCCACCAGCAAGAATCCTTGGATTTACCCCACTATCACAGCCAAGGAAAAAAAGTCGTTGTCATTGGGGGCGGTTTAGCAGGGCTGGCCGCTGCCTACGAATTAAGCCAACGGGGTTTTCAGGTCACGCTGTTAGAAAAAGCTCCCCAACTCGGTGGCAAGGTCGCCAGTTGGAAAATTAATGTCGGTGAAGACGAGTTCATGATGGAACATGGCTTCCACGGCTTTTTCCCCCAGTATTACAACCTCAAGAGCTTGGTCAGTGAACTGAGCATCAACGACAATTTTCAATCCTTAGATTTTTATTCCCTCGTTTTCAAAGACCCAGACCGCTATCGCCCAGAGGTATTTCGTCCCAGTAATACCGCCTTTCCTTGGAATATCGTGGATCTCGCCATTTCTTCGCCGAACCGACTCCGTTGGGGCATTAACCTCACAAAAATTAAGCATTTGGAAGTTTTCCACGCGATCACGGGCTTTAAAATCCCCCGCACCTACGACACCTACGACACCATCACCGTGGCGGATTGGGTCCGGGGTGAATTTCCCCAGGGCCTTTATGACCTCTACTTTTTGCCCTTTGCCAAATCTAGCCTAAATGCCCCCGATACCTTGAGCACAGGGGAATTGCTGCAATTTTTCCACTTCTACTTTTTTGGGAACCCAGAGGGCCTAGCGTTTAACGGCACCGTGGATGACATGGGCACGAGCCTCGTCCAACCCATTGCCGATGCTATTCGCGCCAAAGGAGGTCAAATTCTGACCGATGTGTCCGTCAGTGAAATTCAATGTCAGGACAACAAAATCCAGGCGATCGCCTACCAACAGGGAGATGAGCAAACGGATGTACCTTTCTGGACGAAACAGAATGAATTGATTACCGATGACAGTCTGGAATACTACGGCGCTGGGGATGCAATGTATGCGGTCAATCCGGCAACGGAGGAAGGCTTGTCCTTAACCTGTACCCACCAGGGTTGTACCGTCGGTCGGCAAGCGGATGGCTCCTTCCTCTGTCCCTGCCATGGCGCTCGCTATGATGCCAACGGTAAACGCTTGAGTGGCCCCGCCCAACGGGATTTAGCTCCTTTTAAAGTCCAAGCCCGTGAAGCTGATCAAGTACAGTTGGTGGCTGAAAATCCCAGTGATGAACTCCAGCGGGGCACCCTCGCCGCCGATTATGTGGTGCTGGCGACGGACGTACCTGGAACTCGCCATTTGTTTACCCGCTTAGTGGGCGACCGGGATCCAGAGGCGGAACGTAAAGTTGATCAATTGGTGGTGTCTGATCCCTTTGCGGTGGGACGGTTCTGGTTGGATCGAGATTTCCCCTGGGAGCACAGTAAGTTTGCATCATTGTCGGGCTATGCCTTGACCGATAGCATTACCCTATATCACCAAATCCAGACCCAGTTTAAGGACTGGGCCGCCCGCACCGGGGGCAGTGTGGTGGAGCTCCATGCTTACTGTTATAAGGAAAAAGAATTTCCCACCCAAGAGGCGCTATTGGCCACCTTTGAGCAGGAACTATACGAAATTGTACCGGAACTCAAGGGAGCGACGGTGCTCCATCGGCAACTGGTGAACCAAAAGAATTTCTCTGGCTATCCCCCCAATAGCTATGGCGATCGCCCCACCACCGAAAGCGAAATTAGCAACCTGATGTATGCGGGGGATTGGGTGAAAATGCCGTTCCCCTGTGGCTTGATGGAACGGGCCATCAGTAGCGGTTTACTCGCCGCCAATAGCATTCTCCAGCGGGAAGGGGTACAGCGGCGGCCGATTCTCTCGGTGAATCCGGAGGGGGTTTTTAAAATCTAAATTTATTCAGATTTGGTCTGTTTGAGTTTGGCGATCGCCCCGACAAAACCCAAGACCACCAGCACGTTAGAGAGGGTCAAAAAAGATTCAGCGCTGCCATGGAGCCAGTCCACATTGGCCAACTCTTCGCCGTATTGCACCTGGGCGTAAATGCCGGCGGGAATGGAGATCACCACAAAAACGAGGAGGACATAAAAGCCGATCAGGGCCAGTTTTGGCGTTTTCCCGGATTTGGTCAGGAACCATAAAAAACCGAGGTAGGGAAACAGGGACAGGGCAAAAAAAGTTTCTTTGGAGAACATTATGGAATAATCAGCAACCAAGGGGCGTTTGTCTCCGTATTTTAAAGGATTCTGCTTATTTGCTTCGATGTCGTCGCTCCAAATTATTGATCAAAAAAATCCAGCCTTCTTTGTTGAAGCGTTTCAAAAGGCGATCGCCCGTCACGAATCCGTGTTGCTAGTCAATTCTACTTGGCAAACTTCAGAACGGACACAAATTAAATCACTCTTAGGGCAAGATCAAAGGCCAGAACTTCTAACAAAAAAATCCCACATTTTAATTCCCACCGGCGGCACATCAGGACAACTAAAGTTAGCAATTCATACCCCTGAAACCTTGTCTGCTTCGGCCCAGGCTTTCCAACGTTTCTTCGCTTTAGAACGGGTAAATTGTTTTTGTATTTTGCCCTTCTACCATGTCAGCGGCTTGATGCAATGGTGGCGATCGCATTTGAGTGGGGGTGACTTTAAACTCGGCGATTATCCAGCGTTAAAACGTGGCATTTTACCGGAGGGGGATATGAGTAATTTTTGTCTATCCCTAGTACCAACTCAATTACAAGTATTGCTCCAAGTTTGCCCCCAATGGTTAGCCCAGTTCCGCTTAATATTACTCGGTGGCGCACCACCTTGGCGATCGCTCCTTGAGCAAGCCCGGCAATTGCAGCTCCGGATTGCTCTGACCTATGGCATGACGGAAACCGCTTCCCAGGTGGTAGCCCTAAAACCCGCAGACTTTTTAGACGGCAAAGATTGTGCGGGCCAAGTTTTGCCCCATGCCAATTTATCTTTATCAGAAACAGGCTTGATTTCCATTGCGGCCCAATCGTTATTTCTCGGTTACTACCCCAAGTTTGATCATCCTAAAACTCTAAAAACAGATGATGTTGGTGCCTTTGATCAAGCGGGCTATTTACATTTATTGGGACGCCAAAGCCAGAAGATTATTAGTGGTGGTGAAAATATTTATCCAGCGGAAATTGAAGCGGTAATTCTGGGGACAAAATTCGTTAAGGATGCGGCGGTTTTAGGTTTGCCAGATCCTTACTGGGGAGAAGTTGTCATTGCTGTGCTGAGTTTGAAAAATCCGAGTGGTTTAGACAAAATTAAAAAGGCGATCGCCAAGCAATTAAGCCCTTATAAACAGCCAAAACATTGGTTGCTGGTTGAACAATTGCCGCGCAATGCCCAGGGAAAGTTAAACCGAATCAAACTCCGTCAAATGATTGAAAATCGCTATCAGTAAAGGAGGAAGTCGCATTTTTGATGTAGATTTATGAAGCAAACTTAATTTTGCCAATACATCTGCCATGACCGCCCTTAGTCCTACCCACATCAACCCCAGCTACGCCCAACGTCATCCGCTGCGGGTCGTCGCTTTCGGGGACAGTCTGGTGTATGGGTTTGGCGATCCAGTCCGGGGTGGTTGGGTTGAGCAATTACGGCTGCACTGGATGGGCAATCCCCAAGGCCATGTGCTCTATAACCTCGGTGTACGGGGTGATACGGTGAAATTGGTGGGCGATCGCCTTGGAGCCGAGTACCAACAACGGGGTGAATTGCGTAATAAACAGCCGGATTTAATTTTGTTGTCCGTCGGGGTCAATGACTCGCCGCGCCTGGGGCGTCCCGATGGAAAAAGTTTTACGGATTTCGACCTTTTCCAAAGCCAGTTAGACAGTTTACTAGAACAGGCGCAACAATTTTGTCCGGTAATTTTTATCGGTCAAGTGCCCGTTAATGAAGCCAAAATGCCTTTTCTTGACTGCCTATATTACAGTCACAGCGAACAATATCGTTACAAAGAATTGACGAAAAAGCTGTGCGGCGATCGCCAAATTCCGTACCTGGATATTTTTGATTTGTGGCTCAGTCGCGGCACCCACTGGGTCAATGAGCACCTCAGCGCCGACGGTCTCCACCCCAACAGCGGAGGCTATGCGATGCTCTTTCAAGATGTGATCAACTGGCAGGCGATCGCCCAACTCGATTCTGGTAACACTTGCTCAATTTCATCGAAAACGCCAGTATCCCTTGGGGTTTAAGATAAAAGTCAGTTCTCTGGCTGAAAATCTCCCATGGCATCCCCTGTTATCCAAGCGACCATCGAGCGCCTAAAAAGTTTTGTTACATTGCCGACCCAAACGAAGTGGCAATTTTATCAAACCGAGACCGCTGTCTCGAAAACATTCCGGCCAAATTTAGCAACTTTTCAACTTGCTCAACTCGCAGCAATTCAACCAAATAATAATGGTTATCTCGTTTTTGAAAAGGGCTTAAGGCTCGCTTGGTTTTTCCAAAAAATCACCCTCCCCGAAAGCATCAATAATTATAATATTTCCGGATTAAATGCCCGCTTAAATCTTACTTGGTGGGCCGAAATTGCCGCAATTTTTGTCAACGGTAAATTAGTTTGTGAAGGCGATTTATTTGATTCTTCAACACGGCTACTATTAACGGATCAGGCCCAAGCTGATCAGACTTTTGAGGTGGCGATCGCCCTCGTTAGTCCAGGCCATGACATTGGCGCATTAATGAAGTCGAGTTTGATCTTTGAATCCCCGACCTTAGATATTTTAGAAGCGGGGAGTTTTGCCACAGAATTACAAATTTTGACCGACTATTTAGCGCGTCATGACCCGGAAAAAATAAATTTTGTAGAAGCGCACTTAAGTTGTATCCCTTGGACGCAAGTCGCAGATACACAAGCGTTTAATCAAGCTTTAGCAGAAATTCGGACAGCACTAATACCAGTTGCCAGTTGCCTTAAAACACGAAAATTTCATATTTTGGGTCACGCCCACTTAGATATGGCTTGGCTCTGGACAACTGCTGAAACCTGGGAAGTGGGACAACGCACATTTCAATCGGTTTTAAATCTCCAAGGGGAATTTCCTGAATTGATTTTTGGCCATAGCACCCCAGCCCTCTATGATTGGATTGAAAAAAATCGTCCTGATCTGTGGGAGAAAATTCAACAGGCAGTTAATCATAATTGTTGGGAATTATTGGGCGGAATGTGGGTCGAGCCCGATGTAAATTTGGTTTCTGGGGAATCCATTATCCGCCAATTTCTTTATGGTCAACAATACTTTTTTGAAAAATTTGGCCGACGTTCAACCATTGCTTGGTTGCCAGATTCTTTTGGGTTTCCCAATCAATTTCCCCAACTGGCCCAGCATTGCGGTATTAAAGCATTTGGCACCGGAAAGCTCCACTGGAATGATACGGCTCCTTTTCCCCATGGTTTATTTTGGTGGCGATCGCCCGATGGCACCGACCTGTTAACCTTCATGACGCCTCCCAATGTCACCGGAATCATGGATACCAATCCGCTGACGATGGCCAGTTATGCCCAAAAATGGGAAGCACAAACCCATTTAAAAGATATTTTTTGGTTGCCGGGCGTGGGTGATCATGGTGGTGGCCCCACAAAGGATATGTTGCAGGTGGCCCGCAAGTGGCAACAGTCGCCATTTTTTCCTAAATTAGAATTTTCTACCGCAGAAAGTTACCTCAACCACGTTAAAGAAACTCCCAATTTACCAGTTTGGCAGGATGAACTTTATTTAGAATTGCATCGTGGGTACTATAGCGTGCACCGGGATCAAAAAATCTTTAATAATCGCTGTGAAACCTTACTACGTCAAGTTGAAATTTGGTCGGCGATCGCCAACAATTTATCCAACAAGGATTCCTCTAGCTTAAAGATATCTCAAAACCAATTAAAAGACCTCTGGAAAAAAGTTTTATTTAACCAATTTCACGATATTTTGCCCGGTACTTCGATTCCTGAAGTCTTTATAGAAGCTAACCAACAATGGCAGGAAGTGATTAATACTGGGGAAGCGATATTATCCCAAAGCTTTAAGGCGATCGCCTCGCAAATTACCTATGATTGCCCCTTAGCAAAGGCGGCTAAACCACTACTTTTATTTAATGACCTCAACTGGGGGCGTACAGAGGTTGTTAGTTTAAGTATTCCAGATTTAGTGACGGTTTACGACTGGAACGGCAACAAAGTCGAGCCACAAATCATTGTTGAAGATTTACAGGCAGATCACAACGACAAAAAATATTTATCTTTTCTTGCAACAGTGCCATCCGTCGGTTATTCCCTCTACTGGTTGTGTCCCGATCCGCAAGCACCAACCCAAAGAGAAGGCGATTTACATAATGAACCAGACTTTATTTTAGAGAATGATTTTCTCCGTATTGAAATTGACCCGAAAACGGGAAATATAGCTCAATATTTTGACAAAATAAATGGCAAAAATATCTTTTCTGATGCGGGCAATCAACTGCAAGCCTTTGAAGATAAAGGCCAATACTGGGACGCCTGGGATATTGCCCCTGATTATGAAACCAAACCTCTCCATTCCCCTGAAGTAGTTTCAATTCACTGGCGAGAAAAAAATGCTGTGCGTTCAATTATCCGTGTGAAAAAGCAATTAAATCAATCCACTTTTAGCCAGAATTATCAACTCGATTGCCAGGGAAAAATGCTAAAGATTTACAGCACCGTAAATTGGCAGGAAGATCAAGTTGTCTTAAAAGTGGCATTTCCCTTAGCCATTGACGGGGCTACTTGTACCTATGAAACTCCCTGCGGTGCCATTGAACGAAAACCGGAAATTGATTCCGCAAAATGGGAAGTGCCAGCCTTACGCTGGGCTGACTTTCATAATGAGAAGTATGGCGTTAGTATTCTCACCAAAAATCACCATGGCTACGATGCAAAATCCGGTCAATTGCGCCTAACGTTACTCAAAAGTCCCCTTTGGCCTGACCCTCAAGCAGATCGAGGAACGCATTATCTAGCCTATGCTCTATATCCCCATAGTGGCCCATGGCAAAGGGCGAGAACCGTTAATTTAGCACGGGATTTCAATTCACCTTTACGGGCAGTAGTTCCTGACATTATTGCCAACCAGAACTGTTTGTTGCCCCACCATTCTTTTTTGACATTAGGCTCAGATAATTTGGTTTTATTGGCATTGAAACAGGCGGAATCAAATCAAGATTATATTCTCCGTTTCTATGAAGCTTGTGGCCAAACAACCAAATTGAATTATCGTAATACTTTGGGGTTAACCATCACAGAGCAAGTGAATGGTTTAGAAGATACGATTTCACAAATAATTGACATCCCGATTCAACCTTGGAAAGTCCAAAGTTATCGCTTAGAAAAACATCAAAACGCGAAAGACACTTAGTTCAAAGCTCGATCGTTTCATACATTTTGCTATTTTCTTCGACGCCACGGTATTGCCAGGCGACAGATTCGGGATCTTTGGCCTTCGACCACTGGGCAAAATGTTGGCCCCCTTTTTGATTGTGGCGACTGAGGGTCGAGGGATTGGAACGGAGGCGGCGGGCGAGATCAGCTTGTTTCAGGACAAGAGGACTTTTTTTTTCGGGGCTGGGCTGGGTTTCGGTGGTTTGGGCCGGGCTGTTTAATTCGGACTTGAGCTGGGCGATCGCCTGTTGAATTTCCGTTTGTACCCATTCCTGGGTTGGTACATTACTGGGGAGGGTTTTAGAGACAATGGCCTGGAGTTCATCTTTGTCTAAAACAGGGGTAGAGCTATTGCCATTGAGGTCAGCACTAAAAAAGATCCGCAGCACTTCGATAATGCCTGTGCCCAGAGCGGGCTTCTCTTTGCCGCTTTTTTTGCCTTGGCGGGACAGACCATTTTCCAAACAAAAAGCGGTCAGACGTGCTTCAATTTCCTCGGGGAGATAGGCGGTGACGGCTTTATTTTTGGTACCCATGTTGTCATAGTCCATTACTCTTTCCTCGATTTTACAGAACAAGTAATGGATTTAGTCAATTACTATACTTTTTCGAGGGGTAAACGGTTCATGATGGAGGGCTTGGCTAAAGAACCATGGCAGAAATGAAATGTCTCAAGGATTTTGGGGAAGCGGAGATTCTCCAGCGGCTGCAGCGGTTTTGTCCGGCAGAAATTATCGGCGATGATGGAGCGGTTTTAGGGTTTCCCCCTGGTCAGAATTTGGTCGTGACGACGGATGTGCTAGTGGATGGGGTGCATTTTGGCGATCGCACGATGCCTCCAGAGAAAGTGGGCTGGCGCGCAGTGGCGGCAAATTTATCGGATCTAGCGGCGATGGGAGCAACGCCAATCGGCATTACTGTGGGTTTATCTCTGCCCCCAGAAACACCGATTCTTTGGCTCGACCAGCTTTATCAAGGGTTGGCTGCTTGTTTGGGGCGCTACAGTACGCCTCTAGTCGGTGGAGATTTGACGCGATCGCCAGTAAAAACCATCGGCATTACGGCCTTTGGGGTCGTGTCACCGCACCGCGCGATTCAACGCAGTACCGCAAAAGTGGGCGACGTGATTCTCGTCACGGGTTGCCACGGGGATTCCCATGCGGGTCTGGAATTGCTGCTCCATGGTGATTCTCACGCCCAAACTCTATCTATAGGCGATCGCCAAGCCTTGATCCGCGCCCACCAAACACCTCAACCCCGCCTGGATGTGCTGGCGTATTTAAACCCCTCAGATTCGCCCCCAGCAGGGATGGATAGTAGCGATGGCTTAGCCGATGCCGTGCTGCAAATTTGTCAACGCAGTGGTGTCGGTGCCGTAGTGGAAGCGGAGAAAATCCCCTTGTCCCCGGCCCTCCGGCGTTATCAAAATCCAGAAACGGCTTTGCGGTGGGCTTTGTATGGTGGCGAGGATTTTGAACTGGTGCTTTGTCTCCCCCCGACGGCGGCGGAACAGCTCCTGGTCAAGCTTTCAGGTCAAGGGGCGATTATCGGCCAGATTACCGCCGAGCAAACGGTGGCGCTCGCCAATGCAGCAGGCCAAACCATGCCCTTAAGCCAAACCCAAACCTTTCAACACTTTGCCTAACGTTTTCCTTGCCGAGATCCCCAGCCGAATGTGACAAAATAAGGCTGCAATCTTCTCTGTCGGCCCTCCATGAATCGCCTGAAAACCGCTGCCACTTATCTCCTTCTGGGGGCGATCGCCCTAGTGATGCTTTTTCCCCTGCTCTGGTTGTTGAGCACCGCCCTCAAATCCCCCACCGAAAACGTCTTTAGCTTTCCACCCCAACTCATTCCCCAAGCGCCGACCCTGAATAATTTCGTCACCGTCTGGCAACAACATCCCTTTGGCCGCTACCTCTTCAATAGCACCCTCGTTGCGGTTCTTACCGTGGGCTTCAATCTTCTGTTTTGTGCCTTGGCCGCCTATCCCCTAGCACGTCTGGACTTCCGGGGCCGGGATGCTATTTTTGCCACCATCGTCTCGACAATCATGATCCCCTTTCAGATCGTGATGATTCCCCTGTATGTCCTGACGGTACAGCTTGGTCTGCGTAATACTTACTTGGGGATTATTTTTCCCAGTCTGGCCTCTGCCTTTGGAATTTTCTTGCTACGACAGGCGTTTCAAGGGGTGCCCAAGGAATTAGAAGAAGCGGGCCGCATGGATGGCTGTTCGGAACTGGGTATTTGGTGGCACATTATGGTGCCTGCCGTGCGTCCGGCTTTGATTACCCTGGCAATTTTTGTCTTTATCGGTGCCTGGAGCGATTTTCTCTGGCCGCTGATCGTCATTGATCGTCCGGAATTTTATACTTTGCCCCTGGGAGTAGCGACCTTGGCGGGCCAATTTTCCCTCGATTGGCGCTTGATCGCGGCGGGTTCGATTATCTCCATCTTGCCAGTGATGATCCTGTTTGTTTTCCTACAGCGCTACATCATCCCCAGTGACAGCAGCAGTGGTGTTAAGGGCTAGTTTGGCAAAATTCTAAGAAAAAAGTTTCCCACACGAGACGGGGCTGAACATAATTACGGAGGTATTTTCGGGTGGTTTCGAGGCGCTGGATCAGTTGATCATTGCGAAACCGTTGCCAGTACTGATATTGGAGGTAGTCAATGAGTTGCAATTGCACTTCTATGTCAAGGGCATTGTGAATTTCCTTCGCGAGGCTAAAAGCGCTAAGAGGGTTTTGGGGGAGTTGCTGGAGGCTTTGTAATAAATCCTGGGGGACATTACTTAGTAGCTCGTAAATCTGGATCGCGGCACCAGGACTCCCCTGGGCGATCGCCAAAATCGTTTCATCGGCCAAAATGTGTTGATAACCTTGGGCCGTTAAAATTTGCGCCACATCGTCCTGGGAAAGGCGATAAAAGGGGATCTTTTGGCAGCGGGAAACGAGGGTCGGCAACAAACTATCGCCACTGGGGGCCAGTAAAATTAACGTCGCGTTGCCGGGTTCCTCTAGGGTTTTTAAAAGAGCATTGGCCGGAGCCTCTGCCATGGTCTGGGCCGCCTCGATCACCACCACACAACGAGGAGCTTCCAGGGCCGGACGACTGAGAAATTCCCCCAATTGGCGGATCTGTTCAATGCGAATCTGGGGCGGTGCCTTCCGTTTTAAGCCAGCTTCCTGGGCCTGGGCTGGGGTGTAGAGTTTGCCTTGGTGCTGGTAGGTGGGTTCTACCCACAGCAAATCGGGGTGATTATTCTTTAGGAGCTTATAACGAATCAGACGTTGGGCTGCTTCTGGTACTTCCTGGGTCATAAGGGCCGTCGTAAAACCCCTGGCTGTCAAACTGCGACCAATGCCCTCTGGCCCCGCAAATAGGTAGGCAGGAGCCAGACGATCCTGGGCGATCGCCTGACGCAAGAGTGAGACGGCTTGGGGTTGACCAAGAACCTGATCGAGAGAAATCATTCGGTTAGGGGCCTCCCGTTCGGTAAGATAAAAAAGAATGCTTCAGCATGGTTGAAAGATATTTTTTATGGCGCGTTATACTTGCTCCTACTTCGTTGGACTCTCCGAACCAGAGATGCTCGCTTCCCTCAGGGATATCATCCAGGAATGCGACCTCAACCTCACCTATGAGACGGGAGGTTACATCATGGCCAAAGAAAAACCCGGCAATGTCTCTTTCACCAAACTTGTGGAGCTTGAAGTCTTATTTGACCGCAACAAAGTTCAAGATGGCAAACTGCAAGTGGATTTTGTGGCGAAAAACCAAGAACTCCCCCTCCATACCGATAACCATTGTCGGTCGATCTTTGAACAGATTTTGAAAACCGTGAACGCCCAACAGCCCTGGGAATTAGAAACAAATAACCTCGATTAATCCCTGATTTTCCCCCAGGCTTTTGTCAAAAAAGTCCCGCTTTTCCCGATCCAGGCCATCAACAAACCGATGGGAGTATGAGAAGATAGGGGCACAAATATATGAAGAAAAATTAAATTATTATGGCCGTTATTCAGTTTTCCCAAGGCGTTAATGAACCTGAAGTTCCCGGTATCCGCTTAACCCGTTCCCCCGATGGTAGTACCGGCACCGCTGTATTTTCCTTTGAAGATCCCGCCGCCCTCGCCCAAGAAAGTACCGATGAAATTACGGGTATGTACCTCATCGACGAAGAAGGCGAAATTGTCACCCGCGAAGTCAAAGCAAAATTTTATGATGGGAAACCACGCATTATTGAAGCGCGCTTGGTGATGCGCTCGACCGCTGAATGGGATCGTTTTATGCGGTTTATGGAACGTTATGCGGCGGAAAACGGCCTCGAATTTACTAAAGCCTAGACCCGGCCAAACGTCTCTCCGTCCTTGGTATTCGGTTGCCTGCTCCAGGAATATTGCCTGTCACGGTTGCGCAAATTATGATGCGTCAGATTGTGGCTTGCTTTGGTATTCACGAGCCAAATGCCAGGGGCGATCACCTTTTAATCGCCGATAGAATTCTATGGCCTGGCGTATTTTCCCCACTCTCTCACCGAAAACGGGAGTGATACCATAATTAAAAAAAGTTATTGAATTAATATTTGCGATCGCCCAACGCCAGACCCAAAATTGGAGAAATGGCGTTTAGTCAGTGCCAGCGCAATGAGTATATTTTTCCCCTAATCCTCCGTTTGTAATCAAAATCCTATGTTTAAGAAGCTATTCGGTGACCCCAACGCCCGCAAACTCAAAAGGTTTCAGCCCCTCGTCGCTGAAATCAACCTGCTCGCAGAGGATTTTGCCAACCTTACAGACGAAGCCCTAGCCCAAAAAACCGTAGAATTTCGTGCCAAGCTCGACAAAGCCAATAGCGACGAAGAAACCGAAGAAATTTTAGACGAAATCCTCCCCGAAGCCTTTGCCGTCGTTCGCGAAGCCGCTTGGCGAGTGCTCCAGATGCGCCACTACGATGTCCAGCTTTTGGGGGGGATCGTCCTCCATAAAGGGCAAATCGCCGAGATGAGAACCGGGGAAGGGAAAACCCTCGTTGCCACCCTGCCCGCCTATCTCAACGGTCTCACGGGGAAAGGGGTTCATGTGGTCACCGTGAACGATTACCTTGCCCGCCGGGACGCCGAATGGATGGGGCAGGTACACCGTTTCTTGGGCCTTACTGTGGGGCTAATCCAGTCCAGCATGGGGCCAGCCGAAAAGATTGAAAACTACCGCTGCGATATTACCTACACCACCAACTCTGAACTAGGGTTTGATTATTTGCGGGACAATATGGCCACCACGATCCAAGAAGTAGTGCAGCGTCCCTTTAACTACTGCATCATTGACGAAGTCGATTCGATCCTTGTTGATGAAGCCAGAACACCTCTGATTATTTCTGGGCAGATCGAACGCCCCACCGAAAAATATCTCCAAGCGGCGGAAATTGCGAAACAGTTGGTTCCCCAAGTCGAGGAAGACGGCCCCGGCGACTATGAAGTAGATGAAAAAGCCCGCAACGTTTTGATGACGGATGAAGGGTTTGCTAAAGCAGAACAATTACTGGGGGTTACGGATTTATACGATGAGCAAAATCCTTGGGCCCACTACATTTTCAATGCCGTCAAAGCCAAGGAACTGTTTAAAAAAGATGTGAACTACATCGTACGCGGCGATGAAGTGGTGATCGTCGATGAATTTACGGGCCGGATTATGCCAGGACGACGCTGGAGCGATGGTCTTCACCAGGCGATCGAAGCCCAAGAGGGGGTCACAATCCAAAAAGAAACCCAGACCCTCGCCAATATTACCTACCAAAACTTTTTCTTGCTCTATCCCAAACTTTCTGGGATGACGGGGACAGCCAAAACCGAAGAAACAGAATTTGAAAAGGTCTATAATCTTGAGGTGACGATCATCCCCACCAATCGCCCCACCAAGCGGCAAGATCTGGCGGATGTGGTCTACAAAAACGAAAAAGCGAAGTGGCGCGCCGTTGCCGAAGAATGTGCCCAGATGCACGAAACAGGGCGGCCGGTACTAGTCGGTACCACCAGCGTAGAAAAGTCAGAGATTATTTCGGCCTATCTCCATGAGTTGGGTATTCCCCATAATCTCTTGAATGCGCGACCGGAAAATGTCGAGAAGGAATCGGAAATTGTCGCCCAGGCGGGTCGTAAAGGGGCTGTAACGATCGCCACAAATATGGCGGGTCGTGGTACAGATATTATCCTCGGCGGGAACTCGGAATATATGGCTCGCCTGAAGATGCGTGAATATTTTATGCCCCAGATCGTTAAACCAGAGGATGAGGGCAATTTTGCGATCGCCGGTAGTGGTAAAAACAGCGGCGGCCAGGGTTTTGACACCAACAATAAACAGAAGAAAAAAACCTGGAAAACCACCCTCGACATTTATCCAACGGAACTGCCCACAGACCTAGAACAGCAGCTTAAGGAAGCGGTAAAATTCGCGGTTGATCAATATGGCAACCAAAGTTTGACGGAACTAGAGGCCGAAGAGAAATTGGCGATCGCCTCGGAAAATGCCCCCACCGCCGATCCTGTGGTGCAAAAATTGCGGACGGTATACCATGCCATCGAAAAAACCTACCATGACCTCACCAGCGTGGAGCATGACGAGGTGATTCAAAACGGCGGTCTTCACGTCATTGGGACAGAACGCCACGAATCCCGCCGGATCGATAACCAACTGCGGGGCCGGGCCGGTCGTCAAGGGGACCCTGGTTCGACACGATTTTTCCTCAGTCTCGAAGATAATCTCCTGCGCATTTTCGGGGGCGATCGCGTGGCTGGTTTGATGAATGCCTTCCGGGTCGAAGAAGACATGCCCATCGAATCAAAAATGCTCACCAACTCCCTCGAAGGTGCCCAGAAGAAAGTCGAAACCTTCTACTACGACGCCCGGAAACAGGTATTTGAGTACGACGAAGTAATGAACAATCAACGGCGGGCCATTTACGCTGAACGCCGTCGGGTCTTAGAAGGGCAAGATCTCAAAGAGCAGGTTATCCAATACGCCGAAAAGACCATGAGCGAAATTGTTGAGGCCTACGTTAACCCGGAACTGCCCCCCGAAGAGTGGAAACTCGATAAGCTCCTCGATAAAGCGAAGGAATTTATCTACCTCCTCGAAGATCTAGAACCCAAAGATATTGAGGATATGACCGTCCCCGAAATCAAAACCTTCCTCCATGAAGAAGTGCGCAAAGCCTACGACCTCAAGGAAGCCCAGGTGGAGAAAAGTCAACCCGGTTTGATGCGCCAGGCAGAACGATTCTTTATCCTCCAGCAGATCGATACCCTCTGGCGGGAACACCTCCAGGCCATTGATGCCCTACGGGAATCTGTCGGCTTACGGGGCTATGGTCAAAAAGATCCTTTGATCGAATACAAACAAGAGGGTTACGAAATGTTCCTGGAGATGATGATCGACATCCGCCGGAACGTGGTTTACTCCCTGTTCCAATTCCAGCCCCAACGGCAACCCCAACAACCCCAAGCGGTATAGATATCTCTTTAAATACCGAATGGCTCCCCCTCCTTGGGGGATTTTTTGTTTTATGTTTTTCCTTGGATCAATTTAAGTATGGGCAGCGATGTTGGAGTTTTCACAATTTGAGGCGGGCTATATTATTTCCCAAAAAGACCTGGAGCAGGCAGTGGGCTATCGGCAACGGGATCAGCCAGAGGCCTTTGACTATTTTTTAGCGGATGTCTATGGCCTTGTGTTGCAAGCCCTGGAGGAATGTTTACCCCATTTAAAGGTTTATCCGGCGTTAAATTTCCATGGGTTGATTATCCTGGATCCGACCCAGATGACCCCAGAGGAAACGAAGCTCTACCATAGCCGCCGCGATCGCCTTTTGAGAAAGCAAGCCGAGCAAGATATTCGCCGCTCAGAACTCTGAGATCAAGGGTTGTTCGGCCATCAGTCGGGGGATTCGAGGTAGGTCTGGATAAACTGGTGGGCTGCCTGGAAATGGGTTTCGATCTGCTGGGAAAGCGTCTGGATCGTGGCGTAGTTTTCGGTGGCGAGGGCGAATTCGATGGCAATGCACCAGTCTGGAATTTTACGAACACTCACGCTACTGGCGGCTCCCTTGAGGCGATGGGCTTCGTAGGAAATTTTTGCGGCATCCCGATTGGCGATCGCCCCTTGGAGTGCTTGTAGATAACCGGGCGCAAATTCGAGGAATTGTACGAACACTTCCCGGTGGAAATTGGGATTATTGCCATAAAAATGCACCAATTGTGTTAGATCTACAGGCGTGTCAGGATCTGTTGCCATTTCTGGATTTTCCTGGATCGTTGGCGCGGCGATCGCCCCTACGGATCGACTTTTTTCGGACTTTTGTAAACACTTATCGATGACCTGACGGAGGGTCTTAATACTGGTGGGTTTGGCAATGTAGCCATCCATCCCCGCCGCTAGACATTTTTCGCGATCGCCTTTCATCGCATTGGCCGTCATCGCGATAATCAATTGGTGGGTATCCTCCTGTTCTTGTTGACGGATCATTTCCGTGGTCGTATAGCCATCTAGTTCCGGCATCAGACAATCCATCAAAATCAGGTCATAGGTCCGCTGTTGGAGCCGAGTGAGGGCTTCGCGGCCATTACTCACACAATCGATGCTGCGAAAACCAATAATTTCAAGCTGATTGAGAATAACCGTTTGGTTAATGGGCGTATCTTCGACCACGAGGATTTGAATATCTGGCGATCGCTCCCCCTGATCACCCAAAATTTCTGCTAAAGTCCAATCAAAATCTGGGTCATCTGCCATTGTCTGATCCAGCCTTTTTTCCGCTTGGAGGCAACGTAGTAGCGCTTCCTGTTGGAGGGGGCGGAGAAGATAACGGAGTCCTTGGGGCTGCAGCCAATTTTTTAAGCGAGGATAATCCACCGCCGATAGCAGCAGCACTAAATTTTCCCGGGGGAGGAGCGTTTTTACTTTATCTAAAACCGTTTCGATGCCTGCCTGATTACCAATAATGGGTAAAGCCAAGAGCATCAGATCAAAACTATCCTGTTGTTCGAGGGCGAGGATTCCCCCCATAAAATCCCCATAGGCCGTGACACTGACCCCGTAGTGACTGAGCTGCCGACGCGTCGCTTCTAAAGACAAGGGCTGGGAGTCAATGAGGAGAACCCGGCAAGGGGCCAGTTGGGGCAGGGGAGAGGGCATTTCTAATCGTTGGAAACGGGCCGTAAACCAAAAGGTTGAACCTTGGCCAGGACTACTTTCTAAACCAATATCTCCGGCCATGAGACTGACCAAATGTTTGGCGATCGCCAAACCGAGACCTGTTCCCCCATATTCCCTTGTCGTAGACGGATCCACCTGGGAAAAAGACCGGAATAATTTTGCTTGATCTGCTTTGTCAATGCCAATCCCAGTGTCAATGACCTCAAACTTCACCAAAACAGAAGCCTCATCTTCGGCCATGGGTAGAGCGCGGATCACCACAGAACCCCGATGGGTAAACTTAATCGCGTTACCAACTAAATTCGTCAATATCTGCCGCAACCGCATCGAATCTCCCGTAACTGTCCCTCCCAGTTGCGGATCAATGGTGGTGATCAATTCCACTTGTTTCGTTTGGGCCTGGATCGCCAGCAACTCCGCCACCGACTCCACACAGTCAATAATCTGTAAAGGCACGGATTCGAGGTGCATTTCCCCGGCTTCTAACTTAGAAAAGTCCAGAATATCGTTGATCACATAAAGTAAATGGTTCGCGCTTTGGCTGAGGGTTTTTATAAAATCCTGTTGCTGGGGATTCAGTTGAGTCGTTTGTAAAAGCTCCGCAATGCCGAGAATGCCGTTCATGGGAGTGCGAATTTCGTGGCTCATATTCGCCAAAAAGCTCGATTTAAGGCGGGATGCAGCGAGGGCAGCCTCACGACCTTCGACAAGATCATTAATATTTTGGGTGACAATCACTACCCCACCCACTTGATTTTCCCTGTGATACCAGGGTTGGACTGTCCATTTGAGATACTGTTTTTTGCCATCATGCTGGACGTAGCAATCTTCTTCGCAGGTAATTACCTGACCGCTTAGGGCTGTTTGGAGGTGCTGTTGGTAGTCTTCCTGGAAATTGCCAAAAACTTCACGGTGCGATCGCCCCACGAGGGTTTCTTCCCCAAGCTGGTAGTCAACAAGCCACTGATGACTATGGGCCACGTAACATAGCTTTTTGTCTAACATCGCCATCGCCACGGGCATATTTTGGATCAGTTGCCGCAGTTGCCGCCGCTCTTGATCGAGGGCTTGGCTAGCCAGTTTGCGGTCAGTGACTTCAATAATTACTCCTTCTAGACAAATCAATTTGCCTGTTTCATCAAAAATCCCCCGTCCCTGTTCAAAGACCCAACAAATGTTTTGGTCAACGCGCACAAGACGGTATTCATCGGTATAGGTGGGATTATCGGGGGTGAGTGTGCCCAAAGAAGCAAGAACCCGTGGGTAATCTTCGGGGTGGATAATGTCTCCGAAGGCACGAATTTGATTATGTAAAAAATCCGTTGCCGGGTAGCCGGTCATTGGTTCAATGCCATTGGAAAGAAACTCCATTGTCCATTGTTCATCAGGGAGACAACGGTACACAGCGCCGGGGATATTGAGCACTAAACTGCGGTAACGGGCTTCACTGCTCCGGAGCGTTTCGTTCACTGTTTTGAGCGCTTGGGTGCGGGCGGCGACCTTTTCTTCGAGTTGGTTATTAATGGTTTCGAGTTGATTATTGGCCCAGGCAAGTTCGTCTAGGGCGCGTTTCCGCTCAATTTCTGCGGCGGCCCGGGCGGCAAAAATACGGGTTAATTTTGTGGCTAGCTCTTGGTCAATGGTGGGTTGATAGTGCTGCACATGGAGGGTGCCGATGGTGCGAGAATTGCGGTCTTGGATCGGGAACTGGAGCGTTTGACTGGTGTTGGATTCCGTAGCAGGGGAGGCGATCGCCACTGCTGGGATCGAGGGAAATTTAGGGTTTTTCCAGGTGGCAAGGATTTGTGGCGAATGAGTGTCGTTGTCGAGGATTTCACGAATGGCGACATAACAAACATCAAGGGCGATCGCCAAATTTTCCGCTAGGGCCGAGAAAAAATCACGTCCTGTGACCGCAGCCGTCCCCGCCACAATACGACTCAAAATGCTTTCTGCTTTCTGGCGTTCCTGCACTTCGAGTTGTAATTTTTGGTTGATAATTGCCAACTCTTCCGGGCTTTTGAGCGCTAAAAATTTTGGTAAAAGAGTATACAGTTCTATGGCGGTATAGCAGGAAATCAAAGCCGTAAAACTGCCTTCGATCCCATCAATCCAATAAATGGGAAACCAGAGGGTCAACATATCTAAAAAGTGACCAATTCCACAGGCAGTAATGAAAGTACTAAATAGGATAAACACCCGTGAAAAAGGCATATCCTGCCGCTTTTTGACAAAATAAACCAGCATAATCGGGATCGAAAAATAGGCGATCGCCGTAAGCAAATTCGCCATCAGATGTAGACCGACTAGAGGGGTTTGCCATAGATAGCAGCTTCCGTGGGGCATATACATCCGCCCCGTCAAAAAGCCCCGCAGACTTTCCCAGGTCAAAGCACCAGAAAAACTCACCATACACAACACCCCGAATTATTTTTGTAGCATTGTTGTCAGTTATTTTGGAGGGGAGAATTACCTTAATTATTTCCCCTAAATTGGCTTGAGTATTTAAGCAAATTTTAACAGTCCTTTTACTGACCCAAAGTGAAATTCAGCATAAAGCGATCATTTTTTAACCTGGATTTTTAAGCATGAAAGCTATTTTTTTCGCAAAAAGGCGATCGCCAAATTACTAAATCAATTTAGATTCTCCCCAAAGCTCAAAAATTTATCCTGATTGAAAAATAGGATACAAATTTAATTTAAATCGCCTTGTCCAAGACGCAACACCACGATCTGTTCCTGCTTTTGGCTCAATGGCGTTACAGAGGCTGGCCATGATTCTCTAAATTTTCCCTTGGGCTGCAGCGAGCTGACAAAATTTTGAGAAAGGGGAAGCGATCGCCAAAGTCTTCAGGCATAATGAAAAAAATCTATTTCAGTTACCCCAAAGTCAAGGTAGGAGTCGTCAGTGGTTGGTAAGTCCCGTCGTTCTAAACGCAGAAAATCCCCAGCGCCACGATCATTGAATGCTGCGACCAATACTAAGGTGATCGCCTTTGAAGCCCGTCATCGGCAAGGGAATTCCCCCCAGGCGATCGCGCTCCAGGCCCCTCCCAACTCTCCAAGGACAAATCGCCGTTCCCGCCGCCCAGTCCGCCAAGCACGCCTCAAATTACCCCGGCCCCTCCTATATCCTCTCCGTTTACTCATCGTGGGTGTCGGCGTTAGTGCTTGTATTGGCACCATTCTTAGCGCGGCGAACCTACGCTCCGTCCCCACGGTTACTCCCCCCGACAACGTAACGAGCCAACAGCTCCTCTCTGAACAGGTTTCTCCTCCCCCAGCCCCGGCGCCACTCCCCCTAAAAACGCCCCTCACCCAACTGGCAGAAACCACCCAAGCGGCGATCGCCGCTGACTCGAGATCT